>NZ_JACIFT010000004.1:0-321263 GCF_014197575.1 Rhizobium sp. BK538
ATCGGCATTCTCCTCGTCGAGCGAGAGAATGATCCGGGTCAATTGCACAGCATCCTGGGGCAAGGGATCGGGTCGAAGCGGCATGACTGACCCTACCATATGAGCCTGAATCTTCAAGCAAAACCAATAGGATCAGCCTGCTTTTGAGGGCCTCCTCACCGCGTTTCGTTTGACGCGCGTCCAGTCAATACCATCAAGCAAAAGCGAGAACTCCTGGGCACTCATCTGCATCGCGCCATCGCGGATCGGCGGCCAAACAAACTTGCCCGACTCCAGCCATTTCGTTGCCAGGATCATGCCTGATCCGTCCCAGTAAATGCAGCGAAGTCGATCCAGACGCTTGGCGCGGAACACGAACACGTCGCCACAATAGGGATCGGCCGCAAGCGCTGACGCCACCAAAGCCACCAGGCCATTCATGCCGCGCCGGAAGTCGACAGGTTGCGTCGCAACCATGATCTTCACGCCATTTGCCGAAACTCCGATCACCGGCGCCCTCGCAATGCCGCCACCATCGCTTGTGCCAACTCAGGCGCTACCGAGCCGATAACCGTCATGCGCGCGCCAGCCATCTCGATCTCAATCCGACCCGCGGAGAAGGGGGCGACATCCGACAGCGAGCTCCCAGGAGGCGTTCGATCGCCAACCACCGTCACCGGCACGAACATCGCCTGCTGCGCGCAGGTCTTTGCGGTTCGTTGAGAGGTCAGTCCAGCGTCCCGACGCCAGACGTTCAGCAAGCCGCGATTGACGCCCCAGCGCCGGGCAACGGCCGAGATGTTCACGTCAGGTTCTGCGCTTTCCGCAAGGATCCGCGCCTTCTCCTCATCAGTCCAATTCCGCCGCTGGCGCCGACCGGTGATCACCTCGATCCGACGATACTTTCCCTCATGCCTGGCTTCATGCATGCCTTCATCCATGACTTCAAGCATGGCATCAGTGCGATCTCCAACCATCCCGTTCCGCTCCTATCGATCAAGGAGCTTATCTCGCGGCCCCCATCACAAAAGAAAAGGTGGGCTGTTCGTCGCGCTCACTCTTCTTCAGCTCATGCCGCCAGGCGTAAATCTGCTGCCGGGTCACATCGTGCCGATGGGCAACCTCAGTAACCGTCGCACCGTCGAGCCCCACCGACATGACAACGTCGAGCTTCTTCTCGTCACCCCAACGCCGACGACGTTCCTGACCAAGAATTTCCACACGCATCCCATACCTCGCCTAAGATACGTCGCTAACGACGTCGTCAATGACGTGTCTTAGGCCATCAAGGCGCTATTCGGCAGGCGGCGCCAATCGGGTGCTTACGCTCGCGCGCAACCTCCTCACGCCCGAGCGCGGCGTCGTCCATGGCGGACGTATCTACGCGCAGGAAGACCGTATCGGCCGTGGGCGGCAACAAACCCTTCTTCTTCAGCTCATGCCGCCAGGCGTAAATCTGCTGCCGGGTCACATCGTGCCGATGGGCAACCTCAGTAACCGTCGCACCGTCGAGCCCCACCGACATGACAACGTCGAGCTTCTTCTCGTCACCCCAACGCCGACGACGTTCCTGACCAAGAATTTCCACACGCATCCCATACCTCGCCTAAGATACGTCGCTAACGACGTCGTTAATGACGTGTCTTAGGCCATCAAGGCGCTATTCGGCAGGCGGCGCCAATCGGGTGCTTACTGCGAAAACACGAGCGCAATCAGCGTAAAATACGAATGCCTCTCTCAGGGTAGCTGGTCCTGCCTGACCGGTGGTATTAATCTGGGTGGTATCAGATGGGAAGCCCGGTAGTTTCTGGTCGTTGAGAAACACCGGCGGATTCTTGTAGCTTCGGCAAATTGTGGCATACCATTCTTCGTCCGAAATCATTATGTTAATCCGTTTGTTACCGTCCGTGAAGGGCGCCGCTCGCCAACTATTCGCTCGCCTTAGCCCGTACAAGTTTATCTCGATACCAAGCGACCGTTTTTTTAATGCCAACTTGGATACTGTGGCGCGAATGCCAGTTCAACTCGCGCTCAGCGCGAGAGCAATCAAGAACATTCTTGGATACGTCCGCCGAGCGAAACTCCTTGTAAACAACTTCTAAATCAAGGCCTAATGCCTCCGAGATCAAGAGTGCGATGTCGTTCAGACTATGGCCAATACCACTGCCTATATTGAATACCCGCTCAGCTCCGTCATACCCAGCAGCTAGGATCATCGCTTCCACGACATCGTCAATATAAAGATAGTCTCTGATGACCGAGCCGTCCCCCCATATCTCCACAGGCTGTTGCATTAGAGCGCTATTGATAAAATGGCCTATGACCCCCTGCTTCTTTCGGCTTTCCTGAAAGGGGCCATAGGGATTGGCGATGCGCAAAGAGATCCCCTTGATGCCGTGCATCTTTTCGTAAAGATGCAGATACCGTTCGCAGGTTAGCTTGCTGATGCCATAACCGGATATGGGCAGAGTGGGGTGGGTTTCGGGGATGGGAGTTTCGCGGACCTCACCATAGACAGTTCCACCTGAAGACGCGAAAATGACTCGCTTCACACCATGATCGCGGCACGCGTCGAGAAGCCGAATGGTCTGGAGGATATTCTGCTGCGCATCAGAATGAGGATTTGCGTTCGAACTTGCCGGAACAGTCGTTGATACAAGATGGAACACGGTCTCAGCACCTGCTACCGCGTGATCTACGTCTAGATCGTTCAGAAAGTCGCCGTACTGCCAAGTGACGCCGTCGATCTGCACCGACTCCCGCGAAAAGGCCTTGATGGATGAGCTATGTACGCGGAGCGCGCGGCACAGGTTCCTACCGATGAAGCCAGACGCACCGAGTACAACGCATCTTTCGTTCGAAAGATCACGGGCCTCTGTCATTTTTGGTTTATTCAACGATACTGTCAAAGTCGAAACTGCTCTCTTAACTGCTGCAAGTAGGCGGAAGCCCGCTCGGCCGTCTCCGGGCCAATGGGCGACGATTTCGCGACGATTTTCTGAACAGCCGCGATCTCATCAACAAGGCTCGCGGCGTTGCTTCCGCCGACGACACTCTTTCGATGACGCCGGTGAAGATTTAGTGCGCGGGGGCTGAAAGCAATCTTCCCGCTTCTCAGCACATTGAAATAGGCCAACCAATCGCCTGCGCGCCGCAAGGCGCGTATTTCGTCAATATGCTCGCGGAGCACTTTCGCAATTGCCTCGCGACGAAAAAGCACGCCGCTCACGTTTGGGATAGTATTTTGCACCGCCAAGTATTGAGCCAACTCGTCGGTGCCCTCTTCGACGTAGGGTGCATCCCAATGGCCGTCACCAAAACCATTTAGGTAATTGCCGTAACTGCGCGCAAGCTTGGAGCCGTGCTCGTCGATCTGTTGGCTCTCGCAGTAGCTGAGGTTCACATCTGGGTCGCGTTCCATCGGTGCAATCACCGTTTCGAGGAATTGCGAGCTGCTGAGGTCGTCTGCTTCCGCTATCCACACAAACTCACCGCGCGCTAGCTCGACACCTCGAGCCCACTGGTCAAACACGCTCCCGGAATTTCGGCTGTTGACGAGAAGCCGGCATTCAACGTTATTTTCTTCCATCCAGGCCGTTATGACTGCGACGCTATCATCGGTTGAAGCGTCATCAAGAATTATCAGCTCAAAAATTGGCAGTGTCTGACCGACAATTGAATTCAATCTCTCGCGGATGTGATGGGCGTAATTATAGTTTGGCACCACGACGGAAATTCGCGGCAGCCGGATATTGGCAAGAGCACAGAGATCGAAGAGATAATCTCGGAATGCATAATTCGCATCCACCAGATTGGCCCCCTCTTCACCCAATGATCGAGCCAGCGACCGATCGTCGAGAAGATCAATAACGGCTTCCGCAAACGCAGCCGCGTTCTCCCGCTCGGCAACACGTCCGCCGGTATTCGCGACTAAATCTGCGCCGCCGCCTGTTCCGGCGAAAGCGACCACGGGTACTCCGGCATCGAATGACTCAAGAACGACGTTTGGGAAAGGATCCTCTCGCGACGTCAGCGCATATACATCTGCTGCCGCGTGATAGCGGGCAGTGCGAGGCTCATAGCCAAGGAAGAAGAACGACTTGGAAGAGTCTTTTGTGAGTTGCTCGATATCCTCTTTGCACGTCTCGTCCCAATGCCCAATCCATACAAAGACGGCATTCGGGTGCCGCTCCACGATCTTCAATCCAGCGCGGACAAATAGATCGACACCTTTCCTGCGGTCAGCATAACCGACCGCAAGGATGAGCGGTGCTTCAGAAGGAACACCAAGTGTACGGCGAATCTCGGCTCTGATCTCGCTCCGCTGGGCACGATAGTGGTTTCTACGCCACAGCCCTTGCGGTCGCAGTACGCGCTTCTCAGCTGCAAGCTTCGCAAATTGACGGAATCCATCTTCAACCAATGGCGCGGGAAAGACCACACGATCAGCCGATTCGGCGATTGACCGAGCAGAGTCCTCAAGATTGTTTGCTGCTATCACTCCCGGCATTTCGTGGATAAGGCTGATGCAATAAATCCCTCTAGCGGCTAAGGTTTCTATGATGGAACCGGCTACCGTTGTATTGACGATAGCGTGTCTGACACCCTTAGCCCAAAGCATGTCTGCTATCTTGCCAGCAGACTCTGCAAATTGGTCACCAGGCAGCAGATCATGCACGGTTGCATACCTTGCGAAATCCGGTCGCAAACGACCGTCGCCGAGCAGGATTACGTCAACGTCGAATTTCAAGTCATTTGCCAGAGAACGTGCCATTCCCAGCGCAAGAAACTGCGCACCGTGAGGATGGGCATCGTGCGATATGACCGCCATACGCCGTCTGCTATAATCGCTCTGTTCGCCAGTTAGCGCTCGTCGGGTGGCATCCAGCCAAGCGTATCCATATTTCTGATCCGGCTCGAGATGCGCCCCTTCGGCCCACTCATTCCAAGCATTGACGAAAATTAGCTTTTCGTCCGGGGAGGACGCACTCTTGACCGTTTCCACAACTGCCGCTTCGAGCCATTGCCGATATGCATCTGGCGTGCTGTTAAGAAAGACAGTTCCCTTGCTCTTCCGGCGGGCCGTGTTGTCCCATGACGGGCAAACACTTCGGAATACCTTGTAGCCTACCTTATTGTATTTCGAAGCGCGCTTGGGAAAGATCGACCAGTCGTAGACCATGCCTTGGAAGCCGGTACCTTCGGAGTTGACTTCATGCGTGATATTCGGCGGTGCGGAATTGTTCGGCGGAAATTCGATTGCAGCATCAAAGCCATATGCCGCTGGATCCACGGCTTCGAACGACTGCGTGTAGGCGAGGTAGATTTCGCCAATGCCCTGGTCTCGGAACCACTGCCTCCAGCGCGCCGCCGTTTCCTTCGCCGATGGCAACAGGCTTGGGCGATAGACAAGAATGAGCGGCCGCCCATCAATGCGGATGTAGCGCCGATCTTTTACATATCGGGAGAGATCTTCGGCAACGGCAATATCATCGGAGGGCGAATGTTCCTGTGAAATGAGAATCTGGCTGTCTTTTCCGTCCCAGCGACGGCTCCAGTTCTCGTTTGCCCAGCAAAGACAGAAAGGATGATCGAGACTCTCATCCTGGAGATAATTCTCGATCGGTTGCTCCAATAACCGCGTTCCTGCGAACCAATAGTAATAGAAGCAAAAGCCGCTTACACCATAGAGCTTTGCCAATTCGATCTGTCGGCGCTGCACCTGTTTATCCAGCAGGCTGTAATACCCGAGCTCGTCCGGCACGTGGGGCTGATAATGCCCTTCGAATTGAGGTAGGGCGGGTTTGACATTCGTCCACTCCGTGAAGCCTTCACCCCACCACTCGTCATTCTGCTTGATAGGATGAAACTGAGGCAGGTAGAACGCTATGACCTTGGCCGCGAGTGAGTCGGGAATTGGAACGTGCGTCAGGGGGACATACAGGCCGTCATCGTCGACAGGCGAGCCGGATGTATTGGTGAATCCAGCGTTTCCTGTGTCTAGAGCAGGTCCGTTCAGCCGATACCACGCCCGATAGGCATCACTCCGTTTAAACGCTGACGGAAAGCGGCGAAAAAGGCTTTCTTTGAGGCGTAGCTTGAATTCGACACGGATCGGCAATCGGTGCCACAGCTTTCTAAGTTCCGTTTCAAGATAAAGCCGAACGGCCCTGTGTCTCTTAGCTGACCATAAACGCTGGAGAACGCGAACTGGTGCTGAACCTTTCCAGGATGTGCTTTCCAAAACCACTCGAAGTTCCTGCTTTGCATCCGCTAGGCCTTGCGTAAGAGCGCCTATGGTTGCTTCAAGTTGCCCTATGCTGCCTTGATATTGTCGGGCGACATTCTCCAACTCTTCAGCATGCCGACGCTCGGCATCTTCCAATTCCTGACCATGTAGTATCGCGGACGCCCACAAATCCGACCGTTCGTGTTCCAAGGCGTTGGCGTAGTCAATTATCGGAGAGGCTTGCATCAATAAATTATTCTGAAGCTGAATTTTTTCCAGAAAAGCCGGATCGTCGATCGCGGTCTTATCTGTTGCGGCAAGTGAAGCTAAATCGTAGACAGTTTTGACCGCCGGAAGAGCACGCTTGTCTAAAGCGAGCTCAGCTTGTCCAAAATGCGAATTTCGAAGATCCCGGTCCAAGAAATGCTTTTCGAAATCCAAGACGGCCCGCGCGTCGCGTGGTGGTATCGCCGTGTCGAGCATCTTGGCGATACGATTCAGTTGTTCGTAAGGTTGCTCCATGAAGCGGTCGTAATCGACGACAAGCCTTGGTGCACCCCGCGTCAACAACAAAGATGGCATCGTGTGCTGCAACCAAAGGAGATAGGTCTTCTCGGCCGGGATGCCATTTCGCTTTTCGAGTGACTGCACGACGCTCAGCGGGTTGCGCAATGCAATGACATAATGGACACTGCATTCGCACAGACGAAAGACTTCCTGCCAAAACGCAAGCAGTCTGCACGTGCGGGGATCCTTAAATCCCCATCCGCTACCGCTTGTCGCCAGTCTTTGCTTGACGATTTCCACCGCTCTTTGCCGCAGCTCATCCAGCTTGGACGATTGGCCTAAGTCACTCCAGGAAAAAGCGAGGCCATCATAGGAGGAACCCAGGTGCTTAAGCAGAGCTTCGTTGATCTCCAGACAATCCTCGTCTTCCCAAAACCCCTTGGGATTGTCAGGACCTGCCTTGTGGAGATTTTCCCCTAAATCGACATCAAGTAGTCTTAGCGCACTGGTGATGGCACTGGTTCCACTGCGATGCATGCCCAAAACGATGACCAGTTTTTTTTCAATCATGACAGATGCTCTATACTCGGCAGGCAATTGAGGTCGACGATCGACGTCGCCAGACTGGAGGCGTCAGGTAAGACGCGAAACATATCGATATCCAGCAGCCGATGAAGATAGATATCTTCTTCGGTGATTGCACCGAGAACACCGGCATTTAGAAAATAGACACCAGGATTGAGCCGGCAATCGAACTCGAACGAGACGGCGTAAACTTCGCCAGCCTTTGCAATCGGAAGGCCTTCATGTGCCCTGTTGGCAGAGTGAGCGCCGCCGATTTCCGTACCGGTAATCGTCTTGATCAACATGCCAAAACGGACGTTGGTCGCGGTTGTATTAAACCGGACATCATATCTGTAGACATATCGACGCCCTCCTATCAGATTGTTCACCCGCCGACCGGAGTGCGTATATATCCCAGGCGCTTCAATTTCAGCACCATTGCTCGAATACTCGATTGTGCTCGAAGGCCGCAAACCTGGATCAAATACTTCATCGGTTTCGCTTTTGCCTGGAGGATTTTCGTCGATTTCCACTCCAATCTTATCTGCCACGCTCGAGAGACCGCTCTGTATTCGGCTTCTTATCTCTGCGCGTTGATCCGCGGGCGCGTAAAGCAGCTTTTGATAATTTCCAACAATTTGCTTCGGCACGCCCGAGGCGATCAGCTCGCCTGCATCGAGAAGGATCGCCCTATCGCATAAATCAACGATAGCCGCTGCGGAATGTGAGACAAAAAGGATTGTCGCACCGCTTTGCTTGATCGCTTCTATGCGAGAGAAGCATTTTCGTTGAAAGAGTTCATCCCCAACCGAGAGAGCTTCGTCGACAATCAGGATTTGTGGATCCACGTTAATTGCGACCGAGAAGGCCAAACGTACGAGCATACCGCTGGAATATGTTTTGACTGGCTGATCGATGAACTCGCCAATCTCGGCAAACCGAAGAATGCTCTCAAGGCGATGATCTGTTTCTTCCTTTGTTAAGCCCAAGACAGCAGCATTTAGATAGACGTTCTCGAGGCCGCTAAATTCAGGATTGAACCCGGCTCCGAGTTCCAACAAAGCAGCGATACGACCATTTGTCGAGATCGAACCGGCTGTAGGATTTAATGTGCCACAAATCATCTGCAGCAAAGTCGACTTTCCGGAACCGTTACGGCCGATAATACCTACCGT
Organism: Rhizobium sp. BK538; assembly: GCF_014197575.1. Taxonomy (NCBI): domain Bacteria; kingdom Pseudomonadati; phylum Pseudomonadota; class Alphaproteobacteria; order Hyphomicrobiales; family Rhizobiaceae; genus Rhizobium; species Rhizobium sp. BK538. The sequence continues at coordinate 8,455 of NZ_JACIFT010000004.1, forward strand.
CTCTCCTTTGCGAATCTCGAAGGAGACATTTTTAAGAGCCCAGAATTCTTTGAAAAACTGCCGTCGCCTACCGGCGAACATCTGCATGAGGCGATCGCGAGGCTTGCTGTAGATCTGATAGCACTTTGCAAGGTCGTTCACGCGCAACGCTATATCAGAGGACATCTGCAAAGCCCTTTCGCGTCTTCTGGAACCACGAAAATGCTAGACAAGCAAAGGCAATGCAGAAGAATAAATATACGAGATAGGACGGCAGATATAGTAGGTTTCCCCAATACAGGACATCACGCATCTGTGCGATTGCTGGTGCCAAAGGATTGATGCCGAGGAGGGGTCGATAAGCCTCCGGCAACGCCGATGCGGGAAAAAAGATCGGCGACAAGAACATCGTCACGGTCGTCAGTATCCCGACAATCTGGCCGATGTCTCTGAGAAAGACGCCAAGAGAGCTCAGTAGCCAACCCAAGCCCGCTGCAAGAAAAACGAGCGGCAACAGAGCAAAGGGAAAAAGCAACAGCGTTGGGTGAGGAAGCCCTATCTCGATGCAGTAGAAAGCAATCCAGACACAGATGCTGATTAGGGTGTGAAACAAGGCAGACCCGACATTTACCCAGGACAAAATCTCAAGCGGGAATACGACTTTCTTTACGTAGTTTACGTTTCCGAGAATGAGCGCCGGCGCCTTGAGCGCACATTCAGCAAAAAAGTTAAAAACAATCATGCCGGCGAATAAGACCAATGCAAATTCCGCCTTGGTTTCGTCAGCATCGCCCCACCGCGCCTTGAAAACCACGCCAAATACGAACGTGTAGACGGCGAGCATGAAGATTGGATTGAACAGCGACCAAAGTATTCCCAGTACCGAGCCCCTGTATCGCCCAATGACCTCTCTGCGTGTAAGAGCGGATATCAGCCCGCGATTGCGCCAAGCGCTTGCCACCATTTCAATGGGCGTGGCACGAAATGCCTGCATTAGTTAAACGTCTCCGCGTCTGAAAGCAGCGGCTGCTGACTGTCTTTGGCCGAAAGGATGGGCTCGCTAAAGCCCTGCCAGTCTACCCCGATTGTCGGGTCATCCCATTTGATCCCGCGATCACTCTCGGGTGCATAATAATTGGTCGTCTTATATAGGAATTCGGCATGCTCCGTGAGTGTGACGAATCCGTGAGCGAATCCTTCCGGGATCCAGAATTGACGCTTGTTTTCAGCCGACAGCTCGACTCCGAACCATCGGCCAAATGTCGGTGACGACCGTCGAATATCCACTGCAACGTCGAACACGGCCCCGATCGATACACGAACAAGCTTGGCCTGCGCGTGCGGCTCAAGCTGATAGTGCAGGCCTCGCAGGACGCCCAGCATGGACCGGCTATGGTTGTCCTGGACAAAGGAAACGGATCGGCCAATTGCTGCTTCGAATGTTTTTTGGTTGAAACTCTCGAAGAAAAATCCACGATCGTCGGCGAATACCGTCGGCTCGATGATCTTGACGTCCGGTATGCTGGTGTCGATAACCTTCATGGCTCTCTTTTCATATTTACACGAGGAAGCGATCCCGGATCGGACTAGAATACCTTCTCGTGAAGTATGCGCAGAAGGTATTGGCCGTAAGAGTTCTTCTTCAGCGGTTCGGCCAAGGCTTCGAGTTGTCCCCCGTCGATCCAGCCACCTCGAAAGGCAATCTCCTCGGGGCATGCAACCTTCAAACCCTGACGGCTTTCCATCGTCGCTATATAGTGGCCGGCTTCAAGCATCGATTCGTGCGTGCCGGTATCCAGCCAGGCATAGCCACGGCCCATCGTCTGAACATCCAGCTGGCGCCTACCGAGATAGACGGCGTTCAAGTCCGTTATTTCTAGCTCGCCTCTCGGCGAGGGCTTGATCGATTTGGCGATATCGACGACCTGATTGTCGTAGAAATAAAGGCCCGTGACCGCATAATTGCTTTTCGGCAGCTTGGGTTTTTCTTCGAGGCTTATTGCGCGGCCGTTCTCGTCGAACTCTACCACGCCATAACGCTGAGGGTCCTGGACATGGTATGCGAATACCGTCGCGCCCTGGGCCACGGCATTTGCGCCATGCAACAGCTTCGCGAAATCGTGCCCATAGAATATGTTGTCGCCCAGCACCAAGGCGGACGGCGCATCGTTCAGAAAGCCATCGCCGATCAGGAAAGCCTGCGCCAGGCCGTCCGGGCTCGGCTGCACAGCGTATTCAAGATTGATCCCCCACTGGCTTCCATCTTGAAGCAATTGCTCGAACCGAGGCGTGTCCTGCGGCGTGGAGATGACAAGTATGTCGCGGATGCCGGCCAACATGAGCGTGGTCAGCGGATAATAAATCATCGGCTTGTCGTAGATCGGCAGCAGTTGCTTGCTGACCGCCAATGTCGCTGGGTACAGGCGCGTCCCAGATCCACCGGCAAGAATAATTCCCTTACGTGCCTTAGCCATTTCAAAAACCTTGTTTCGGAAACTGAGTTCCGGCTGCTTTGATCTCAGCGCCAACGATTTCGCCATGCCGGCAAACTCGACTGCTCCTAATTTGCCTTCGCAAGCTGGCCGATGACCTTTTCGACGCCGTCCTGCCATGGCGACAGCTGCAAGTCAAAACAATCCATCAATTTGGCACAATTTAGCCGTGAGTTGAGCGGGCGCGCTGCAGGCGTAGGATAGTCGCTCGTTGATATGGGCTCGATCTTGTTCGCCGGCAGCAGTCCCCCAAAGCCGCGCTGGGTCGCATTATCGACAATGTGGCAGGCGTAATCATACCAGGAGGCACTGCCTTGCGCGGTTAGGTGGTATATCCCCGAACCAACATTCTGGTTCGACAGAATCTTCTCTGTGATATGCGCCGATGTATCCGCGATAAGGGCTGCCGATGTCGGCGCACCTACCTGATCAGCAACGATGCGGAGTGCTTCCCGCTCCCCGGCGAGCCTTAGGATGGTCTTCAGAAAATTGTGGCCATGGTGGCCGTAAACCCAACTGGTGCGGATAATCAGATGCCGCCCTGCGGCCGCGCGCACCGCCTCCTCGCCCTGCAGCTTGCTTTTCCCGTAGACAGATCGCGGGTTCGTGTCATCGGTCTCGACGTAGGGAGAATCTTTCGTTCCGTCAAAGACGTAGTCCGTTGAATAGTGGATCAGCACGCAGTCATTATCCGCCGCCCAGCGCGCCATTACGCCTGGTGCAACGCCGTTGACGGCGATCGCGCGCGCAACATCTTCTTCCGCCCGGTCGACTGCCGTATATGCCGCCGCGTTGAATATGACGGCAGGCCTTGTGGCTTCCAGCGAAGCGAGAATATCTACCTCCTTCTCCAGATCAAGCTCGGCACGACTGCATGCGACCACGTCGCCAAGTGACACAAGGGAGCGCCGCAATTCAAAGCCGACCTGACCATCGGCACCGGTGATCAACAATGGACGCATTGTCAACTCTCGTACTGCTTAGTGAGCCAATCTCGATAAGCGCCGCTTGTCACATTCGCCACCCAATCCTGGTTGTCGAGATACCAGGAAATGGTCTTCTGTATGCCGCTTTCAAAAGTCTCGGCAGGCTTCCAGCCTAAATCCCGCTCGATTTTGCGCGCGTCGATTGCATATCGCCTGTCATGACCCGGACGATCTTTAACAAAGGCAATTTGATCGCGGTACGACCCGCCCCCTTGCTGCGGCTTCAGCGCGTCGAGCGTGTCGCAGATTGTGTGCACCACCGCCAAATTGGGCTTCTCGTTCCAGCCGCCGACATTGTAGACCTCGCCAACTTGGCCATCGGCCAAGACCGTACGGATCGCACTGCAGTGATCCTTCACGTAGAGCCAGTCCCGGATCTGCTGGCCATCGCCGTAAATTGGCAGAGGCTTGCCGGCGAGTGCGTTCAATATCACCAGCGGTATTAGCTTTTCTGGGAAGTGATACGGCCCGTAGTTGTTGCTGCAATTGGTGGTGAGCACCGGGAGGCCATAAGTATGGTGCCATGCTCTCACCAAGTGGTCCGACGCCGCCTTGCTTGCGGAATAAGGGCTGTTGGGCTCGTAACGATTGTTTTCACTAAAGGGAGCGTCGGTGGCGCCGAGGCTGCCATAGACTTCGTCCGTGGAGACATGCAGAAAGCGGAAGGCTGATTTTTCGTCGCCGTTCAACTCCTGCCAGAACGCGCGAGCCGCTTCGAGCAGGTTAAACGTGCCCACAACATTCGTCTCGATAAACGCGGCAGGGCCGTGAATTGACCTGTCAACATGGCTCTCAGCGGCAAAATTTATAATCGCCCGCGGATGGTGAGTCCGCAGCAAGCTTTCAATAAATTCTCTATCGCCGATGTCACCATGCGCGAAGACATGCCTATCATCTCCCCGCAGCGATTTCAGCGTGTCGAGGTTGCCGGCATAAGTCAGCTTGTCGACGTTTACGATCCGTTCGCCCGACTGAGCAATCCAATCGAGAACGAAATTGCCGCCAATGAACCCTGCCCCACCCGACACAAGTACCGTCATTTGCCTACACCCATTGTCTAAATCTGTTTCAGGATTACAGCTGCAAGCAAACCAAAGTTGCCTGCCAATGTCTGCCGATGCAGCCCGGACCTGTAAAGTATCCGGAGTCGCATAGGAAGTGCTTCTGTCCTCATCCTGCGAAAGTCTGCAAGGAGAGCTTGATTTCCCGGCGTCAGGAGATGCTCGACCCTTCGCAGCGCCGCGACGTGCTGGCCATTCCATTTCAAAAATCTGCTTTGCGTCAGCATACGCGCGCGTTTAAGCCGAGCTTGCCAACCGGAATTGGACCCGACGAGATTGCTTGCATGCTGCCGATAGTCGATGCGCGGCTCAGCATCATATCGAACGCGCCCCCCGGCGCCCGATACCAGAATATAGGCCCACCAGTCGTGGCTTGGAATATCTGCTTCGGCGCCGCCCTCAATCAGAAGCCCGCGCGCCGCGCGGTTCATGACCATCGTATTGCCGCCGCCGATGCTTTGTACCAGCGCGTTCGAGAAGGACGGCGCGCGCGTGAAAAGCGGAGAATTTCCGGTCGACACACCCGTTTCATCCACCGTATGCGTTCGCGAACAGTAAAGCGCCGGAAGACCGGATGGCTGCTCCTTCAACCAAGCGACAGCGCGTTCCAGCTTGTCGGCATGCCAGATGTCGTCCTGATCAGAAAAAGCGTAATAGGCTGCGTCAATGGCCGGATTGCAGGCTAGCGTCAAAAAATTGCGGATGAAACCCCGACGAGGCCCGTTCACAACGTGAACGGGCGACCGGACACTTTTTTCAAACGACCGCACGAGATCGAGCGTTGTATCGGTGGACCCGTCATCCGAAACCCATAGTGACCAGTTGCTGTAGGTTTGGCCGCGAATAGATTCCAACTGCTCGGGAAGAAATCGCGCTCCCTGAAAAGTGCCCATCAAGATGGCAACGTCGTCTCTCATGCCCATTCGAAGCCGAATTTGTTAATCAACTCGTCGCCTTTACTGGATGGCGTTTTGAAACACAACACCATCAACATCTTGGAAGCGGACACGCTCTGCTTCAGTTGCGGTCGGGGACGTCGAGGATCGCGAGGAGATACTTCACGGTATCGTCAATATCACTCGTGGAACCATTCACCTTCACTTCCGGTTGCTCGGGCGGCTCATACGGACTGTTTATGCCCGTCATGTTCGGAATCTGTCCGCTCCGGGCCTTTCGGTACAATCCCTTGGGGTCTCGGTCTTCGCAGACCTGTAGCGGCGTATCAACGTAAACCTCGATGAAATTCTCTTCTCCTATCAATTCCTTCGCCATTTGGCGTTCACGTTTGAAAGGCGAGATAAACGCCGTCAGGACTAGAATTCCGGCGTCCATCATCAGCTTTGCCACTTCCGCGATCCGGCGTATGTTCTCAACGCGGTCGGCGTCGGTGAATCCGAGATCCTTGTTCAATCCTTGTCTCACGTTGTCGCCATCGAGAATATAGGTTCTCCGGCCGGATCTATGGAGTTCGCGCTCGAGTGCGTTGGCGATCGTCGACTTTCCCGATCCAGATAGGCCGGTAAACCAAATCACCTTGCCGGTGTGACCGTTCAAACGCTCACGATCAGCCCTGGTGATGGATAAGGCTTGGCGATGGACATTTTGAGCGCGCCTGAGATTGTGCCGAATCATCCCGGCGGCGACGGTCGCGTTGCTGAAACGATCGATTAGGATAAAACTTCCAAGCGCTTTCGACCGGGAATAGGTATCGAAAACGAGCGGGCGGCTGACGGAAACATTGCAGACCCCGATGTCGTTCAATGCTAGCTGCCGTGCAGCCTCATGCCCGAGCGTATTGATGTCGACACGATATTTGATGCCGGAAATCGAAGCGGTCGCGGACTGAGTGGACAGCTTGATATCATAACTCCGTCCGACAAGGCCCGGATCCAGATCCATCCAGACAATCGTCGCTTCGAAATGATCGGTCATCTCCAGCGGGTTGTCGGCCAACGAAAGCACGTCTCCTCGGGACACGTCGATATCGCGTTCGAGGCAGAGCGTAATCGCGCTTCTTTCAGCAGCCTCCGCCTGGCGTCCATCCATGGTGACTATCTCGGCGATTTCCGAGACTTCGCCAGACGCGGTGTTTCTTATTTTGCTACCTACGCGCGCCATGCCCTCCAAGAGCGTTCCACAGATGCCTCTGAAGCCGGCGTCGGGCCGATTGATCCACTGAACGGGGAAGATGAAACGGTCTGAGGGTGCCTGCTGCACGTGGACCGTCTCCAGATGCCCCAGCAACGTTGGGCCGTCATACCATGCCATTTTCGATGATCGGTGCGTTATGTTCTCACCCTTTAAGGCACTGATCGGAATGGGCATAAATGTTTCGAAATTCAGAGTCGCTGCAAAGTCAGCCATGGCCTCCGACAGCTGCGATGAAATTTGGCGGTCGTATTCGACAGTGTCCATCTTGTTGATCGCCAGCACCAGATGACGAACACCGAGCAAGGATGCCAGGTAAGCGTGCCGTTTGGTTTGCGTAAGCAATCCTTTTCGGACGTCCATCAGCAAAATCGCCAAATCCGCTGTCGAGGCGGCGGTCACCATGTTGCGCGTGTACTGCTCGTGACCAGGCGCATCGGCGACGATAAATTTCCGTCGTGATGTAGAGAAGAATCGGTACGCAACATCGATGGTGATGCCTTGTTCGCGCTCGGCCGACAGGCCGTCGACAAGCAGTGCGAAGTCGATGTTTTCGCCTTGAGTTCCGTATCGCTTCGAATCCGCCTTCAACGCGTCAAGCTGATCGTCCGCCAAGACCTGCGATTCCCAAAGCAGACGCCCGAGAAGCGTACTCTTTCCATCATCGACGCTACCACAGGTGATAAAGCGCAATAGATCCTGCGAACGCTGTTGAGAGTCGAAGGCTTCGAGTACTTCTTGGGTCGTTCTAGCCGGCGCGGCTTGATTTCGGATTGCGCGTCGCATCAAAAATATCCCTCGGCCTTCTTTTTTTCCATGCTCGAACTGGAGCTGGTATCAATCAAGCGTCCTTGTCTTTCGCTCGAGCGAGATTGCAACAACTCCGCTATTATCTCGGGAACAGTCGATGCGTCCGACTCGATCGCCCCGGTCAGCGGGTAGCAACCAAGCGTTCGAAAGCGCACTTTACGGGCGGAAATTTGTTCGTTGGGCAAGAGCTGCATGCGATCATCATCGACGACCAAAAGCATGCCGTTTCGGTTCACGACCGGTCGCTCTTTAGCGAAGTAAAGCGGCACGATGGGGATAGCCTGCTCATGGATGTATTGCCATATGTCGAGCTCGGTCCAGTTTGAAAGCGGGAACACGCGAATGCTTTCGTCCGGTCGCTTTCGGGTATTGTAGAGGTTCCAGACTTCCGGCCGCTGGTTCTTCGGATCCCAAGCGTGATTGCGAGCACGGAAGGAGAATACACGCTCCTTTGCCCTCGATTTCTCTTCGTCGCGGCGCGCGCCGCCGAAAACGATATCGAACCTATGAAGATCGAGGGCCTGCTTCAGCCCTTCGGTTTTCGTGATGGCTGTGTGGAGTTCCACCCCATGATCGAATGGATTAATATCTTTTTCGATCGCCTCGGGGTTGACGTGGACGATAAGCTCTGCGCCGCTTTTCGCCCGGACACTGTCCCTGAACTGGTACATTTCACGAAACTTCCACCGCGTATCCACGTGCAGGAGTGGAAATGGAAGGGGCGCTGGAAAGAAAGCCTTGCGCACCAGATGAAGGAGTACCGAGCTGTCTTTTCCCAATGAGTATAATAAGACGGGATTGCGCGCCTCAGCATAGGCTTCTCGGATGATGAAGATGCTCTCGGACTCAAGCCGTTTTAGGTGATCGGACATTGATGACACAGCGTGAATAGGCGCAGCGGCCGGTAGGGGCGACGAATAGCTCAGCAGCTGGACGCCGATTTCTTCGTTGGAACGGATTTCGCGGCAGAACCTTGTGAGAGCCGCATGCGGAAAGACGGCGATCGGCTTGCCGACATGCTTCCGCAGTTTTCCCAATGCAGTCTCAACTTCGGCTGAGCTAACCGGCGTTGCCATGGGCACCCAGATACGCGATCCCCGCGCGTCGTTGGCATGCAGGCACGCGGACTGCGCTCGCTCGAAAATCTGCACGAATAGAACAAGTGTTCGCTTGGAGCGCTGCCGTTCTAAATCGGAATTCAAAACACTCTGTATGGGCTTCTCTCCGACTTCATCCCGCAAATCCTCGGCTATCAGAGCCGCCGGCAGAATACCCAGCTCATGCAACCGTCGCTCGGCAGTGCGCTTTGTATCGGCCATGCCGACAGCCTTGAGGTATTGGAAGGCCAGCTCGGTATTCCAGACTCGATCGCCAATCAAATTGAGGACAGCTTCCCCATCATTTATTTGTCGCATTTTGCGCATTCCAAATTTACTTACGTTCTAAACTAGAGGCGCCTGAATATCACGAGGCAATTCAATCCACCAGATACATATTGCGACAATCGAAATGGTGCCTTCAGATCATAAAACATGCGTTCAACGTCTGGATTGAAGAACTGCGCTCGTGTCACAACGAGGAGAAGGAGGACGAATGCGATTGCGACGCATCCTGCATTGTCACGTACAATCCAGAGCGAAGTTATGCTTCAGGCCGGCATACAGGTCGCGGAAGCAAACGTTGTCACCGTGATAGGAATGGTTGACGTTGAATGGACCGTCGCTATCGAGCGCGCCGACGGCCTCACGGCGCTGAGATCCTCACATATCGTCTCGAAGGTTCCTCATTGCCAACTGCCTGTGCAATCGCGCTGTTGCATCGGAATCGTCATTAATGCTGATAATCCGCACATTTCTCGGCCTATCGCGTAGAGAAAAATTGGCGCTCGCACTCTGCTTCTGCCAAGAAGCGGGCGACTATACAGACATCAGAACCGTCAACTACCGTGTATCGCATTTGTTGCGCAATCGCTAATTCAGCGAGAACCATGCATCAGGCAAGCTGATAAATCAACTTTCCAGCGAGTGACTACGCTACGCACACTACTGCCAAACGTAACGATATTATTCTAGAGGCGGTCTCTTCGGGGTGATCTTATAATTATTCATCGTTTGAGCGAGAAAGTTCTGCCCGCACGATTGAATAGTAGAGTCGGAGAGAAGGAATGGCTGTTTCCAACCTGTCGAAAATATTATCCAGAGCGCCCAAGGTTTTATTGTATTTGCCCCAGAGAAAATCGGTGTGCACATCGAGGTCCTCGGGCCGAGCATCTTCAACGATCGTATAGACAGGCGACGGTACCGTTCTGCCCTTTACGACAATACGGTCAAGCTCGACCACGGTGTAACGCCCGTGGACAAGCCGCGCGGTCTCCTCCCCGAGCAGAATAGCCACGCCGTAGTTCTTCGATGCTCCTTCAAGCCGTGAGGCGAGATTGACCGAGTCACCGAGGCAGGAGTAGTCGAAGCGCCGGTTCGACCCCATGTTGCCGACGACACATTCACCCGTGTTGATGCCAACGCCCATCTTCAGCACATGCAGAGGTGCGCCGCTTGCTTTGGCTTCCTCTTCAAGCTCCTTGTTAAGCTTTCCAATAGCGGTCTGCATTGCAAGCGATGCTTGAACGGCATGGAGCGCGTGCTTGGGGTCATCGAGCGGAGCGTTCCAAAACGCCATGATGCAGTCGCCCATGTATTTGTCGATCGTACCTCCGTGATCCATGACGATATCGGAGAGCGGCGTCAGCAGTCGGTTGATCAAGCCCGTCAGCCTTTCCGGATCGTCCTTCATCGTTTCGGCAATCGTCGTGAAGCCACGGACGTCGGAGAAGAGGACCGACAGCGTTCGTCTTTCTCCGCCGAGCTTCAGTTGCGACGGATCGTCAGAGAGCTTTTTGACGAGATCGGGCGAAATGTACTGCGAAAACGCTCGGGTAATGCGTTGCTTGTTCCTGCGCTCCTCCGCAAAGTCGAAAGCCGCTTGTCCGAAGGCAACCGAGACAAATGCGATGGTCGGCCCTAACGGTGATACGAAAAAATGGTCGAAGCGTAGACCCGCATAGGAGAGCAGCGCGAATGCGCAGATCGCGACGACGGTTGCTAATAGTGTCAGCCAACCGGTGGATTTCCAAACAGTTGCTGCAGCCAGCGCGGCCGCAAACAGGACGAAGCCGACAAAAGGCACGCTGCCCGTGCGGGTGATAGACATCCGCTGGCGAAGATTATCATAGATCGTTGCCTGGATTTCGACGCCAGCGGTAAGCTTGCCCGTATGCATCGTGTACGGTGTGGCAAAGGCGTCAGCGCCCCCCTTGTCGATCTCCGGCGCATTCTGGAGGCTGAGGCCGACCAGGACAATGCGATCCTTGAAAGTGCCCTCAGGAAGGAAGTTCTTCGGGTCGAGGGCCTGATAGTACGAGACGGTTGGATAGCTACGCGCCGGGCCGAATGTCTGGATCATTGAGTTCGACGGGATCGTGTCAACAGCATTGCCGGCAGCCCGCAGAAGCGTGACGGCAAAGCCGTCTTCGTAAGGGGGAATCGTCCGGAAGACGCCGTCCCCACCAAGCTCGATCGAGGCTATGCCCGTGCGAGCACCGGCTGCCGTCAGTTGAGGCAGTGGGGTCGCTCTCACCAACTGATCGGCTTGCGGGGTCTGGATGAGCGTCTCGTCGCCGGCAAGTATCACATCCGGGCCCACTGCAGCAGTGATCGCCGCATCGTTTTCGACTGACGAGGGCTCCGCCATGATGATATCGAGGCCGATCACCTTTGCGCCGGCTGCTCGTAGTTGCCGGATCAATTCGGCATGCAGGCTGCGCGGCCAAGGCCACTGCGCATTGATTGCCGCAAGGGAAGGCTCGTCGATCGCGACAATGACAGGCCCATCCTCCGGCGGCGGCAGGTCGTCGACCGTCGACAAATAGTCGAAGGACTTCAGCTCCAGCAGCGGCCACGCCGGCAGGCGCGAAAGCAGGGAGATTCCGATGAGGGTCACCAGTATGAGGACAAGCAGTCGGAGGCTCCGGCTGCTGAATGGCCAGCCGGGAGATTCTCTAGATTGACCAGGGGTCTGGGCCTTGTTCATCAGAATCGAACTTTGAACGTGCCCTTTACGGCACGACCCCAGCCAGGAACACCCGGGGTTACTTCAAAATCCTCGTCGAGCAGGTTGAACGCTGCCACTTCAAGAGCAAAGCGCTTGTCGAACGGTTCCCAAATCATGTTGGCATCAAGCGTCCAAAAGTCATCAAGCTCTGTCCCGATGTCGTCGCCGTCTCGCTTGCCGAAATAATTGGCGGCGATTGTCGCTTTCACCTTTGCTTCATTGACCCAGGTGAGCGCCACTTGGCCTGAGTTGCGCGGAATGAACGGAAGTGCCCCGCCAAAGTTGGCGCTTGTTTCATCCTTGTTTTCCGATTCCATGCGGGCGTATGTTGCTGAAAGACCGAACCCATTCCCCAGCGCAAAATTTGCCGTGATGCTTGCCCGATCAATGCTCCCCCTGTCCAGGGGTAGGCTATCAATCGCGGGCAGCGCCGTCAGCGGCAGCCCGATCGTCAGATCATGCAATTCCTGGTGCTGATAGCTCATGGACGTGAAGAACTTATCGGTCCATTGGGAATCCCATTGCAAGGCCACGGTATCGACATAGCCATCGATCCCGACGGCAATCTGATTTGGCTGCAGTCCGACAATGCCGATCGGGGCAAGTGTCGGTACGCCTGTTTCGACGCTCTGGCGCATGAACGCAGCGCGCAGCCACTGATCCTCGACCGGAGCCCAAGCGACACCCAATCGTGGCTCCAGACGACTGACGTCAACACCATCTCCATCCAGCCGCGTGGCATGCAGGGCATATTCTGCGGTCAGGTTTGGCGCAATCTCGTGCAGCAGGTCTACGTAAGCACGGGCCAGATTTGTTCGACTGGACGCGTCGTTCGGGCCGTCCGTGATATCGGGCACAAACACCGGGACCAGCTCGTAAAGCTCGTTGAACGTGCTGCTGTGAGTATCAATCCATCCTGCCTCGATACCGTATCGCCAAGTCAGGCCGTCGTCCGTGCCCAGGCTGTGGCTGACGGCGGCAACGTAACTTTTGGAGGACAGGCTTTGCCGCGTTTGTCCGAACGGCAGCAGGTCTGGAGTGGTGGCCCCGAATATCGGTGATTGATCGAATTCGAAGTCACTCGTGCTCTCCGAGTTCACGTCTGAATAAAGAAGCGCCGCGTTCACGATATTTCGGTAGCCGAAGGTGTGGCTCCAGCCTATGCCGCTGTTGAGGTTATCCAGACTGTTGTGCTGACTGCGATAAAGCGGCAGTTCCGATGGCGCGAGCGGCACCCCGAAGAGAGGGATGAAGAGCTCGGCGTTCAGCCGGATCGACGGCGATGGATCGAGCGTCAACGAATTCAGGTCAAAATCGCTGCGGGTCTGGTTGACGAAGGCGACCACCCGATCCTCTGGGGTGAGAGTGGCCGTGAGGTATCCGTTGGCGTTCAGCAGTTTGGTCTCGGTCGAAAAACTGCCAGAGTTGGGATAGCTTCCCTCAGCGGGTATTTCCTCCCACTCGAAATTGCCGAGGAAGCTGATCGGTATTGTCTGGTTGGCAAAGCCCTGGACCTCGGCCTCACCAATGCGTCCCGTGTGACCGCCGACGCTATTTATGCCGCCGCCAACAGAGCCTTCAATAAACGGTGTGCGCAGCAACGTGGCCGATCTCGACCGGCCTGACAACATGTGCGGGTCGAGCAGAAGTCCTTGAAAAAGCGACGAAAAGCTCGTTGCATTGCTCGTGTTTTCGATCACGCTGTCGCCGAAGGTGATTGCATTCTTGAACGGATTAATACTGCCCTTAAGCGCCTGATCCACAAAGCCGCTGCCTTCGAACGGATCAAAAACCGCATCGCCATAATATCGCCCCCAGGCATCGAGCCCCTGCAGACGAAAGGCGTTGTTGAGCGTAGAGCCGGCATCCTGGTTGGCACCGAGTGCACTGAAATCTCCCCCGCGAGCGCGTGCCCGCCTTAAAAACTCCTGGGCGTTTGCGATCGCTCCATCAGCGTCGTAGTCATCAATGGCAACTGCGGTTCGAAATGCCGAGATGACGGGATCGTTCTTGTCCAGTCGATCGGCATTCTCGACAGCCTGATTTGAAGGATCCCGATCGCCTCGTTCATAATGGCCTGCCGCCAGCATGAGCTGCGCTTGCGAATAGCCCGGATTGGCCGTCGATGCGGCGAGAAGGTCCTCGATCGCCTTGTCCCGTTCGCCCGATTGGAGATAGTAGCGTCCACGGGCAAGAAGGGCGACGTCAAAGGCTGGATCGGCGGCCAATGCCAGGTCGATCTCGCGTTTTGCTTCCTTCATGCGTGATTGATCAAGATAAAGGATGGCAAGATTGGCGTGGCTGATCGGGTCGTCCGGATCGAGTTCAATCGCCTTCTTGAGGGCAGCCTCCGCCTCACGGCTGGCCCCCCGGGCATCCTGAAGCAGACCGAGATCGTTCCATGCCATCGACGAGCCCGGCGCCACTTTGATGGCGTTGTTCAGGTCTTCAAGTGCGCCGTCGAGGTTTCCCTCGAAGCCGGCGCGCACGCGAGCACGGGCCTGCAACCCATCAGGATCCGTGGGATCGATCAAAAGCGAACGCTCGATCGCCTCGCGCATCTGGACCTGGTCGTTGATCAAGATGGCAAGCTGTGCGCGCAGAGCCGGCAGCGACGAATCGCTCGGATAACGCGCTTCCGCCTCTTTCATGATTTTGATGGCGGCGGGAATGTCCTCGAGGAAGCCGGCGGTATAGGCCTTCATCACCGCGGCGTAGGGACCGGTAATGGTCGCTGGCGGCTTCTCCACATGATCGGGATCGCGTAGCGAGCGCGAATAGTAGCCTCCATAGGCGGCAATGCTGCGACGCGCAGGATCGAGTGCCGGCTCAGCCCGCGAAAACAGTTTTGCCGCATCGTCGTAGCGTTTTTCTGCGCCCGCGATCAGGGCTTCGATCAAATCGGCCCGGGCGCGTTGGCTGGCTGAGAGCTTGAGTGCCCGAGCTCTCGCCAACGACTTGAGCGCTTGCTGACGCCCATCGAACGACATCTGCACTTCGGCAAGTGTCAGCCAGTCCTCTGACGTTCTTGCTTCCGGTGCCTTGGCTTCGATGCGGCTGCGTTCGGATCGCATTTTTTGCATCGGCAGCGGCGAAGCGGGCATGAACGTAAAGCCGCTGCGCAGTGTCAGATAAAACAGCATCTGCTGGCGATCGTCAGGGGCAACGATGACCAGCTTGCGCGGTGCCTGCCCAATCGTCGCGACCGCCCCTTCCCCCTGTGCGACCTCGACACTGCCATGCTCGTTCTTGAGCTCGACCCGCCCCTCGAGCACGATCAGCGAGGTCTGGTCGCCCTTGACCGTCAGCGTCCAGTCGGTCCCGCGAATGGCGGCGGCTGCTGCCGGCGTCTCCACTGTCAGTCCCTGACCGCCGCGCTGCGCGCGTGCCCACATCGTGCCGGATTGCAGATTGAGAACCGTCTCGCCATCGGCAGCCATCTGTTTCACCTGCAGCGCGGAATTGCGGCCCAGGCGAACCTGCGTGTGGTCTGCAAACAAGATCGCCAGCTGCCCATTGGCATTGGTGCGAAGCACGTCGCCGCCAAGCAGGTCTTGATGCAGGGCGACGTTCTGCCAGCTGGAAAGATCGATGAAGCGGACTTCTTCGCCCGCCTTGCGGTCAATGACCGAGCCTGCAGCCCGCGCAGTGCGCCGAAGTGGCTCCGCCACGGCCGGCTGCGCCAGGCACAACGCGGCCACCACGATCGCCGTGCCCCCGCACGCGTATCTCGCAAATCTACCCCTCATATCGCAAGGATTTGTCTACCTATACTTGAAAAGTCAAGTGGACATCAGAAGGCAGACTTGCTTTGCATGGCAGGTGTAATATCAAGGAAACACTTTGGCACGGGGGTGCGGCGTGAGTGATTTTGAGAATTCCTCGGATTATTTGTTCAGCGTACCTTCGACTGAAGATGTGGGGTCGGAATATCTTGACCACATCAAGAAGATAAACGACATATTTTACGACCAAATCAAACTTTCTGATCAGAAGGCCGCCTATATCTTTACTTTTATGCTCGCCTTTTTAGTAACGTCCAGCGAGGGACGTGAGGTCTTTACCTGGGGTCGCTATGCCCAAGGCTCGCCACAGGGCATACTTCTCTCTGGCGCTTTGGCACTGGCGTCAATCGTTTCTATCCTCTCAGCGATTCTGGTGGTTCTGCCGCGTCACGTGAACTCCTCGACCTCCCTGTTCTGGGGAGCTTGGCCCAAGCATCGTGGTCATTTTCGCGAGGCGGCAACGAAACGCGATAAGGGCTATCTGTTCGAGCAGTATGTCGAGAATGCGGATATCCTTTCGACCATAGCGCGTGGAAAATACCGCTGCGTGAGCTACGCGTTCCGGGCATTGATGGTCACTGTGATCGCCTACATCCTTCTGCTGGTCAGCACTTAGTCGCCGAAAGCAATCGCGACTGGATCGCAACCGGCAAACAAACCGGCGTGCCGTTGGTTGCCGCCCGCGACAGGGTCACCCCTGTCGGCTTATTTCCCTTCGGCAGCGCCGACAGCCCCCGGAAGTCGCCCTCGCCCCGTTCGGTGATCCGACACACTGGTCGCGCTTGAATTCTTTGTTGCTCACGCAACCGCCTGCGCACCAGTGATCTCGACCAGCGATCCGCACATAAAAGCCGCCTCATCTGAGGCCAGAAATGCGACCAGTGCAGCGACTTCCTCAGGCTTGCCAATACGGCCGAATGGTACCAGCTTGTCGAGATCCGCTATCGTCTTCCCGGAACGTCTCACTCCCGCCTCCAACATCGGTGTGTGAATTTCGCCTGGACAGACAGCGTTCACGCGGACCTTGTCGGGCGCGTAGTCACGAGCCAGGTTCTGGGTGAATGCTGCAACCGCAGCCTTGGTCGTGTTGTAGGCGATGTGGTTCGGCGCCGGATAGAGCCCCCATTGCGAGGCTGTGTTGACGATCGCGCCGCCGCCTGCCGCAATCATGTGAGGAAGTGCTGCGCGGCACAGATGGAACATCGAATCCAGATTGACCTTGAAGCTTAAGTCCCAATCCTCGTCGGAGAGTGACAGCAAGTTTCCACGCCGATTGATGCCGGCGTTGTTCACGAGAACGTCCAGCCGGCCTTTCAGTTCGAACACCCTCGCCACGAGCCCGAAACATTCCTCCTTTTTCGAGATGTCCGCCGCGATCGTCGTGGCGCCGCCCCCGTCAACCTCGATGCTGCTTGCGACCTGCGCGGCAGCCTTGGCGTTTACGTCGGTGACGACGACGAATGCGCCCTCCGATGCCAGCCGACGCGCAATTGCCGAACCGATCCCGCCACCAGCACCGGTAACAATGGCGACGTTGCCTTCAAACCGTCTCATGGAAACTTCCTTCCCTTTATCGAATGTAGCTTCCGCCGTTGACATCCAATGTCGCCCCATTGAGCGACGTCTGGCTCGGGCGCAAAACAAAGGCGACCAGTTCGGCGACCTCGGACGGTGATGCCATCTCGCCGATCGGGATATCGGCGACGGCCTGAGCCTTCCCGTGGGTCGCGATGAAATCCTCCGCCATCTCCGTCCTTACCCAACCGGGAGCGATCGCAACCGCCACCACACCGTCAGCACCGAAGCTTCGGGCTATCGATTTTGTCAGGTTGAGGAGGGCCGCCTTCGTAGCACCGTAAGGCATGGCGTCCGCCGCATATCCGCGCTGTCCGGCGCGGCTCGCCATATTGACGATGCGGCCGCCGCCATTTGCCCTGAAGTGGCGGATCGCCTCCTTGGAAAGATCTGCCGCGGCGAAGAAATTGATCTGGAACTCCCTCTGCCAGGCGGACCGCCATTCTTCCGCCGATGCGTCGATCAAGATCTCTGTGCGGATTCCCGCGTTATTGACGAGCCCGTGAACACGTCCGACCGCCTCGACAGCCTTCCGCCAGAGCTCAAACGAGCCTTCTGGCGCGGATAGGTCGGCCTCAATAAGCCAGCCGTGTCCCCCGATCCTGGCCAACAGTGCCTCGGCTCCATGTCGGTCTCGCCCAAAGTGAATGATCGGTCGAGCGCCTTCCATGGCGAGGCGCTCGACGATCGCCGCCCCGATACCGCCTGTTGCCCCGGTGACTAGGATGACCTGTCCTTCAAGCGGCTTGGTCATGCCTCGTTCCTCCCTTCAATAGACCGACCTGCGGTCCCCATGTATCAGAGAGCGCGAAGCCGCCGGAGAAGGGATCGTCTTCTGCAAGCCTCAGCTTCGAGCGTCCGTAAACGTAAGCGCGTCCAGTGATACGGGGAAGGATTGCCTTCCGACCGCCGATCTCCGTCTCGCCGATCGCCTCGGCAAGGAATTCCCCGCCGATAATGGAACGCGAGGTCTGCGTATCGCCGACCGCAACAAGGCCTCGTGCGTAGAGCGTTGCCAGATGAGCGGAACTGCCGGTGCCGCAAGGCGAACGGTCGACGCGACCGGGTTGCAGGGTGGTGCACGTCCGGACAGTACCGCCCTGCTCCTGGTCGCGGAACATGACATAGGCGATCTCGTCGACGCCCGGCAGCGTCGGATGCGCCACCTTTACTTGCTCGGCGAGATGGCGCTTCAGCTCGATGCCCGCCTCTGCAAGCTCGCGAGCATTCGCCGGCTCGATGGTCAGGCCGCCGACCTCGGCCACATCAACGAGCGCGTAGTACACACCCCCGAAAGCGATATCGACCTTGATCCGACCCCATGCCGGCGTGTCGATCTCGTGATCGAGGAGTTCCGCGAAGCTTGGCACGTTGTCGAGACTGACGCTTACGCAGCGGCCGTTGTTACACCGGGCTCGAGCGATGATCAGGCCCGCTGGCGTATCCAGTCGGACCGTCGTCTCCGGCTCCTGCATCGGCACGCGGCCGCTTTCAAGGAGCGCTGTCACGACGCAGATGCAGTTGCTGCCCGACATCGGGTGCGCGCGGTCGGCCTGAAGGACGATGAACCCGGCATCGGCATCGGGACGCGTCGGCGCGACAAGCAGGTTTACCGACATGGCAACGTTGGCGCGCGGTTCAAAAGTGACGAACCGACGCAGACTGTCATCGACCGTGTTGATGTGGTTCATCTTATCGAGCATGGTCGCACCGGGGATTTCCGGAGCGCCACTGACCAGGACATGCCCGAGTTCACCCTGGCAATGGACGAGCAGCAGTTCGAGGGATCGATCAAAGCGCATCCTGCGGCCCCCTATTTGATGTACCAGCCCCAGGGCTTGTCGGTGACGTATTTCGTGATCTGTTTGGTTTCGAGATAGTTCTCCAGACCCCAACGGCCGAGTTCGCGGCCGATCCCGGATTCCTTATACCCACCCCAAGGCGCCTCGGTGAACGTCGGTTGCGAGCAGTTGATCCAGACGATGCCCGCCCTGAAGGCGGCGGCAACGCGTTCGGCGCGGGCATCATCCTTCGACATGACCGCAGCGGCGAGACCGAAACGCGAGTCGTTCGCGAGTTCGATGGCCTCCTCCTCGGTCTTGAAAGGCCGGATGCAGACGACGGGACCGAAGATCTCCTCGACCCAGGCGTCGCTGTCGAGGGGAACGTCGGTCAGCACCGTCGGCCGCAGGTAGTAGCCCTTGTCGAACCCTTCGGGTCGTGTTCCGCCGCACGCGATCGTCGCACCGGCAAGCCGGGCGCCTTCGATCGCGCCAATAACCTGCTCATACTGGCGCTTCGAGACGAGCGGTCCGAGAAGAACGCCCTCGTTGAGACCATTGCCAATCGTGATCTTGTTTGTTTCCTCGACAAGACGTGCCAGGAGGCGGTCGCAGATGGTGTCCTGGACAAGTACGCGGGAGGTTGCAGAACAGACCTGACCCTGGTTCCAGAAGATGCCGAA
Organism: Rhizobium sp. BK538; assembly: GCF_014197575.1. Classification (NCBI taxonomy): domain Bacteria; kingdom Pseudomonadati; phylum Pseudomonadota; class Alphaproteobacteria; order Hyphomicrobiales; family Rhizobiaceae; genus Rhizobium; species Rhizobium sp. BK538. Next base: position 27,862 of record NZ_JACIFT010000004.1, read on the forward strand.
CATGATCCATTCGACAGCATCGTCGATATCGGCATCTTCAAACACCACGAATGGCGACTTGCCGCCAAGCTCAAGGCTGACGCGTTTGATGTCGCGGGCGGCCGCAGCCATGATCTTTGAGCCCACCGGACCGGATCCCGTGAACGCCAACTTGTCGACCCCCTTGTGGTCGATGATCGCCTGACCAGCAACGGAACCTGCGCCCGTGAGGATGTTCAAGACACCTGCAGGAAGCCCCGCCTCATCGGCGATGGCCGCAAGCTCAAGCGCGGTGAGCGACGTCAGCTCGGCGGGCTTGAGCACGACCGTGCATCCGGCGGCAAGGGCCGGCGCCACCTTCCAGGCGGCCATCAAAAGGGGATAGTTCCATGGAATAATGGCGCCCGCCACGCCGATCGGCTCCTTGACCGCTTTCGAGGTGAAGCGATCATCGGCGAGAGTGATCGGCTCTTCCGGGTTGTTGTCGCGCTGCTCGGCCAGACTTGCGTAGAAGTCGAAGCATCCGGCAGCGTCAGCGACGTCCCAGTCGGCCTCCGGCAAGGGCTTGCCGTTGTCGAGGACCTCGAGACGGGCAATCTCCGCCTGCCGGGAACGGATACCATCTGCGATCGCGCGCAGGTACTTGGCCCGCTCAGCGCCCGTAAGCTTCGGCCATCCGTCCTTGTCGAAGGCCCGTCGCGCCGCCTTGACGGCGATGTCGACGTCCTCGGCGGTTGCGGCGCCAATCACCTGAATGACCTCTTCGGTCGCAGGGTTGATGACGTCGCAGGTGCCACCCTTCACCGGCCTCGTCCACTTGCCATCGATGTACAGTTCGTTTCGCATATCGTTCCCTCTTTTGTAGCCACGCGGCCGGTTCTAGAACCGGTCGACGCGATAGGGTTTCATGTCCACGGGCGGCTCGACGCCCGTGATGAGGTCGGCCATCAAGCGGCCGGTGGTTGCCGCGTAGGTGAGACCAAGATGCCCGTGGCCCGTTGCGTACCAGACATTCTTGCGCTTGGCCGACGGTCCCATGACGGGAACGGTGTCCGGCAGAGCCGGGCGATGTCCCATCCACTCCGTCGTCTGGCGGGCTTGCAGTTCTGGAAGAGCTTCCTTGGCCCGTTTTACCAATACCCTTGCACGCCTAAAATCGGGCGGTGCATCGAGGCCGGCCATTTCGACGGTACCGCCGACCCGGATACCGCCCGCGGTCGGCGTCACCATGAAGGCGCGCGCCGGCCAGATAATCGAGTGCCGCATTGAAATGCCGGGATCCATGATCTGCGTGTGGTAGCCGCGCTCTGTTTCAAGCGGGATGTTTTCTTTAAGAAGCGCAGAGAGCCGTCCTGTAAACGCGCCCGCGGCAAGCACGATTTCTTTGACGGGAATTCTTCGCCCGTCGGCCAGCCGCAGTGCCGCGACACCAGGGTCGCTATGGTCAAATGCAACGACTTCGCCCTCCTCGATCAGGCCGCCGAGCAACCGGAATTTCTCGGCAAGGGCGACAACGAGCCTGTAAGGATCAGCAACCGACCGGTTGTCGGGAAACAGCACTGCCTTGCCGATCTTCTTGGTCACCGCCGGCTCAAGCTCGCGGATGGCATTTTTGCCAAGAACGTCATGGCGAAAGCCGAAGCGTTCCAGGATTTCGATGTGCTCCCGATCCGCGCGAAATTCCGCGTCGTCCGCATAAAGGCTGAGGCAACCCTCAGCGCTCAGCATGTGTCGCAGTCCCGTCTCTTTGAGAAGAGCGTCAAGGTCTTCGTGAACCCGCCGGCACAGTACCGCGCCCGAAGCCTCAAGCTCACGAAGCTTCGAGGGACGACTTGCCGCCAGGAAACGCAGGAACCAAGGGACGAGCTTCGGCATGTAGCCCGGCCGCACACGCACCGGTCCTTCCGGATCGAGCATCCACTTCGGCATCTGCGCCCAGATGCCCGGCCGAGAGGCAGGCATGAATTCGGTGACGGCAATGCTCGCCATGTTGCCGAAGGAGGCGCCAGATCCTGGCGCACTCCTGTCAAGCAAGGTGACCTGCTTGCCGCGACGCTGCAGTTCGTAAGCGATTGCCACGCCGATGATGCCGGCTCCGACGACCACGGTAGATGCCACGACGACCTCATAGAATTTGGAATATGGAGCAGCCAAACCGCTCCAAGCTCTTACCAGTTGAGGATCGGCTGCATTGCAGCCTTGAACTCGGCCTTTTCCTCAGCGGTCAGCTCACCGAGCGGCGCACGGCAGCTGCCGACCGACGATCCCTGTAGCTCGCAGCCATATTTGACCTTCTGCACGAACTTGCCGCTTTCGAGGATGTTCATTGCACGATAGAGCACAATCATCTTTTCGCGCGCCTTGGCGAAGTCGCCTGAACGGAAGGTCCGGTCCAGATCGACGCATGCCTTCGCCATGCAGTTTGCCGGTCCGCAGATCCAAGCATCCGCGCCCCAGAACATAAAGTCGAGCGCGAGGTCGTCCGATCCCGAAATGAGGTCGATGCGGCCGTCGTAGCGAGCGTGGATGTCGATCGCGCGCTGCAGTGATCCAGAGCTTTCCTTGATGCCGAGGACGCGGGGATCGTCAGCGAGCGCGTCCAGAATATCGAAGCCGATCTCGAGGCCGTCCTTGTAGGGGTAGCTGTAAAGGACGAGATTGACGTTGGTCTCGTTAAGCACTTTCTGGAAATGCGCCAGAAGCTCTTCCTGCGTCGGGCGGGTGTAAAACGGCGTTGCGAGCAGCACCGTGTCGTAGCCGATCTCCTTGGCTCGAAGCGTGTTCTCGATGACCTCCCGGGTTGCCGGAGCGTTGGTTCCGGCGATAAGGGCCTCACCTTCATTGGCGAAATCCTTGACGAACGTCAGGACCTCGTCGCGCTCAGCGTTCGAGAGCGCGGGGTATTCGCCCGTCGATCCCATCGGCGCCCATCCGGTCACGCCTGCGGCGCGCAGCGCCGTCAGATGTTTCTCGAAGGCCTTGAAGTCGACCTTGCCGTTCGCGTCGAATGGGGTGATCAGCGCAGGCATGACGCCGGACAATTTCATGTTCATGGGTTTCTCCTGTTTATTCGAATGGGTACGACTAGATGGCGAGCTTCTTGAGGATGCGGCCCTCGATGAGCGAGACTGCCCTCGTCAGCGGGAACGCGATGACGAAATAGATCAGGGCAACGACTGTCAGGACCTCGACCGGCCGCGCCGTGTTGTTCGAAATGTTCTGGCCTACGAACATCAGGTCAGCCATGCCGACGGCCGAGACCAGAGCGCTCTCCTTGAAGAGACTGACGCAGTTCGACAAAAGCGTCGGGATTGCACGCAGCACCGCCTGCGGCAGCACCACGTTGACGACCTGGACCTTGCGCGACAGCCCCAGAGCAACGCAGGCATCCATCTGCTCGTGCCCGATCGACTTAAGGCTGGCGCGAAACGTCTCGCTGGTTATTGCACCCATGTAGAGCGTCAGAGCGATAACGCCTGATGCAAGGTTCGAGAGTTCAACGCCGAGGATCAGCGGCAGGCAGAAGAATATCCAGAAGAGCTGGATAAGGACGGGCGTGCCGCGAAAGAACTCGACATAGACTCCCGCTATTGCCCGCAGCGCCATGCTGCGAGACGTTCTGGCGAGACCGACGAGGAAGCCGAGGGAGCATCCGAGCACGATGCAGATCACGGTCAGCTTGACGGTGGTCCAAAGGCCGAGCAGAAGCGCATGCTCGAAGCGCAGAAGGATCGAAAAGTCGAGTGCCATCCTTGGCCTCCTAACTGGCGAGAAGTTGCCGGCGGCGTTCAAGGAGGCCGACGATCTGCGTTATCGGGAATGACACGGCAAAATAGATGAGAGCCACGACCGTGAACGTCTCGATGGGACGATAGGTTTCGGTGGCAAGCGTTTTGCCCTGGTACATGAGATCCTGGATCGCGACGATCGCCACCAGCGCGCTCTGCTGGAAGATGACGATGCCGTTCGTCAAGAGAACAGGTATCGAGGCCCGGAAGGCGGTCGGAAAGACGATGTAGAGGATACGCTGCAGAGGCGAGAGGCCGAGCGCAATCCCGGCATCGAGCTGCTCGCGCGGAACGGCCTGGATCGCGGCGCGATAAGCCTCTGCATTGAAGGCCATGAGGTTCAAGCCGAGGGCTAAGACGCCCATCGTGATCGGGTCGAGGAAGACGTCGAAGATCATCGGCACGCAGTAGAAGATCCAGACGACCTGGACGATCGCCGGCGTGCAGCGGAAGAACTCTACGAACAGCATGAAGGGAAGCCGGATCATCCGATAAGGGCTCATGAGGAAAAGGGCCAGCACAAAACCGAGGACGACGCCGATGACATTGGCCGCTGCGGTCAACTCGAGGGAAACCCAGAGCCCTTGCAGGAGCGGCGAGATCGACACCGCATTGAAGTCGAACGTATAGTTCACAACCGCCTCCTATTGCTTGATGTGGAAGACGCGGTCGATGAAGTCCTTGGTGCGCTCCTCCTTTGGCGAGCCCAGTACCTGCTCCGGCGGGCCGTCCTCGACGACCACGCCGCCTGCACAGAAGATCACGCGTGAGGCGATGTTCTTGGCGAACCACATGTCGTGAGTGACGATCATCATCGGCATGTCCTGGGACGCCAGTTGAAGGATAACCTGTTCGACTTCACTGACCAGTTCGGGGTCGAGGGCCGACGTGACTTCGTCGAAGAGCATCAGCTTTGGGTCGAGCATCAGGGCACGAGCGATCGCGACGCGCTGCTTCTGCCCTCCCGAAAGCTGGGCCGGATAGGCTTTCGCCTTGGCCGCAAGTCCAAAGCGTTCGAGGAGCGTTTGTGCGCGCGCCACAGCTTTCGCCTTGGGCTCCTTGCGGACCTTGCAGGGTGCAAGGATGAGGTTCTGCGTGACGTTCAGATGCGGAAACAGTGTGTAGTGCTGAAAGACCATGCCGATCGATCGGCGGACATTGGTGTCGATTACGGTCTTCTTGCCAACGCCTTGCGATGAAATGTAGGCCTTCCCGTCGAAGCTGATCGACCCGCTGTCGATCTTCTCCAGCCCCATCATGACCCGTAGCAACGTGCTTTTGCCGCCGCCGCTAGGGCCGATGACGACGACCCGCTCGCCTGGCTTCATTTCGATGTCGATGCCTTTCAGCACCTGGATTGCTCCATCACCATAGCTTTTGTGGAGCGCCTGCATTTTCACGAGGGGAAGGCTGAAAGACATGGTCATGGCCGATCTCGGTTCGTCTGAAAAGCGAGGGGTGGCGTCGGCGCTCAGCCGCCGACGCCCGACGGGATCAATTCGAACCCTTGAGGACCTGATCGACGGCCTTGCGGATCAACTCGTCCACGTGACCGGTCGCGACCTTCTCTTCGAGGAAGATGTTGACGACTTCGACGTCGGCGGCAGACAGACCGTGCGGCAGACCGAACGACACGCCCTGCTTGGCAAGTGCCGGCGTCGGGTTCAAGGCGACGGCCCAGTCGGGATTGGCTTGCGTGAGAAGCTGGTTGGTATCGGAGGCGTCGACCAATATGTCAGCGCGCTTGGAGGTCAGGGCGAGACGCGTTTCGTCGTTGCCGGGCAGACGCATGACGGTGGCATTCTTCACGACTGCCGAGATCGCCTTGTCCTGGGCCGTGCCGGACATGACCGCGATCGTCACGCCGGCCTTGTCGATGTCGGCAACAGATGCGGCACCCTCCGGAATCTTCGGGTTGATTTTATTGTAGACAAGAGAGATCTGGTATTCCATCGCCGGGATCGAGAACTGGACGGCCATGGCGCGCGCAGGCGTGCGGTTGAGAGCGAGTGAGACATCCCATTTCCCGGCCTGAAGGCCTGCCACGATGTTGTCCCAGGTCGTGTCGACGAATTCCGGCTTCACTTTGAGGACGTCGGCGAACTCGCGGCAAAGGTCTGCATAGAAACCGGAATAGTCGCCGGTTGCCGGGTCACGCATGATGTAGGGCGGAGCAACTGCCGCGCCGCATTTCAAAACGCCCGCCTTCTGAACGCCCTGCCAGTATCCCTCGGCAGTCTGGGCATGAGCCGCTGTGATTGACAGGCCACCCATAAGGGCGAGCGCAGGCAGCGTCCGCAAGGCGGACGTTATCATCTTCGTAAGCATCGGCATTCCTCTTTGCTGTGCGCGAAGCGCGTTGTTCCACTCGTCGGCTCTAGCCGTTTCTGATTTTATGTGTCGGCTGCGTGTCGACTGGTTGATATCAGTCAACACCGTGTCGACAAAGTCAAGAAGAAAAATTACATTGCCGACATGCTGTTTTTCTGGCCCAATGACGCCATCGCGAATGAAAGGGATCTAAGTGTCTGACGAAACTGAAGTGAAACGGATCCGGGGAACGGGCTGGAAAAGCGTCTACGAGACGCTTCGAAACGAGATTCTTGCCCTGACACTTCCGCCCGGTCAGCTTCTCGACGAGATGACGCTTGCCGAACGCTTCGACATGTCGCGCTCTCCCGTCCGCGAAGCGCTCATCAGGCTTGGCGCCGATGAACTGGTCGTCACACTCTCAAACCGGAGCACGATCGTCGCGCCGATCGAGGTTGCGACCTTCCCGAAATATGTTGAGGCGCTCGATATCGCCCAACGCATGAATACGCGCCTGGCCGCCGCGCTACGCACCGAGGCCGACCTGAAGGTCATCGCCAAGCGCGATAAAGCGTTTGCAGCTGCGGTTAAAACGGGAAACCACCTTGCGATGTCGGAGGCGAACAAAGAGTTTCACATGGCGATCGCCTATGCCGGCAAAAATCAGTACCTCGCGTCCTTTTACGAGAAGCTCCTCTCCCAAGGGCAGCGCATGCTTCATCTGCATTTCGAATACCTAGAGAGGACGCACGAGGGTTATCTTCTAACCGACGAACACAATCAGATGCTGGAAGCGATCCGGGACAGAAACGTTGATTTGGCCGACGAGCTGGCCCACGCCCATACCCGCCAGTTCCAGGATAACTTCATCAACTTCATGCGCGAGAACTACACAACCGACGTGACGCTCGGCCCGCTTCGGGCGGCGCAGTAGTTGGGTGCCAGCAATAAACCCGCGTCCCGAGCGGTGACTGAGACCCGACGGACGCTCTGAACATTGCGCCTGGAAGGCTCTTCAGTCCGTGGGAAACGACCGCTCGCGACCGAAGCCGCACATCGAGCCGATCCCAAGGCTGGGAGCCGGACTGAAATGGGTGTGACAGCGTATATTGAACGCATGAATGGAGCTACTGTTGGCGTCTATGCCTCGGGGTAGCAGGGCTTTGCAGAAGCGTTTCTGGACGATCCTTCTCCGGAGGTCGTTGCGTTCCTCAATCCGCCACCACCTCCTTGTCGCTTGTCGCTTGTCGCTTGTCGCTTGTCGCTTGTCGAAGCGGCGGCAGACATCGTCTGCTGTAAAGTGAGAGAGGGCAGATAATTCCGCTCCTATGTAGAAACTGCCACCATCCGCGCGCTCACTTACGAGCCAGATCGCCAGTTGATACTCCCGGAACGTTTCGCTCTCCGAGGTCCCAATAAAGCCCGGCCATCAACGCGAGTCCTTCGCGTCCGGGATACTCACCGGGAGCCATACCGGAGGGCTCAGTGATACTGGCGATCGCATGGGCAAGCTGGATTGCAGGATCGGAGAGAAGACCGTCCCAGTTGCCGGAATGATGGCCGCCTTTGCGCGCATCGACCCAAATGTCAAAGCTAATCGCGCCGCGAGATCCCAGAAAGACGGTCGGCCGCGCGGCGGAAGGGCCGGACCATCCGAGGCGATCAGCACGACGGCGCGGAATAATTCCTTATGAGCCTCAACCAGTGCATGCAGCCCGGGCACGGCTTAGCAGAGCGTGCCCTATTACAAAAAGAACTGGCATCCAAATGAAACCGCGGCAATCGCCATCGGCATTGTTAGTACCATGGCGAAGCTATGCCAGTCGATTTGATGCGCGTCGTCGCGAGCCCCTGCATCCATGATGATTACTCCCCTCGAGGGTAACTTTATCGAAACCAAACGCGATGTCGTCTCAAAATAGGTTTCTGGATGTTACATTACGCTGGTGGAAAGCGAACCGCACCTGAAGGTCGGTTTGGCGCCTCCTGGGTTGACCCGCTTCTTGCTGTGGCTATCCACCATTCAGATTGAGAACAACATTTAGTTTTCGGGCTCCGAGGCGCTACACGACAAGGCGGGGCCGCTTGTGGCGCAGAGCAACGAACGACTTCGGTAGCATCAGCTCTCGTTCTTCGTCGTTATTCGGCGAGTTGGGAAGCTGCCGACAGCAATTCTTCGGGATTGAGCGCCTGGCACACATTTCGCCCCTCGTCTTCGACTTCCGTGAAGCTCCAGCGTACCACACCTTCTCGATCGAGCAAGAAGTGACCGACAAGCTGCATATGTCCGGCCAGGCTCACCTGCCGATCGGCTTCTAAAATTTCGTACCGGTCCTTCTTGTTGAGAAGATCACCTGCTGTGGGCGGGGGCATCGGTTCAGGTAACTCTCCCGGTCGATCGACCCGCATTGCCATGACCACGTCCATTCCGACCTTGTATGGCCAGTCGGTCTCATTGTGGGTGAACTCGAGCACGGGCAAGCCGAAGGCGCGATGCAAAGCCCGTTCCGGGTCGGATGCGGCAAGAAGATTGGGTATCGGCTGGTAACGGAAATAGAGCCGTGCGCGTTCGACCGGGGTGCTTACAACGACCAGGGATTCGATGCCTTTCTCGCGCAGGGCCGGGTTGAGCTGTGCCATCGCCGCGACATGGCGGCGGCAGAACGGACAGTGCAGGCCCCGAAACAGACCGATCAATAACGGGCTGCGGCCGCGAAAGTCATCAAGTGCGATCTTCCCTTGGCGCGAAATCGCATCCAGCACAAAATTCGGGGCTTGGTCTCCCGGTTGCAACAAATGTTCGACATGGCACGCAGACATGGAAAACCTCCTCACCGCGGCGATCCGTCGAGAAAAGGCACCACGACAAGTGCTTTTGAAGTCGAGCCCGCGTTGGGCGCTGCCGAGGCTAAGATCAAGCGTTACAGGCCTGACCTCTCGCTTCGGCGTACCGCCAGGATCACCCCTGAGAATGGCCCCACATTGGCCCACGAGCAAGCGTTAAGCAGCGAAGCGTGATCCAGCGGCTAACCGCAACGACCAAAATGGGGGCGAGAATCTTGCTGGTCTGTGGAGACGACAACGGTCATTGCCCGCTGATGATTGAAAGGAAAGGAAAGCTTGCGCCACTTGTGGCGGCGAAAATGCGGCCGCGCACGGAATTATCGTTTCACCGCACTGCCCGTGCCAACGTGCTTCAGAATGCTCCTAGCCTGCTCGACATGCCTTGGTCGGCGATAATTTCGCTTCCGCTCAACGCGGCTGCCTTGTCGGAGAGCAAAAAGACCGCCAAGGCTCCAACATCCTCGACGGTGTTGGGAAAATCAGCACTATATTCCGGTGCGTTCGAAGGCGTGGTCGACCCTTATTTTTCGATACAGGATCAGCCTTTCTGATCAGCTTTTTGCGCCAAGCAGGCCGGTGTAGGTTACCCCTTTGAGGGCATTCAAAGTTCAAATCCATTTAAGACCTGTCATCAGCCGCCATCTCGGTCCACAACAGGTCCGCCAGAATTGCCGGCTGGATCGGCGTCAAAATCTGGATATAGCGCGTATCGTTCCGCAAGCCCGCTAATTTAGCGCATTCACATTGCCGTCGTGATTTTACGGAGTCTGCAAGGAGGTCGGCCAAGGGGTAGCCTATCGCTACGATATCCGCCCTTGAAGCGCCGAGTGCACTCGACGGCATCAACGGCGCTGCCGAACGAGGCGGACCTGGCCCACGGGGAGAAAGATGATATCGCCGCGGCCGAAGCTCGCGCGAAGGAGCTGCCGTCGACGCGTCACGATCATAATCAAAGTGAAGAACTGACCGCTCTCGTCGTCTGGATCGAGAGCCGCATCGACTTGCGACAGACGTAAAAGACACTCTGGCTTACGGCAACGCAAGATGTCGGTCGCTGTCGAGGGTAACTCGAACGACCTTGCAAGAGCCCGTCTGCAGATCAGGCGGAACCGCGAGAACCTCTGGACGAAGTCCCTCGGTAAGCACGTAGAGTGCAGACTGACTAACCTTCGTGCATCCCTGGCCTATTCCTGCCGCTTTCAGAACCGCCTCATCGGACGCGTTCCAGGCGATCTTTAGAGGGAACGGTGGCACTTGCTTATTGGGATCCTCCTTTCCTGGATTGGCTAGGATCAGAAAAACCAGAATAAGCGCTCCAAATATGGGAAGAACCCACTTCATGTTGCTGAGCAACGCATCAAAGCGATCGCGAGTGTATTGGGTGAGCGCGTACTCGACTGCCTGCCGCACGTTAGGTTCTACGGCATCGTAGGCCGTGTAGTCCGGGTCCTCGCCGCGGGTCATCTGGTCCTTGATCTCAGCAGTGATCTCTTCGAACAAGTCGTTGAGCGTTCCAAATTTCCGATAGGGTTCGTACAGCTTGTCTCGAAGAATGAGGCGTTCTACCTCGCTACGTGCTCTCTCGAAACGCTGGTTCGTGAACACCTCGTCGCGCGCATAGATGCGCATGGTCATGAGGTCGATGGCCCTGACCAAAGGCAATACACACGCGGCCAACCCCAGCACCAATGAGAAGGTGGCAAACCAAAATCGCGAGCCAAACCCCATTGACCCCAGTTGGGTCAGGCTGCTCCCGCCGATTGCAAAGGTTACAATTGCACCGAGGCCGACGATGAGCCAGCGAGCCATATCACGTATGTTGGAACGCACTTCACTGTTGCGCTTAACGACATCGTCACCAACCGGCGCAGCGCCAGTCGTTTTAGCCTCCCCAACCGGCGCAGCTCCGGTCGCTTTATCGTCCCCAACCGCAGCGGCGTCAGTCATCTCATCCCACCATTTGCTCAAATCCCAACGGGAAGTGAGTGGATCTTGGGTCAAGAAACACAGTGAGTTGCGTGGAAGGTGGAGCACGCTCCGCCATAGCGGCCAGCAGCGCACCCGTTTCCAATAGCCCCTCCGTTCGCAATGTTACAGACTGGTTTTCGCCAAGTATGGTGGACAGGTTGTCCATTAGAGAGCGAAGAGTGAGAAACTCCGGCCCCCCCGGAAGGGGAAACATTTCATCTACTCGGGTAGCAGCTACGATTGGCCCACGGTCAGTAGGGGGTGGCTTTCTTACCACAACCGGTGTGTCGGGAGGATACTTGTTTAAGGGGCTCTCCGAGGGTGTCTCTCCCGTGGCCGAGACGCCAATGGCCACCTCATTGCCGTCCTCGCGAGTGACTATCTGAAAACCTATGGGAGGAACAAATACAATCGAGCTCATGTTAGGCCCTCGCTCAATATCTTCGAACATAATTCCCAGCGATATTCGATTTATACCACACGATAAGCGCGAGCTCTATTAGATATTTCTAATTGAAGTTACCCAGTACTCAAGCATTTCTTGATTCGACTTCCTGCGCCTCAGGACCGCATCGTCACTCCACGTGTAATCGAGTGAATCTGGGAGGTCACGAATACCATTCGATGATGAACAGGGCGCGCTCGATGCGGCCGCTTCATCAGCCTTGACACCTGCTTCGTCATCATGAACGTGCTCCATGAGGGGCTTGCGGACCCCAAGTACCGCCCCTGCTGCTGGTCAAATATGTCGAAGCGAAGTGGCTGGGGCAGAAGGCCGGAAAATGAAGCGCTGAAATGGCTGCCCGAACCGTTTCTCCACGAGAGCTATCCTGACCCCACGCATTAACTTGGGGTTAACCATAATCGTCGTTTACCATGGGTGGCGGCCTCAAGGGTCGTTGATTCGGAAGTCCACCGCGAAACCATGCGCATGGATGTGAGGAAAGACGATTGCGGCGACCCGAAACGTTCAGTTTGCTGAAGGCGTCATGCTTGGCATTGCTTTGCGGGCTCGTGGTCGGATGCCAGTCGTCGGGAAACGTCAGGGCCCCAAATATTCCCGAAACGGTACCTGCAGAGCAGGCGCTGGCCTTGCCTCCGCCCGGTGGCCCCTCGATCGTCAGCGTCGTAGAGCACAAGCGCGGCAACGGCACCGAGCAGATGATTTCGCTCTACACGTCGTCTTCCGTATCCGGGCAGAATTTTCTCAAGGTGCAGTTCCTTGGGGCATCAGGCTCCAATCCCGGTATCGGAAACGCCTCGTATCAAATGATCAGCGAAAACGGGATAATCCGCGAGGCATTTGCCGCCGTTCCCGGCGTGCAAATGACGCGATCCACGACCTATCTGCAAAACAGCTATGGACCGTTCGGCTATGCCTCTGGCCAGAGTGGTTCAGGCGATACCTGTCTTTATGGCTGGCAGCAGATCCGTTCGAGCAGATCCGCTCATACGCAAGCGCGCAACTTCGGAATGATCCAGGTACGGTTGCGCCTCTGCGATGCGCGGGCAACCGAAAGACAGTTGCTCGGAATAATGTACGGCTACACGATCGTCGGGATGCTGGACGGAGAAATCTGGAATCCATTTGGATCTGCGCAGGGCATTGATCCGACGCTCGGGCGCCCCGGCAATGCGATTTATCCGGACGAGGGCGGCTACAGGAGCATGCCGATGGCCTTTGGCTATGAACCTGCCCGCCCGGAAATCCAATCCCGTGTCGTTCGCGTACGCAGCGTTCAGCCGAAAGCTGAGGAGGCGCCTGCGCAGTTACCGCAGCCGACAGGTCCTCGCGTCCCGCTGCCGGACACGACGAGCGATTTGCCGCAACTAGGCATGTCAGCCGTGCCTTCGAACCAACAGCCGCAACCGAAAACCGCGACGGCGAGCGGTCTGGCGGTGCCGTCGCCAGAGTGTATAGGGGACTCGGCCATGACGGCCGCGTGCCGAAGATAGACGTGAGAAGGCTGTAAGTGTTCCCGAGCACCCGGTCTGCATTGTCAAAGGGATGTTGATGCATAAAGCCCGAAGCATCGTTACGTGGGCCATCGTTTCTCTGTGTGTGATCGCGCTGATCACACTGCCAGTGAACCTTCAGACCCAGCTGATTGCGAGCATTGTCGTTGTCGCTGGAATGGCGATCATCAAGGGGCTGAAGGCCGAAGGCACCTGGAGGCTGATTGCGCTTGCTTTCGGCACCTCCATTGTTCTTCGCTATGTCTACTGGCGCACGACCAGCACGCTGCCGCCGATCAATCAGCCAGAAAACTTCATCCCCGGCCTGCTGCTCTATCTCGCGGAAATGTACAGCGTGGCAATGCTGGCGCTCAGCCTGTTCATCGTCGCCACGCCCTTACCTTCGCGCCCTTCGCGCGCGAGCAAGGAAGAACGCTTTCCCCATGTCGACGTGTTCGTTCCCTCCTACAATGAGGACTCGCACCTCCTGGCCAACACGCTGGCCGCCGCAAAGGCCATGGATTATCCCGCTGAAAGGCTGCATGTCTGGCTGCTGGACGATGGCGGCACGTTGCAGAAGCGCAATTCCAACAAGCTTCTCGAAGCCCAGGCAGCAGTGGCGCGCCACAACGAGCTCAAGAAGCTCTGCGAGGATCTCGACGTACGCTACCTAACGCGCGACCGAAACGAGCATGCCAAGGCTGGCAACCTCAACGCCGCAATGAAGCATTCGCGCGGCGAGCTGATCGCCGTATTCGATGCCGACCACGCACCGGCCCGCGACTTCCTGCTCGAAACCGTCGGCTACTTCGACGACGATCCGAAGCTGTTCCTTGTCCAGACACCGCATTTCTTCATCAACCCGGATCCCCTGGAACGAAATCTTCGAACCTTCGAGAGAATGCCGAGCGAGAACGAGATGTTTTACGGCATCATCCAGCGCGGTCTCGACAAATGGAACGCAGCGTTCTTCTGCGGCTCGGCCGCCGTCCTTAGCCGAAGAGCGCTGGAATCCCAGGGTGGCTTCAGCGGCATCAGCATCACCGAGGACTGCGAAACTGCCCTTGCGCTTCACGGCAACGGATGGAACAGCATCTATGTGGACAAGCCCCTGATCGCCGGGCTGCAGCCAGCGACCTTTGCAAGCTTCATCGGCCAGCGCAGCCGATGGGCACAGGGAATGATGCAAATCTTGCGCTTCCGCTTCCCCTTGCTGAAGCGGGGGCTGACACTGCCGCAACGCCTTTGCTACATGTCGTCGACGCTCTTTTGGCTCTTCCCGTTTCCCCGCACGATCTTTCTGTTCGCACCGCTTTTCTACCTCTTCTTCGATCTGGAGATCTTCACCGCATCGGGCGGCGAGTTCCTTGCCTATACGCTGGCATACATGCTCGTGAACCTGATGATGCAGAACTACCTCTATGGGTCTTTTCGCTGGCCGTGGATATCGGAACTCTACGAGTATGTTCAGACGGTTCACCTGCTCCCGGCAGTGGTCTCGGTCATGCTCAATCCGCAAAAGCCAACGTTCAAGGTTACGGCGAAGGACGAGTCGATCGCGCTCAGCCGTCTTTCGGAAATCAGCCGACCGTTCTTCGTCATCTTTGCCGTACTGCTGATTGCTCTGGCAGTGACCATCTATCGTATCTATGCCGAGCCCTATAAGGCCGACGTGACCTTGGTTGTCGGCGGCTGGAACATGATCAACCTGATCATGGCCGGCTGCGCCCTAGGCGTCGTTTCCGAACGTGGCGAGCGGGCCGCGTCTCGGCGCGTGCGCGTGAACCGCCGCTGCGAATTCGGGGTCAACGGCAAGTGGCACACGGCATCCGTCGAGGATGTCTCAGTACACGGCGCACGGCTGCATGTGTTCAATAAGCAGCTGGATCCGATGGTAATTGGCGCCGAAGGCGAGATACGCTTCCAGCCTCACAGCGGCGCAAGCATCGAAACGCTGCCGCTTATCGTCCGCAATATCCAGCCTTCTGGCGAGATTTTGGCCGTTGGCTGCCAATATAGTCCGAAGAGCGCCCTCGATCACCGCCTGATCGCCGACCTGATGTTTGCGAATTCCGATCAGTGGACGCAGTTCCAGCAGGCGCGTCGCCACAACCCAGGCCTTATTCGCGGGACGATCTGGTTTCTCGGTCTATCGCTCTACCAGACAAGCCGCGGTCTCGTGTACCTTTTCCGCAGCATGCGGCCCGAACGCGAGCGGCAGCATCAGGTCGCGAAGGCAGGCAACTGATGAAGAAGATCACATCGATCTTTGCGTTTTTCCTCGCCGCTTGCGCGGTTGCCTATGCGCAAACGGCGCCTTTCGACATGTCGGGTGAGCGTGAGCAGGGCAGTACGCCGATGGTGCCGAGACTGACATTGCCGGCCACGCCAGCGCCGGCAGCGACACCGATGGCCCCCGCGACGCCTGCCGCGCCCACCCCCCCTTTCTCCATGCCCCCCGCTTCACCGTCAGCCTCGGCAACGCCACCATCGCAACCGCAGACCCCGGCCGACGTTGCTCGACCGCAGCCTGCCCCACCAGTTGCTCCGGCACAGGCGCAACGCCCTGCGCAACCGGCCATCCGGCGAGCTAGTCAAAGCTCAGTCCTGAGGTATGTCATCCCTTTCGCGAAGTTGGGTCTCGATGGCGAGTATGATCGCAAGTCGTGGTCGATCTACATCACGCCAGAGCAGGCTGCCGCGCCAGCAAAGTTCAACTTCTCCTACCAAAATGCTGTCGTCGTTGCCCCGGAGGCGTCGCAACTGACGGTTCTTCTGAACAACCGGATCGTCGGCCAACAGCCGATCGCCTCATCAGACGCGCCATCGAATGTCTCCTTCGACGTGCCCGCGGGACTGCTGCAACCGGGCGCGAATCTTCTGACATTCGAAGCCACCCAACGCCACCGCACCGACTGCACCGTTCAATCGACCTATGAACTTTGGACGGACATTGACCCGGCAAAGACCTATCTGAGCTTTAGTGGGCAAGAGGCCGCGAGGTTTTCCAGTACAGACGCCATTCGCGCGATCGGCGTCGATGAAACCGGCAGAACGCAGTTCAATTTCGTCGTGCCGGCGCTCGAGCAGCCGGGCACGACAAAGCCTCTCTTACGCCTTGCCCAGGGCCTCGCGGTCCTAAGCGGCATGCCGAACCAGACCTTCTCATTCACGCCTGACACGTTGCCGCAAGCGGGTGCGGGTCGTATGACTGTCGTCGTTGGAACGCCGACCGAGCTTCAATCAGTCATTGCGACGCCGCCGGCCGCGCAAGCGGCGCCGCTGGCCTCGTTCGTGACGGATCCGAAGTCTGGGACACCCGTTCTTTTGATCAGCGGCCCGTCCTGGCCAGCAATCTCGTCTGCAATCGACACGATCGTTTCGACAACCGATCGCCCAGCGACGGCCGTTCGCGACACGCTGGTGACGGAGCGCTGGAGCGCCCCGGACGCGCCGCTCATTCTGTCGGCCGCGAACCTGACGTTTGCGCAGCTGGGCGTGGCGACGACGGAGTTTTCGGGACGACGCTTCCGTACCAGTTTCAATATCGCCGTGCCGTCCGATTTCTACGCGAACGCCTATGGCGAAGCCACTGTACTGCTCGACGCAGCCTTTACGCAGAACGTCCTGCCCGGCAGCCATATCGACATCTATGTCAACGGCAATATCGCTTCAACAGTGCCTAT
This sequence comes from Rhizobium sp. BK538, assembly GCF_014197575.1. Classification (NCBI taxonomy): domain Bacteria; kingdom Pseudomonadati; phylum Pseudomonadota; class Alphaproteobacteria; order Hyphomicrobiales; family Rhizobiaceae; genus Rhizobium; species Rhizobium sp. BK538. The sequence continues at coordinate 44,393 of NZ_JACIFT010000004.1, forward strand.
ATCGTCAACGGGTGGAGGCATCTTCCGGCATTTGCCCATTCGCGTCACGATGCGGCATTTCAGGCCGGGCTTGAACACGCTGTCGCTCGAAGCCATCCTCATGACGAAGGAGGACGAGGTCTGCGTGCCCGGCACGACGGCCGGCGCAGCACCGCGCTTTGCGCTCTTCGACACCAGCGAGCTTCACATTCCCGACTTTGCCCGGATCGGGCAGCGGCCGAATCTGGCCGGCCTATCTGGAACCGGCTATCCCTATAATCGTGCGACGCAGCCAACGCCTCTCTTCATCGACCGGATCGATAGCTATACGCTGTCGGCGACTGCTACGCTGCTCGGACAAATGGCGATCGTTGCCGGCCGCCCGATCGACGTTGAGCCGGCTGCGACACCGGGCGCCATCGGCGAGCGAGACGCCATTTTCATTGGATCGATCTCGCAGATGCCGCCGGCAGTGCTGACGCAGCTGAACATAGCGACGAGCAGTCAGGCCTCTTGGCGTCCCCCCGCCGCGGCACAATCAAACCAGACCGAACGCGCCGTGACCTTTGATGATTGGCGCTCGAAAGTTGGCGGCGGAGTATGGCGCGGGCAGATCACGTCATTTCAGGAGTGGCTTCGCCGCAACTTCGACATTTCGCTGAGTTCGCTGCAGTTCGTGCCTGGATCGGAAGAGGCCTTCACGCCCTCGAACGACGACAGCTTCTTGATCGCTCAGGGCAAAAGCGCCGCCGGGGGATCGTCCTGGACCATCGTCACGGCTCCTTCCGCCAAGGACCTGCGCGAGGGCGCCGAGGCAGTTACCGCACAGGTCAACTGGCCGCAGGTCGCGGGTCATATCACCACCTATTCCAGCAAGACCGGCAAGGTCGAAAGCATCCCGGTCGGTCGCTTCGATTTCGTTGCCTCTCAGCCGTGGTCAATCTCAAATTATCGCCTGATCGCTGCGAACTGGTTGTCGACGAACATCTTGTCCTACGCCTTCCTTCTGGTCGTCCTTTCGCTTCTAATCGGTGTTGCCACGGCAGCCATGCTTTCCAGGCTGGGCAGGCGCGAATGAAGAGACTGTTGAAACTGATCTGCGCCGCAAGCTTCGCGGTCGCCGCCGCCTGCCAGTCCGCACAGGCGCAAGGTTCGGGGATCAACCCGCAGGCATGGGGCGCCTATAAGGCGAAGTTCTTGGATGCCAGCGGCCGCATCGTCGATGATGCAAACGGCAATATCAGCCACAGCGAGGGCCAAGGGTATGGTCTGCTGCTTGCCTACCTTGCCAACAGCCCCGCAGACTTCGAGCAGATATGGTACTTCACGCGCACTGAACTGTTGCTGCGCGACGATGGCCTGGCGGCCTGGAAATGGGATCCCGCCGTTACGCCGCATGTCACCGATATCAACAACGCGTCGGACGGCGATCTGTTGATTGCCTATGCGCTGGCCCTTGCTGGGTCTGCCTGGAACAGAAGTGACTATATCGAGTCCGCCGCGAAGATGGCCCAGGCGCTTCTTTCGCATGTCGTGGTCAGTTCAGGCGGACGCACGCTGCTTTTGCCTGGTGCCAGCGGTTTTGATTCCCCGGATCGGAAGGACGGCCCGATCATCAATCCATCCTATTGGGTCTACGAGGCGATCCCGATCATGGCGCTCCTGGCGCCGTCCAACGCCTGGCAGAAACTGTCGGATGACGGTCTGTCACTGTTGCGGTCGATGAAATTCGGACCACGAAAGCTGCCCGGCGATTGGGTGAGCCTCAATCGCATGCCGGAGCCCGCCAAGGGCTTCGATGCCGAGTTCGGATACAACAGCCTGCGCATACCGCTCTACCTCGTTCGCGCGGGAATTTCCGACAAGGCTCTGCTGTCAAGATTGCGCCAGGGAATGACCGCCGAGGACGGCACTTTGGCGACGATCAGCCTTGCGTCCGGTAAGCCAAAGACGCTGCTGTCGGACCCGGGTTATCGAATTGTTAACGATGTCGTGGCCTGTGTGACAGACGGAACGAAGCTGCCTGAGTCGTCGCGGCAGTTTGAGCCATCGCTCTACTATCCATCGACCCTTCATCTTCTTGGGTTGGCATTTGTCGGGGAGAAGCATCCGGAGTGTCTGTGAGATCCTCATCCGTTGCAATTGTTGTCGCGGTGGCGGTGGCCGGTCTGGTGACCGCCCTGAAGGATCGTGTGGCACTTCACGAGATGCTCGGCTTCGGCGGATCGGGTCATGCACCCGCGCCACAGTTCATGCTGATGGGGCGTGTCACGGGGCCAGAGATCAGCCCCAAGCCTCAGATCGACGTGCAGGCGATTGCCGATCGGCTGCAAGCCGCATCGACAGTCCCGCCGCTGCCTCAGGAGAGCGAGACGGCCGGTGACGAGGTCGAAGAACCCCTAACGGTCGCACAGGCACCGCAAGCGCAGCCTCCTGCTTCTCAGCCAGCCAAGCCGGCCCAGCCGAAAGTCGATGAGAGTGCATTGCGCTATTTCGCCAGACGTGGCGACAAGGCGCGACTGCAGGCCGAGATCGCGCGCCTCCAGGCCCTCTACCCGAACTGGGTGCCGCCCGCCGACCCTCTGGCCGTTCCGCAGAGCGGCGACAGGCAACTGGAACAGATGTGGCAGTTGTATTCGGAGGCACGCTACGCGGAGCTTCGCAAGGCCATTGCCGATCGGCAGGCCTCCGAACCGGGATGGCAGCCGCCACCCGACTTGCTTGACCGACTGGATGTCGCGGAAGCCCGTGCACGCCTCGTCAATGCGTCCGACCTGAAGCAATACTCAACTGTCGTCCAGATCGGCGCCAACACGCCGAGCCTTTTGACATGCAGCGACATCGATGTGCTCTGGCGGGTTGCCGAAGCCTTCGCGAGGACGGATCGCGCACCTCGCGCCCGGGATGCCTATGTCTATATTTTGAAGAATTGCACGAATCCGCAGGAGCGCCTGGCGACCATTCAAAAAGCGTCCGCTTTGCTGTCTTACGCAACGATGCAGGATCTCCTGGCGCTCGAACGCCCCGATGGCAACGGCGGTCGCGAGTTCGACAGCATCCGCAATGACCTTGCCCGTCGCTTTGTCGCAGCTGGCAACGACGACCCCGATCTTGCTGTGGCGCCGGCTTACCTTTCGATTGTTCAACGACTTGCCGACACCGAGGGCCTGGCATCCGACGCGCTTCTTCTCGGCTGGTACCAGCTTCGCCGGGGAAACTATGCGGATGCCGAAAAATGGTTCCGGGCAGCGCATAACAAGGAAGACACGGCAATTGCTTCCCAGGGGCTGGCGCTGGTATTGATCGCCGGGAAGAAGCCTCAGGAGGCTGAGGACGTCATGTACAAGTGGCGCGGTACCTCCAAGGACGCGACCGCGACCTATCTTGCAGCGACGGCAAACCTGATGGCCCTGCAGCCGCCGGCGAACCTTAGTGAAGAGGTGCTTTCGCGTATCGCCGCCGAGGTCATTGCGCAAAAATATGTGCCGACGGCGCAACAATTCGGCTGGTTCGCCCGCACTTTAAACCAACCGCAGACGGCGGCTCGCTGGTTCGAGACGGCGTTGCGCTGGAAACCGGATGACGAACCATCCGCCTACGGATTGGCCATCACGCGCGAGCAGTTGCACGACCGCGCGGGCGTGGCCGAGATCCAACGGCTATGGGCGGGCAAATCCGAGCGTATCGCGCAGTTAGGCGAGACCGCCAACCGGCAAGCCACACAACCTCCCCTGCCCGCTCCTGGGCAGACGGTGCCGCAAGGCGCAGTGGCCTCGCCCCCTGAAATCGTCAGGGCACCGACGGAACCCACTGAGAGCGTAAGCCCACCGGCCCGCGTCGAGGCCTCGCGCCAGCCTGCGATGCAAACGGTGACGGTTCGCCGCAGTGCAAGGCAGGTGCGCGGGTGCACGACCACGATCAATGCCCAATTGCTCGATCCGGAAACGGCGTTATCACGCGGCTGGTGCCTGATGGACCTCAATCGCCCGATGGAGGCGGTAAAGGCGTTCGAGGCAGCGCTGGCCAGTCCAAACCGCAAGACGCGCGAAGATGCAGCCTACGGCCAGAGCCTCGCCTATCTGCGCGCCGGCCTATCCAACAATGCCGCCGTTGCAGCCACAAGGGCGCCGCAGCCACAACAGCGCGCAACCGAACTGCAGGTCGCAATCTTGGCCGACAGGGCCTTGGCCGCCTTCGACGCCAAGCGTTATCGAGAGGCCTTGATATTCCTTGATCAGCGCGCGCAGCTCCAGCAGGAACCGATCGACTTGATGGTCCTTCGCGGATACGCCTACTTGAGCATGAAGATGTACGGCGACGCGGAGCGGATCTTCACGGCCGCCGCGGCGACCGGCAGCAAGGATGCAAACCGCGGCCTGGCCGATCTGAAGGCATCGACACATCCTGATAGCGTCTACTAACGATGGCCGGAAATCTCTGTAAGGCGCGGGCCGCAGCCGCGCCAGCGCGATGCAGCGTCCGACATCGGCCGCAACAGGCCTGGATGTAACCGGGGCAAGTTTCCGCGCAGAACAAATCCATGGTGATAGCGAGGGCGTGGTCTTGAGTGCTGCGGCTGGCTGGCAATAGACTGAGGTGATCTCGAATACGCGAGGGAACCCATGACAATTGACATCGACAAGCTGAGCGAAGCAGAATTGATCGATCTCAACAATCGAATCGTCGAACGGCTGCGATTTATTCACCAGATGCGCGCGCACAAGACGATGCTCAATTTCTCGATCGGGGACCGTGTGGCGTTTGAAGACCAGCTAGGTCAAACAATCGAGGGGACGCTGACTCGATACAACAAGAGATCTGTAACGGTTATCAGTGGCGACGGACGTCATTGGAATGTGTCGCCGGGCTTTCTACGCAAGACGAATGCCCCGACCGCGGCGAAGACATCTGCGACTATAGCCCTTGCCAAGCGATGAACCGATCTAACGTCGACCGGCCACGAGTTGGGGGAGTTGCCGTGGAGCCACGGCCGAGGCGATCGCCGAGATAACTGAGGAACGAGACGCCGAGCTTCATGCAGGTCTTCATCAGGCCAAGAACGTCGCGCGCGGCGGCCGCGTTCGCTCATCGTGCCGCCAGAGATCTTGCGCTTGGTAACGCAGGCGCGAATATCGTTTTCAGACGCATTGTCTGTGGAGCGGAAATGTCGGGGTAGTCAAGAACCCGCAACAGTTCCGACTTGCGGCGATGCAGTCGCCGGAGCAACTTGTCGAGGGGCTCATAGCGGTCACGAGAGTGAAGATCCGGTCGAAACGCCGCATGAGACCACGCGCCAGCTGAGGAGAAGGTTTGCTCTTCCAGCCCTTCAGAATTCGATAGAACCGCCGGATGAGATCGCGGGTCGCCTTGACTGCTCGTTCCTGCCGGCGTGTTACGGGCATCAACTTGTGCACCAGGCGCTCGGCATGTACCCAACATAGGGCACGGCTGCCGACACGGAACTAGCCAGCATCGCCGGAAACGATGATTGAACCTCTTCAACCACCTCGGCAACAAGCGACCGCAGTTCCGTGAGCGACAAGCTGTCCAAAGAATAAGAGGGCGAAGAGGCCATGCCTCATTGAGTCAGAAATTCGCTCTCGTGGGAATCCTGCCCGCCTACCGATCGGGGCTAGGTCCATGCAACAAAGACCAAGCGCCCTCGCCTTGAATCGGCGGGCCAAAGCATATACATTATGGCATATACAAAGGAGGCGGCCATATGCCTGTTCCATTACCCTCATCAAGACCCAAAGAAGCAAAGCTGTTCCGTAACAATCGTAGCCAGGCCGTGCGTATCCCTGCGGAGTTCGAGTTGCCAGGAGATCGCGTAGTGATCCGCCGCGAAGGGAATAAGCTCATCATCGAGCCTGTAACCAGGCCGACCAATATCGTCGAGCTTATTGCCAAATGGCAGAACGAGGCTCCGCTTGGGCCTGAAGACCACTTCCCTGATATTGAGGATATGCCTGCCAAGCCGGAGAACATTTTTTGAACGGGTATTTGCTCGATACCAACATCATCAGCGACATCATACGCAATCCCTTCGGACCGGCTGCGCGCCAGGTCGAAGAGATCGACCCCAAAGAGATTTGCACAAGCATCGTCGTCGCGGCTGAATTGCGGTACGGCTGCGCAAAGAAAGGATCAGCCAAGTTACTGGCCAGGGTCGAAAGCGTGCTCGAGACGGTTCCGGTTTTGCCGCTGGATATTCCGACCGACATCAAGTACGGCGGCATCCGTGCGGAATTGGAATCGGCGGGACAGACCATTGGCCTCAACGATCTATTGATCGCCGCGCATGCCTGTGCGCTAGACTTGACACTCGTGACGGACAATACGCGCGAGTTCCAGCGTATTCGCGGCCTCAACCTTGAAAACTGGCTTGAGAGATAGCGGGGAGCATCGACGGCATCCAGGCCGGATTTCAAAACGCCTACATTGACTACGCCCCCTCCAGCACGGGGATGCTGGAGGGCGCCGAGGGTCACATATCGCGATTTTTCGATTTTATCGACACGTTTTCCGGAAATGTCGCTCGCAACGACATGTGGTGTCTGCCCGACAAGCGAGCAAGACTGGCATGAGACAGGCACGCGGCCGGCTTATAGGCTATGCACGCGTCTCAACGGACGAGTAAGCAACGGAGGCCCAGGAGATTGAGCTGCGCTCCACCGTTGCGACGCCATCGTGCAAGAACATGGTTCCGGCGCATCGCTTGTGCGCCCTGCTCTGGCGAAGCTCCTGCGTGAAAAGCCGGAGACACGCTTGTCGTCGTACGGCTCGATCGTCTGGCGCGCTCGGTCATCCTCACGAGAACCGGTGCCAGGAACGAGAGCAGTCTGAAAAACTGGGGGCTTAAGCTGCGTGAGCTGCTGGGCTTCAAGCGCTGCAGTGGCGGTCGCGCGAAAGCTTGCGGTCAACCCGCGCCGAGTGTCACCTGCTGCGATGAAGATACGGATGGTCCCATTCGCACGCCCGTTCCCACCCTCTGCGCAGCCTATAAAGTCGGCGCGGAAATTAATCGTTGCAGGGCGCGTATCAACACTGCCGCGGCCGTGCAGGGATTCTCGTCTGAAGCCTCAGCGCTTCCTGCGGGCAAGGACGAAGTCGTGCCTTACATCCCAGAAATCGCCCGCAAACTGATATTGTCGCGACCGTCCGGGATCGCTCGTGCGGCGGAATTCCGCAAGCAGGCTTTCCTTCACCCCGAAAACCGCATCGGAACCGATATAGGGATCATCGGGATCGAAGATGTGGGTTGTCAGAGTTTCGAAACCGTCGGCCTTGATGATGTAATGGAGATGGGCCGGCCGGTAGGGATGGCGGCCAAGGGCCTTCAGCAATTGTCCAACCGGACCGTCATCCGGGATCGGATAATATTTCGGCTTCACGGCCCGGAACCAATAGCGCCCATCAGGACCAGTCCGAAACACGCCCCGCAAATTGAAATCCGGTTGAATGCCCTTCTGCTGGACGTCGTAAAAACCCTCATCATTCGCCTGCCAGATATCGATCAGTGCATCGGCAATAGGCTCGCCATCGGTGTCGAGTATCCGTCCTTCGATGAACATATCCTCGCCCTTCTGATCCAGGCAGATGTTTGCACCCATTGGCAGCTCCGGCGCGTCGGCAACATGAAACGGCCCAAGCACGGTGCTTTCCGAGGCCCCCGAGGGTTTGCGGTTGTTGATCGCATCGACCAGCATCGACACGCCAAGGACATCGGAAAGGAGAATGAACTCCTGCCGCCACTCATTGCAGATTTGGCCCGTGTGCGTCAGGAAGAAGATAGCCTGCATCCACTCATCCTGTGTGGGCTCGATCTCCTTTACCGCTTCGTGGAGCTTTCGGGTGATGACTTCCATCACCTGCTTCAGGCGTTCGTCCTTGGCGTTCCTGTTGCGGCCAGTCACCACCGCGACCGAATCTTCTTCCGTGAAGAAGCCCCTTTCATGTGCTTGCATGATGCTCTCACTTATCAAGAATGGATGTCAGGACCCGGCGCAGTTCGGCTTCCGGATTGGAGACCATTGAATCTGCGCGCCAGGCAACGTGATGGTCCGGCCGCACAAGAACGGCTCCGGAATCCCGAACCTCGCGCGCGTTGGCCCAGTCGCCAACCAGATCCTGCCATTCCTGGCGCGGTCCGATCGTGTGCGTGGTGATCCGGATGTTGAACTCCCTTGCTAGCGCCTTGGCCGCCGCCACCCAACCGGCGCCGCCGATGCCGGTCAGGACAGTGAAGACGCCGTGGCCGGTGAGATCGAGGGTCGAGACCTTGTCGCCGCTGTGATTGAAGAGCCAAGCGTGCGGCAGGCGCGCGCCGGGCCACGTTGTCGCGTGGTAGTGAAGTTCCGGATCCTTTGCGAAGGCTGGCTCCGGCTGAGCGTCGTTGATGATCGCATCCGATCTGTAGCGCTGGTTCATTTCGACGCCATGGGCATCGAACTCATAGACCTTGTAGGCGATCGCATCCCGGATCGCTCTGCGCTGCCTTTCGGCCTCCGGCGTATCGTTGCAGCGGGCGTCCATGTTTTCTTGCATCTTGACCGGATCAACAGAATCCAGAAGGCCTAGCGCCTTGAAGATCGGACCGAACTCTTCGATCGACTTGTTCGCGCGTGTAACGATCTGCTTCGCAATTGGCGCGCGCTCCGCATTGTAGCTGTCGAGCAGGCCTTGTCCGGCCTGACCTTTCAGCACCATGGACAGCTTCCAGGCGAGGTTGAAGGCATCCTGGATCGAGGTGTTTGAACCCAGTCCGTTCGACGGCGGATGACGATGCGTTGCATCGCCCATACAGAAGACACGGCCGTTGGACATCTGTGTCGCATACATGTTGTTCACGGTCCAGGTCGATACCGATTTGATCTTTGGCTGGAGCTCCTGGTCGCCGACGAGATCCCGCACCACCTTGATGGCGAAATCCTCGGTCACGTCGGGTGCTGGCTGGTTGATGTCGTAGCCCCAGACGATCAGCCATTCGTGCCAGGGCCGGACCATGCGCACCAGCCCCATGCCGATGCCGCCGACATCGGCACCGGGCTGCAACACCCAATAGAGCACCGAGGGACGGTGGGCGACATGCCGCGACAGATCGGCCTCGAACAGGATGTTCATCGAGCCGCCGACACCCATCTTGCCCTCGAATGGCAGTTGTGCCTGTTCGGCTACCCGCGAATTGCCACCATCGGCGCCAATCAGGAACTTGGAGCGGACGCTAAATTCCTTGCCTGTCAATCGATCGAGGCAGATGGTCGTGACGCCATCGGCATCCTGCTCGTGGCTGATATACGCGCATGACATCCGCGCCTGTGTGCCGCGCGAACAGGCCGTCTTGAAAAGCAGCGGCTCCATGAAGGTCTGCGGCAGGTCGTTCATCAGGCTCGGCGAGGAGAGTTGATGCTCGGCGCGAGACAGCGGATGCTTGCCCCAACTTTTCATGCGGCCGATTTCTTCGCCCGTCAAAGAGGTGCAGAACACATTCTCACCCATCAGGTCCTGCTCGGCGGCAAACATGTAGGCTTCGTCCTCGATATCGCGGCCGAGATCGCGCAACACCTCCATCGTGCGCTGGTTGGTGATGTGTGCTCGCGGCGTGTTGGCAAGCCACCGGTAGCGATTAATCATCATGTTCTCGACGCCGTAGGTCGACAGCAGCGCAGCAGACGCCGAACCCGCGGGGCCGGTTCCGATGATGAGTACATCCGTTGTGATATCAGCCATTTGGCCCTCCCATTTGCTTGTGTTCGAGGGGTCCACCTTTGAGAATTCGGCGAACCGGAAAAAGCTGGATGCCGGTGCGGTCGGAAAACAGGCCCCAAAGCCCGCGCGGCGCAAACAGCATCGTGACGATGGCGACCAGGCCGAGTATCAAAAGATACCAGGAGCCATAGCCGGCAAGCAGGTTCTGCAGCACAAAGAAGACGATGACGCCGATGATCGGCCCTTCGACCGTGCCGATGCCGCCGATGACGACGATGAAGATCACGTAGGCCGTCCAGTCGATCACCGAGAAGGCAGCATCCGGCGAGATACGCTGCTTCTGGACGTAGATCAGCGCGCCACAGCAGCCTGTCAGAAATGCCGCGGTCAGGTAGACCATGGTCTTCATGCGCCGGGCATCAACGCCGACGGCGCGTGCCGCCTGCTCGTTGTCACGGACCGCGGCAAGACCCAGCCCGTTGCGCGATCGCAGCAACCAGTAGATGGCCCCGATCGTGATCAGAGCGAGTACCAGAGCGAGCCAATAGGTCAGCGCGTCACCCGCCTCCGCCGATTTCATCCGAAACAAGGATTTCAACAGGTCGATGCCGATCATGTCGCGGGTCGCGTCACGCGGCAATGATGTACCGGTACCGCCGCCGAGTGCTTTCCACTGGGCAAAGAGCAAGCGGCCGACCTCGGCGATCACCCATGTGCCAATGGCGAAATAAGGACCGTAGAGGCGAAAAGTGAAGAACGCCGTCGGCACGGCGACGATCGCCGCAAAGACGCCGGCGACCAGAACGGCCGCGACAGGATCGAGCCCCAACAGGCTGACGAGAGCAAACATGGCATAAGCCCCGCAACCGACGAAAAGCTGCTGGCCGACCGAAATCAGGCCAGCATATCCGGCAAGCAGATTCCAGCATTGTGCCAACACCAGCATGGTGAGGATGAAGAACAGGTCCTGGACTGCGCCGCGCGACACCAGAAGCGGCGCCAGGAATGCGAGGATCACGACGATCGCAACCATGAGGGCGAATGCCGCGGATGCGCCTGTACGAGTCTCGACTTTGAAGGTTGGTGAGAGCAACTGTTCCATGACGTTTCAATCCACTGCGCGCGGAAAGAGGCCGCGCGGCTTGAACAGGAGGACGAGAAGGAACGCGAGATGCCCGGCTAGAATCTGCCATTCCGGATTGATGGCCGCCCCGATCGTCTGCGCGACACCAAGTATGATTCCGCCGGCCAGCGTTCCCCAAAGCGAGCCCAGCCCGCCAATGATGACGGCTTCGAAGGCGTAGATCAGCCGGGCCGGGCCCGACGTGGGATCAAAATTGGCACGTGTTCCGAGGAAGAGCGCCGCGATCGTCACGACCACCATGGCAAGGCCTGTTGCCATAGCGAAAATGCGTTGCGGCCGGATGCCCATCAGGCCCGCCGTGGTGACATCGTCGGATGTGGCACGAAACGCGCGGCCGATCGAGGTGCGATAGATCAACTGGTTCAGCGTAACGATGGCGAGGATCGCTGAGCCAAAGGTCAGCATCGGCATGACACCGACATTGATCGGTCCGAGCGAAACGGAGGCGGTCTCGAGCGCACCTGCCGATATCCGACGGCTGTCGGCCGTAAAGCCTTCCAGCAAACCGTTCTGGATGACGATCGAAAGACCGAACGTGACGAGCAGCGGCGGCAGGATATCCTTTCCGAGCGTGCGGTTGAGCAAGTGGTATTGAAGGACCCAACCGGCTGCGAACATCAGAGGCGCCGCGATGAACGCCGCAACGAAAGGATGGAGCCCCAGCCATGAAACAAGCAACAGGATCACAAAGGCGGCGAAGACGATCAGGTCGCCATGCGCAAGGTTGACCAGCCGCATGATGCCGAAGACCAGGCTCAGCCCCGCGGCAAAAAGCGCATAGAGCCCGCCAAGCAGGATGCCCTGCGTTATCGTATCAAGCCAGTTCATGACCATCTGCTCCGAAATAGGCCTTGTGAATGGCATCGCGGTCGAGATCGCATGGCTTTCCGGCAAGCGTGATGCGGCCCTCCATCATGCAATAGATCCGATTGGAGACCTTGAGTGCCTGAGCGATGTCCTGCTCAACGATGATGATCGCCGCGCCGGTTTCGCGGATGCGCGGGAAAGCGGCGTAGATATCGCGCACCACGACCGGCGCCAGTCCGAGGCTGATCTCATCGCAAAGCAGCACGTCCGGGTTCGACATCAACGCCCGGCCGATCGCCACCATCTGCTGCTGCCCGCCCGAAAGTGCCGTGGCAGAGTTTCGCCGACGCTCCTTAAGGACGGGAAACAGCGCATAGATGCTCTCGAGCGTCCAGCTACCCGTGGCCTTGCGACCGTAGGAACCGATCAGCAGGTTCTCCTCGACGCTCAACGATGGAAACAACCGCCGGCCCTCCGGCACCATGGCAATTCCGCGCGACATCACATCGGGGGCGTCCAGCGCGCCGATCGCCTCTCCCCGATAGCTGATGGAACCGGGCTCGTTTTTGAGGACACCCGACAGCGACCGCATCAGCGTCGTCTTGCCGGCTCCATTCGCGCCGATGATCGCCAGCGTCTCGCCCTCTTCGAGCCTGATATCGATGCCAAACAGCGCCTGGAAGTCACCGTAGGAAGCCGTCAGTGCATGGGTTTCGAGAAGCGGCATCACACATCGATCCCCAGGTAGATTTCGCGGACCTGCTTCGAGTTCATGATCTCGTCGGGCTTACCGATGCCGATCACGCGACCGAAGTGCAGGACGAGCAGACGTCCGACCACGGCGTTTAACGCATGCAGGACATGCTCGATCCAGATCACCGTAATGCCCTTGCCGTGGAGGCCGCGGATAGTCGCTACCAGCGCCCGGCATTCGCCTTCCGTCAGCCCACCGGCAATCTCGTCGAGCAGCAGGAGCTTCGGATCGGTTGCCATCGCACGCGCCAGTTCCAACCGCTTGCGCTGCAGCAGCGTGAGGCTGCCGGCCATTGCATTGGCTTTGTCAATCAGTCCTGTATCGATCAGGATTTCTGCACAGCGATCGGCGACCTCCCCTTCCCGCTTCCGCGCGCCAAACGATCCGGCCACAAGCAGGTTCTCAAACACGGTGAGTTGATCAAAGGGCTGCGGAATCTGGAATGTCCGGCCCATTCCGGCCAAGCACCGCGCCATCGGCGGGGTATTGGTCACGTCGGAGCCTATGAAATGGATCGCGCCGCTCTCTGGCGAGATGTTGCCAGTGATCAGATTGAACAGGGTCGACTTGCCGGCGCCGTTGGGGCCGATGATGCCGAGCGCCTCGCCGTCGTCCACGGCAAAGGAAATCTGTTGGGCGACGGTCAACGCGCCGAACTTCTTCGAGACACCTTCCAGTTCCAATATTGGCATAAATCCTCTCCCACTTAGGGAGCCGCCTCCACGGCTCCCTGCTCTTCCGACAAGAGCTGACGCGCTCAGGCGATCGGCTCCATTTTCCCGCCGGTCGGTATGTTGGGTGCCGTGGCATTCTCGACGATAACGAGATCATACCCCTTGCCGCCCTGTTTCAGCCGCCATTGGCCGCCGACAAGCGGCGTCTTGGCAACGTTCTTCTGCGCAAAGGGCGGCAGTTTCTCGTTGCCCCAGGCGATCGGGCCAACGAGCGTGTCGAGCCTTGTTTCGCCGATGACCTTGGCAACAGCCTCGCCGTCACTTGGATCGTCAGCACGTTTCATGACATCCACGGCCAGCTCGAACAGCGCATGCGCGAACCCGATCGGCTGTGTCCAGGGCCGGTCCGTTGCCTTGGTGAAGGCCTCAGCAACCTGCGCGGCAGTCTCACCCGTCAGCGACGATTTGAAGGGGTGGCTTGGCGTCCACCAGACTTCGGTTGAAAGATTGTGGCCGGCATCGCCGAGCGATTCCACCGTTTGCGGGAACAGCAGCGCCTTGCCGACCGAGGCAACCTTTGGTTTGAAGCCTTGCTGCTTTGCCTGGTTCCAGAAGGTCGTAAGATCCGGTGGGATAACGACACCGGTGACGATTTCGGCGTTCACCTGCTTGAAGGCGTTGATCTGCGCGGAGAAGTCATCCGAAAGGTTCTGGAAGCGGCCAGGATCGGTCAGCGTATAGCCGAGCTTCTCGAGTGCAGGCGGGAAACCGACAACCTTGTCTCCCCAAGCATTGCCATCCCCGTCGTTGGGGAACAGCCCGCCGACCTTCTTGTTGGTCTCGACCTGGCCCCACATGCCGGTAAAGACGGCAATGATGTCCTCGAGCCCCCAAAAGAAATGATAGGCGAAATTGAATGGTTTCCAGGAGTTCGGGTCGCCGGGATTTGCCTGTTGGCCGATGAACCATGGCTGCCACGGCGCAACCGTCGAAATGCAGGGCATTTCTTCGGCTTCGCAGGTCGTCGACACCGGGTTGGTGGTTTCCGGTGTCGAGGAAACGAGGACCAGGTTTACCTCATCGGTCACGATCAGTTCCTTGGTGACCTCTGCGGCACGATTGGGATTGGACTGGCTGTCCTTGACGACAACCTCATAGTCGAGGCCCATCTTCCTGGTCGTCGCAAGAAAGTTCTCGATGACGAACTTGTCGGCCTCGCCGAAGGCGGCAAGCGGTCCGGTTTGCGGACTGACATAGCCGAGCTTGATCGAGCTTTTCTGTGCCAGCGCCGGCAAAGCCAGCCCGGATGCGGCAGCAAGCACGCCGGTGGCTGCCGTCTGTTTCAGGAATTCGCGTCTGGTTGTCATCTCATTTTCCTCCCATTCCCCTTGTGTGACGACTAATTCTCCGGCCGGCGGCCCTCCCAGGCCTGTTGCAGCAATGCGCGGATCGATTGCCGATCGATCGATCGCGGGTTCCAATAGGGGTTCTCGACCGCGATCCGGCTTGCCTTGTCGAGGTCGGCTTCCGTGAGGCCTAGATCACGCAGCGAAAGTGGCGCACCGATCGACTTCGCGAAGTCCCAAAGCCCCCCGCCGATCGAACCTTTGAAAATCTCTGCCACAGGCTGAAGAAGCTCGGGCACCGCCATCCCATTGAAGGCGGCCGTGTGCGGCAGCATGATCGCATGCGTTTCGGCATGCGGCGTGTCGAAGGTGCCGCCGAGCGTGTGGCAAATCTTGTGGTGCAACGCCATGCCGACCGTGCCCAGGACTGTGCCGCAGAGCCAGGCACCATAAAGACCGCCTGCCCGCGCATTTAGGTCGCCAGGCGTCGCCAGGATTTGCGGAAGTGCCGACCGGAAGGCACGCAAGCCTTCGACGGCCATGAGGGTCGAGATCGGATTGCGGTCCTCAGCGTAAAGCGCTTCGACGGCATGGGCCATGGCGTTCAGGCCCGAGGTCACAGACAAGCCAACCGGAAGGCCCGTTGTCAGCGTCGCATCGTAGATCACCACCTCGGGAAGGATTTTCGCACCCTTCACTGTCGTCTTGCGACCGCCCTCGGTCTGACCAAGGATCGGCGTGACCTCCGAGCCTGCATAGGTCGTCGGAATGACGATCTGCGGCAGGTCCGTGCGATAAGCGATGGCCTTGCCAAGACCCGTCGTCGAGCCGCCGCCGAGCGACACGACGCAATCGGCTCGGCTTTCCCCAACCACCTTCATTGCCGTCTCGGTGACGTCGACAGGCGTGTGCATGACGGCGCCGCTGAATACGCCGACAGCCAGCGGCCCGATCTTCGCAGCCAGTGCCTCGGCGTCACTCTTCTGGTGTGGCGTGGAAAGAACCAAGGCTCTCCGGCAACCGATCTTCGCGATCCAGTTTGCCGCCTCTTGGCTAGCCCCTTCGCCGAAGACGATATGGGCCGGGCTGCCGGCATAGTGGAACGACAGGCTCATCGTGCTTTCTCCGGTCTTGCCCGCACCATCACGAACGTGAAATCCACCTGCCGCATTTGCGAGACATCTCCGCTCACGGGGCGAAAGTCGCGGACCAATTCGGGTTTGACGCCAAACAGCGCGTCCTCGTGGAGATGCGGATCGTTTCGATCATAGACATGCGTGGTGATCGTCTCGAAACCGACCGCGCGGACCACAAAATGCAGATGCGCCGGCCGATGCAAAGGATAGCCCGCCGCTGCCAGCAAATGCCCGACAGGGCCATCGTCGGGCACGCTGTATCCCTTCGGCATGACCGTGCGGTAGTCAACGCTTCCGTCGGCGTCGGCGCGAAAAAGACCACGCAGGTTGTGCTCGGGCTGCAGGTCCGGCTGCTGGTTCTCATAAAAGCCCTGAGCATTGGCCTGCCAGGTGATGAGCTCGGCCGACGGGATCGGGCGTCCGTCCAGGTCGACGATCCGGGCCGAGACGCAAAGCGGCTCTCCCACTCCATCAAGCGAAATCGAACTGCCCTGCGCGCGCTCCGGCACATCGCTGCGAAAGAATGGCCCGCGAATGGTGTTCGGCGTTGCGCCTTTCGGGCGCCGCGAATTGATCTCTTCCACGAGGGCCGACGCGCCAATCAGGTCGGAGAGCAACACCCACTCCTGACGGCGTTCATCGGAGGCATGGCCGACTTCCGTCAAAAACGCGATCACCCTGCGCCAATCATCCTGGGTGGGCCGGAATTCCTTGATCAGCTCATGCGCGTGCTTGGCGACCGCCGCCATCAGGCGGGGCAACTGGCCGCCCTTGCCAGAGGGCATACGCTCAGCAAACACGTCCGAGGAAGTGGCCTCACTGAAAATAAGCGCATCGGCTGCCGGCGGCATGCGTCTCTCCCAAAACCGCATCGTTGGTAATGGCAAGCTAGCAGGCCTGTCGCAGTCGATTGATGATTTGATTCAGCTTTAATATAACAGATCGTTATGAAGATAGATGAACGACACCTGATCCAGCTCGCCGCTGTGGTCAAGACCGGCGGAGTGACCGAGGGAGCGGCCCTCCTTGGTCTCGCACAGCCCGCTGTCTCGCGCACCCTGTCGATGCTTGAAATGCGTCTCGGCGAGCCATTGTTCATCAAAGGACGCAGACCGCTTCAACCCACGTCGCTTGGCCTGTCATTGGCTGAGCAAGGGCTGGTCATGCTGGCAGCATCCCGCAAGGCGTCGGACCTCGTGGAAAGCTTCCGCGTCGGCAAGAGCGGCGTCGTGCGCGTCGGAGGCACGCCCTTCTTCATGGATGCACTGATCGCAGGGTTGTGCGCCGAGTTTCAGAGTACACATCCTGATGTTCGGATCGATCAAAGCTACGGCTACTTCCCGGATCTTCGCGCCGCCTTGAAGGCCGACCAGATCGACCTTGCGATCTGCCCGATCGACATTCTGGATGAGGGTTCCGGCTTGGAGTTCCAACAGATCCTTCCGGGACGCAACGTGATTGCCTGCAGGGTCACGCATCCACTGCTGCTCAAGCGTCGGCCGCAACCAAGCCAGCTTCTCGACTATCCCTGGGTAGCACCTCCGCCGGGCAGCCCGCTGCTCGCCGATCTTCGCGCCCTGTTGCTCTCCTTCGGCGCAACGGAAATCAAGATCCGTTATTCCGGCGGCTCGCTGATGAGTGTCATCAACTATCTCAAGGCGGCGGATGCTCTCACGGTGATACCCCATAGCGTGGTTTTCGCCTTGCGGAAGGAGAAATCGATCACCGCATTGCCGCTGACCATCCCGCATCCGGAACGGGCTCTGGCAATACTCACGCGCGCCGATTCCGCCCGATCTCCGGCAGTCGATCAGTTCGCGCAGCATATCCGCTCCGGTTTCGAAAGCCTGAGGCACCTGATCAAGAGGCACGAGGAAGCGGTGGTTTGGGGGCGGTAGCAGGTACCGCTACCGCCAGGCGGCGCGCCAACTGTCAGGCGTTCTCAGCAACTCAGATCACCATTGCGGGAGCGGCTTCCAGTATGTTGCTCCAGTGCTGGTTTTTTCGACGAGAGCATCTTTTTGGTGTCGCTCCAATTGCTGCCAGGCAGCACGATGCGCAAGTCCGGCTGGGCCCTGCACTTGGTAACCTCAGCGACATGCGTTAGCAGGCCGCTTGAAATCGCGGTTCGTCCGCCTACCTACCACTGCGTTACCTACCTTGAAGGAGCGCAGCCATGGAACTTGCCGTGGTGCCCATCGTCAAGCCGGACGCCTCCAACTTCATTTTTGGCCAGTCGCATTTCATCAAGACTGTGGAAGATCTCCACGAGGCGCTGGTGGGCGCGGTTCCTGGCATTCGCTTCGGGCTGGCCTTCTGCGAGGCCTCTGGTAAGCGGCTGGTGCGTTGGTCGGGTAATGACGAAGCAGTGATCGCACTCGCACGCGACAACGCATTGGCGATTGGCGCTGGCCACACTTTCCTGATCTTCCTGGGGGACGGATTCTTTCCCGTCAACGTGCTGGCTGCGGTACGTGCGGTGCCAGAGGTCTGCCGCATTTTCTGCGCGACGGCCAACCCGACCCAGGTGATCGTCGCACAAACGGAGCTTGGCCGCGGCGTGCTCGGTGTGGTGGACGGCGCCTCACCGCTGGGTGTCGAAACCGACGCCGATATTGCGTGGCGGAAAGAGCTGCTGCGTCAGATCGGCTACAAGCTGTAGTGGCTGGATGAAGCCGAAGTCGACAGGCCAGCCTGGACAATATCGTCAAGCTCATGATCCAGACGTCCGGATTCACGAAGCGCCCGCGATGACCCCGCGCTACGGCGCGTTGCCGCAATCCCCCGCTTTCAAAAAGCTGGCTTGGCGGCCGAATGCCGCCAAGCCGAGTCAGATCAGGCAGCGGCCTGTGGGCGCTGTGCAAACCAGGTCTTGAAGTCCAGCTTGCCAAGCTTGGCGGATCCGAGAGGAACCAAGGACTGGTCATCGACAAGCGCGCCGAAGTACCTGGCCTGTGGGTCGACCACGACCGTTCGCTCATCACCGACAGCGGCGAGGTAGCCCTTGACGAAATCGCTCATCGGCTTCTTCTCGGGCCCTGCGATTTCGATGGTTCGGTTCTCGGGCGTACCGGCTGCCGCCTCAGCGACAAAGTCTGCAACATCGTCCGCAGCGATTGGCTGGAACGCGCCATGCGATACGTGGACCGTCCCATCGACAGTCGCGCTATCGGCGATGCCCCCCAAGAACTCCAGGAACTGGGCGGACCGGACGATCGTGTAAGGGATGCCGCCCTTCTTGATAAGGTCTTCCTGAGCGACCTTGGCCCGGAAGTAACCGTTCTCAGGTGATCTCTCGATGCCAACGATAGAAAGCGCAACATGGTGGCGAACTTGGGCCGCGCGTTCCGCCTTGAGCAGGTTCGTGGTCGACGTTTGGAAGAACGAAAGAACGGCGCTCGGCTCAAATGACGGCGAGTTTGTGACGTCGAGTACGACGCTTGCACCAGCAAGTACGCCCTCGAGTCCTTCGCCCGTGAGCGTGTTGACCCCGGTTGAAGGGGATGACTGCGCTACATCGTGCCCCTGCTTGCGCAGACGCTCCGCAACTTTCGTTCCAATGAGGCCCGTGCCTCCGATGATCACGATTCTCATGGTTCTACCCCTTGAGATTGGATATCCACCTAGGACATCTCAGGTTTTGCGGTTGAGGCAGTGGCAAAAGGCACCTGCCTTCGCCTCTGCCACCCCACGGCAACTGCTTACTTGTCTGGAATCGTCAGCTTCGTCTCGTCCGTATCGACGACGAAGACGGCAAGGATCTTTGCAGGTTTAGCTTCGCTGGCATTCGCGCTGACGCGATGGTGATCACCGGGTACTTCGATCCAGTTTTCGCCAGTGTTGTAGACCTTGACCTCGCCATCGTTGATCTGGCTCTTGATCATGCCTTCGATCACGGTCGCGTAGATAAAGGCACTTTTGGCGTGCGTGTGGGACGGATTGGAGCCTCCCGGACCATATTCGACCAGCACAACGCGCATGCTTTTTCCCGGCACGTTCGGAAGCGCATGGTCGAACACGACAGAAACCTTGGCATTGTGGGGTTTATCCGCAGCTGCGGCAGGCACAGCCATCAGCGCTGCACAAAGTAAGCCACTTGCGAGCCTTCCCATGGCATTCCTCCTTCTGTGACGTCATTGACTGCGACCGGAGCGGATCGCCTGCGTCGGGCATTGGGTGCAATGGATGTACGAAGGTTTGCCGGACCGACTGCATCGGTCTGCGGTTCAAGATGTGCCCAACACCGTTCCGGCGAGTTTCGACAAGATGCGGCTAATCACCACTCCCTGGGGCTCTTCGAAGACTGCTGCCACCTGCACCAGTTCCCCTTTCGCAGAGGTCATCTAGCGCCCGATTGAATTACATGAGCGCATACATATAAACAAAAATAAGGTGGTCAATGCCACCCTCATTTCAGAAGCATCAGGAAGACACGGTATGAACGTAAATCGGTTGGTCCAGCCTGCCGCCCACGCGCCGCTCCTGGCGCTACGGGACCATCATCGTTGCCGGTCCATATGCTCGATCACCACACACGTTGGCGAAGACCCTAAAATCTGTTGATCCGCCCTGAGCTCCTGGACTTCTGCTATATCGCAAAAAGGCAGCGGCGCGCACGCAAATTGATGCTTTTCGCATGTCGCATAATTCCCTAGTCCCTGAGGAAACCTCAACGAAGGGAACGCACGGCAATGGCGACGCCATTCTATTGGAACGAGCTCAACACCCATGACTTTGCCGGGCTTTCGGCCGACACGACCATCGCCATTTTGCCGATCGCCTCGACCGAACAGCACGGGCCTCACCTACCGATCGCGACCGACGTTTCGATCGCCAACGGCATGCTGGGCGAGCTTCGCCGTCAACGGCCCGATGACCTCGATATCCTGGTGCTGCCGACACAGGAAGTCGGTAAGGCAAACGAGCATATTTATGGACCGGGCACGCTTTCGTTGCCTGCCGAACTGCTGATCCCGGTTTGGACGGCAATAGGCGCCAAGGTTGCCGAAGCCGGGATCCGCAAGATGGTGATCGTCAATTCGCACGGCGGCAATGTTGACATCATGAGCATTGTTGCACGCGAGTTACGCGTGCGCCACCAGATGGCCGTCGTGTCGACCCAATGGGGCCGTTTTGGACATCCGCACGGCATGATCAGCGATCACGAATCCCGATATGGCATCCACGGCGGAGAGGTCGAAACATCCTTGATGCTGCATTTCAGGCCGGATCTCGTCCGCATGGACAAGGCAGAGAACTTCGTGTCCAAGGCCGAATGGATGCGCGAGCAGTCGAAGTTCATCCAGCCGCTTCCGCCGCACTCGCTGGCCTGGATCGCACATGACCTCAATCCCGCCGGCGTCGTGGGCGACGCGTCGCGTGGCACGGCCGAGAAAGGGGCGGCGATCTGCCGCCATCAGGTGCTGGGCTTCATCGAACTCCTGAATGATCTGAAGCGCTATCCGCTCACAAATCTCTTCTCACGCTAGATCTCAGGCGGCCGACGACCTGTCTGGAGAAATGTGTCCCTTGGACTGCAACTCCTGAACAAGACCGGCAAGCTCGGCCAACAGATATTCGACAAACAGGCTGGTCGCCGCATCGAGCGGCGCGCGAGCGCGGGCAAAGAGTTTCATCGGCTGATGTCGACCATGAGGCTCGGCAATCGGCCGGAAAACAAGTTCGCCGGCGCGGCATTCGGTGATGACGTCGAGCGGATTGAGCAGGGTCAGCCCCGCGCCGCATTTGACGAGCTTCTTCAGCATCTCCGACGCATTGCTCTCCAGTACCGGCTCGACGGAGACATCAAGCCGCGCAAGCGCAAGGTTGATGACATCCCGAAGACTGGTGCCCGGCTGCGCGAGAACCAGTCGTTCCTGGACGATGTCGCCCAGGCTGATCGGCCCCTGACCGATGAGGCGATGTCCGGGCGGCAGCACGACACCGATCGGGATGTCGAAGTTGCCGAGCGTCCGGATCCCCGGTGTTGGCGCAATATTGAAGCCGAGGCCGATATCGACATCACCTGAGAGCACGGGATTGATCGTCGTCGTGCCTGCATCGTTCCTGATCTGAAAATAGACGCGCGGATGCTCCAATTGGAACCGTGCGATGATCTCCGCAAGCGGCCCTGAGGCAAGACCGACGGTCGTCACCAATCGGACCTTGCCGGCCTGCTGCATCTTCAGGCTTTTGATCCGCCCCTCCAGCCGGTCGTAGTTTTTCAGAACCTCTCGAATATGTTCGATGCATAGTTCGCCTGCCGCCGTCAGTCGCAGTCCCCGCGGCAATCGTTCAAACAGTGGTGCGCCGATTTCCGCCTCGAGAGCCAGAATCTGCCTATTGATTGCAGATGACGCGACGTTCAAGCGCGCCGCGGCCTTGCGGATCGAGCCCGTGCGGGCGATCTCGTTGATGTAGAGCAGCTTCCTGGAATGCAGCATCCGACCCCTCGTTGCATCAATTTTAAGCGCCACGCACAAATTAGGCACAGGCCCGCGATGAGATGCCAAAAAGGCATCGTTGCGCACGAATTTTGATGCTTTTCAAACAGCAAAGCAATCGCTCAAATGAAGAAAATCGGACGCCGAAGAGCCGTCCGAACGGCTCACGAAGGGGAACGCCGATCATGTCCAAGACTTTGAATAACATCGCATTTACCGCAGCATTTGGACTTGGATGCATGCTCGCAGCTCCAAGTTTGGCGCTCGACAAGGTCAGCTACGGCACCAATTGGCTTGCGCAGGCCGAGCATGGCGGCTTTTATCAGGCAGTGGCCGATGGCACTTATGCCAAGCACGGGCTGGATGTCACCATCGTACAGGGTGGCCCGAACGCGGCAAACAGCGCATTGCTGATCTCCGGCAAGATCGACTTTTACATGGGCGGCCCGCAGGGCGAACTCTCGGCCGTCGAACAGGGCATTCCGCTCGTCGACGTCGCAGCGATCTTCCAGAAGGATCCGCAGGTTTTGATCGCTCATCCGGACGCCGGCATCGAGAAATTCGAAGACCTTGCCAAGCTGAAGACGCTGTTTCTCGGCAAGGACGGCTATCTGACCTACTTCGAGTGGATGAAGGCGAACTACAAGGGCTTCAAGGACGAGCAATACAAGCCATACAATTTCAACCCCGGCCCATTCCTCGCCGACAAGGAATCCGGCCAGCAGGGTTACCTCACCTCCGAACCTTATGAAATTCAGAAGCAGACCGGCTGGGAGCCGAAAGTATTCTTGCTCGCCGACAGCGGCTATTCCCCCTACTCGACGATGATCACCACGACGCAGTCGATGGTCGACAGCAAATCGGATGTCGTGCAGCGCTTTGTCGATGCTTCGATCGAGGGCTGGTACAACTACCTCTACGGCGACAACACCAAGGCAAACGCGCTGATCAAGAAGGACAATCCGGAAATGACGGATGGCCAGATCGCCTATTCGATCGCCAAGATGAAGGAGTACGGCATCGTCGAATCCGGTGAAGCCCTCGACAAGGGGATCGGCTGCATCACCGATGCGCACTACAAGAAGTTCTTCGCCGAGATGGTCGGCATCAAGGTTCTCAAGGCCGAGACGGACTACACCAAGGCATACACCACGAAATACGTCTGCAAGGGTGTCGGCATGGCTCTGAAGAAGTAAGGGACGCCGCATTGGTTTGCCGCTCCCGGCGGCAAAGCCGGACCCCTCATGAAAAGAGACAGGCGATGCCTCTAGAAGCCTCAGCAAAGATCCCGGTGAACAAGGACGCGCGCAGGAGACCGCTTGTCTCGATGCAATCGGTCTCAAAGGTCTTCTCCAGCGGCACGGTTGCCTTGTCGGGCATGTCATTGACGGTCGAAGGCGGCGAATTCATCAGCCTGCTCGGACCTTCCGGGTGCGGCAAATCGACGGCACTGCGCATTATCGCAGGCCTTGGCGACATCTCTTCCGGGACCATCGACTGGCCAAGTTCCCGCATCAACGCAAAAGGTCTGCCGGAAGGCGATATCAGCTTCGTCTTTCAAGAACCGACGCTGATGCCGTGGAAGAATGTGTTCGGCAATGTCCATCTTCCGCTGAAACTTCGCGGTATCTCGAAGGCTGCAGCGCGCGAAGAGATCATGAAGGCCCTGACGACGGTCGGTCTGCAGGACTTTGCCGAAGCCTATCCGCGCGAGCTCTCCGGCGGCATGAAGATGCGCGTATCCATCGCGCGTGCATTGGTCACCAAGCCGAAGCTGTTGCTGATGGACGAGCCGTTTGCGGCCCTCGACGAGATCACGCGCCAGAAACTGAACGACGACGTGCTGCGCCTGTGGAAGGAGACGGGCATCACGGTGATTTTCGTCACCCACTCGGTGTTCGAGTCCGCCTATCTCTCGAACCGCATCGTTGTCATGAAGGCGCGGCCGGGACGGGTCCATGCCGATCTGCCGCTTGTCACCAGCCTTAAGCGGGACGCCTATTACCGGACGTCCGAGGAGTATCGCCAGGCTTGCGAGACCGTGTCGCGCTCGCTGATCGGGGCCATCAATGCCGCAAAGGAGAATGGATGAGCACGGATATTGCCGATCAGCCGGCGCCATCATTGTCAACTCCGATGACGGCAAAGCGGCGCGAACTTGCGCTGCGGATTGTGGTGCCGTTCGTAACCGTCGCAGTCCTCGTCCTCGTCTGGGGGCTGTACGTCAAGCTTTCCGGCGTGGCACCTTACATTCTTCCTGGCCCAGGCGCGGTGGCCTCCGCCTTCGTCAGCGACTGGGCAACGCTTGCGCCCGCGCTCTGGGTAACAACGAAAATCACCTTCATGTCACTGATGCTGGCGCTCGTCGGCGGGGTCGGCTTTGCCATCTTCCTCGTGCAGTCACGGTGGATCGAGATCGCCTTTTACCCGCTGGCCGTCATCCTGCAGGTCACGCCCATTGTCGCGATCTCGCCGCTGATCCTGATCTATGCACCGTCGACACAGGTGGCGCTGCTCATCTGCGCCTTTCTCGTCGCCTTCTTCCCGATCCTTTCCAACATGGTGCAGGGCCTGAAGAGCGTGGATCATAATCTGATCAACCTGTTCGAGCTCTATGGTGCCTCCCGCTGGCAGACGCTGCTCTACCTCAAGCTGCCGGCGGCACAGCCCTATTTCATGACGGGTCTGCGCATCGGTGGAGGTCTGGCGCTGATTGCCGCCGTCGTTGCCGAGTTTGCTGCGGGTTCGGCCGGTGCCGGCTCCGGCCTTGCCTTCCGCCTTCTGGAAGCACAGTACCGCATGAACATCCCCCGTCTCTTCGCCGCCCTGCTGATGCTCTCGCTGCTTGGAGTGGCGATCTTCGCGGTCACCTCCTTCATCTCCTGGCTCAGCCTGCATCGCTGGCATGAGAGCAGCCTCAAGCGGGAAAACTGATGACATACTCCTTCATGTCGCCTCCGAACGCCGGTCGCTTCGTGCTGAGCAATGCGACGCTGCCCGCCGCTGCCGTCGAAGGCTTTGATGCGCCAGCCAATGAAGGCCTTGTGCGAGCCGATATCGTCATCGAAAACGGTCTTGTTTCGATGATCCTGCCGGCCGGCAGTGCGCCACCGGAATTCGCAAAATCCGACTTGCGTGAGGGGATGGTCTGGCCATGCTTTGCCGATGTCCACACGCACCTCGACAAGGGGCATATCTGGGGACGCAGCAGCAATCCGGATGGAACATTCATGGGTGCGCTGCAGGCGGTCGGTGCCGATCGCGAGGCGCATTGGTCGGCTGATGATGTGCGCAAACGAATGGAATTCTCACTTCGGTCTGCCTACGCGCACGGCACGAGCCTGATCCGCACGCACCTGGATTCGGCCTCCCCTCAGCATCGCGTGTCCTTCGACGTCTTTTCCGAGATGCGGGAATCCTGGAAGGACAAGATCACACTGCAGGCTGTCGCCCTCTTTGCGATGGACGATATGCTGGACGAGGCCTACTTCGCCGATCTCGTCGCGGTCGTGCGCAATTCCGGCAGCCTGATCGGCGGCGTCACCAAGATGGGGCCGAACCTCGCGTGGCAGCTTGATACGCTCCTTCATGCGGCCGCGCAGAACGGCCTCGACGTCGATCTTCATGTCGACGAGACGGATGACCCCGGTGCGGAGACCTTGAAGGCGATCGCCGAGGCCGTTTTGCGGAACCGGTTCGCCGGCAAGGTGACGGCCGGCCACTGCTGCTCGCTTGCAAGACAAGACGATGGGATCGCTAAGCGCACCGTAGAGCTGGTCGCCAAAGCCGGCATCTCGATCATCTCGCTGCCGATGTGCAATGCCTACCTGCAGGATCGCTATCCCAACCGCACGCCCCGCTGGCGGGGCGTGACGCTGTTCAAGGAGCTGGCAGCTGCCGGTGTCGCCACGGCAGTCGCATCCGACAATACGCGTGATCCGTTCTACGCCTATGGCGACCTCGATGCGGTCGAGGTGTTCCGCGAAGCCGTGCGCATTCTTCACCTCGACCATCCGCTCGATACGGCCGCACGCGTCGTAACCACCTCGCCCGCCGACATTGTCGGACACTCTGATATGGGCCGCATCGGTGCCGGCAGGCCTGCCGATCTCGTCCTCTTCAGTGCCCGTCGCTGGAGCGAATTTCTTTCCCGTCCGCAGTCTGACCGCGTTGTGCTTCGCCGCGGCAAGGTCATCGACCGCAGCCTGCCGGATTACCGTGAACTCGATAGCGTCGTTGGAGCCTGACATGCCGGATTATCAAAGGATCAAAAAGGAACTCGAAGGCATCGCCGTCGAGGACAATCCGGCGCTGGTGCGCCAGAAGAGCCGCGATTTCTACTGGTACTCGCCGATCCTGAAGGCGCAGCTCGATGGCGTTACCGCCGATCTTGTCGTGACACCCAAGAACGAAGCCGAGGTGATCCAGACCCTCAAAGTCGCCTTCGCGCATGGTGTTCCGGTAACGCCACGGGGCGCCGGCACCGGCAATTACGGTCAGGCCATGCCGCTCTCCGGTGGGATCGTGCTCAACCTTGCCGCCATGGACAAGATCAAGGAGATCCATCCTGGCCGGGTGATCTGCGAGCCCGGCATTGTAATTGCCCAACTCGACAAGCAGACCAAGGCCCATTCAGGCCAGGAACTTCGCTTTCATCCCTCGACAGCGCAGACGGCAACGATCGGCGGTTTCATTGCCGGCGGTTCGGGCGGCGTCGGGTCGATCACCTGGGGTGGACTTCGCGATATCGGCAACATCATCCGGCTGCGCGTCGTCACCATGGAGAAAGAGCCGCGGGTGCTCGATCTCACCGGTTGGGATCTGCAGAAGGTCAGCCACGCCTACGGCACCAACGGCATCATCACGGAAATCGAGATGCCGCTTGCACCAGCATACGATTGGGTCGACGTGCTGGTCGGCTACGACGACTTCATGGCGGCAGTGCGCTACTCGGATGCTCTTGCAAAATGCAACGGCATTCTCGTCAAGGAAATCGCACCGATCGCGGCACCGATTCCACACGATTACTTTGCCCGTCATAAATCCTACATTCGCCAGGGCCAGTCGGTTGTGGTGCTGATGGTCGCCCCGCACTCGATGGATGCGTTTAACGCCTTTACCGCGGCCCAGAAGGGCGAGATCATTTTCCGTTCCGACAAGGTCGAGAGCATGAAGGGCATTCCACATGCCTATGAACTCGCGTGGAACCATACGACGCTGCGAGCGCTGAAGGTCGATCCGGCCTTTACCTACTTGCAGGTCCAATACCCCGGGCCGGACCATGTGGCGAAGGTTGCCAAGATGGTCGAAATCTTCGGCGACGAGGTGCCCGGCCATCTCGAATTCATCAAGTTCGACGGTCAGATCCAGTGCTCCGGTCTCCCCTTGGTGCGCTACACGACCGAGGAGCGGCTGGAGGAGATCATCAAGATCCATCAGGACCATGGTTGCCCGATCTTCAACCCGCATCGCTACACGCTGGAGGAAGGCGGCATGAAGCAGACGGACAAGGTTCAGCTTGCCTTCAAGCATGAGACGGATCCGCAGGGGCTGCTCAATCCCGGCAAGATGATCGCCTGGGAGAATCCGAACTTCGACTTCTCATCGGGCGAGAACTACCTGTTCCCTGGACTTGCCGCCGTGATGGAGGCCACATGAGAGTTCTCATCCTTCATTCGCATCCGGTGGAGTCAAGCTATGGCAACGCGCTCTACCAGCAAACGTTGGAAAGCTTGAAGACGGCAGGACACGAGGTCGATGACTGCAATCTCTACGCGGAGAACTTCGACCCCGTGCTCTCCCGCCGTGACAGAATGGTTTACCACGACTACCCCCAGAATACGGAGCTGGTGAAGGATCATGTCGATCGGCTGAAGCTAGCGCAGGGGCTGGTGATCGTCACACCGGTCTGGAACTTCGGCTTCCCCGCAATCCTGAAGGGCTATTTCGATCGCGTCTGGCTACCTGGCGTTTCCTTCGAACTCGTCAACGGCAAGGTGGAATCGCGACTGCGCCATATCCGCAAGCTCGGTGCAGTGCTGACCTATGGCGCAACGCCTTTCCGGGCTTTTGTTGCCGGCGATCCCCCAAAGAAGATCGTCAAGCGCGTGCTGCGTGCGCAGATCAATCCAATGAGACCGGTGACCTTTCTGGCGCATTACGACATGAACAACTGCACCGATCAGACGCGGGCGGCTTTTCTCAGCAAAGTGAAGACCGCGATGGAGCGGTTCTGATACGACAACCCACTCCGATCAAACGACCTTGGCTGCCGTTACCTCGACTTCGACCAGAAACTCCGGCCGCGTAAACCCGCCGACGATGATGAGCGTCGAAACCGGTTTGGGGTCAAGCGTATAGCGATCGCGCACCGCCATATAGGCCGGGAAGTCTTCCCTCCTTGTGACGAAGCCAGAGATGCGTATGACGTCCGCGAAGGTCATGCCCGCCTCTTTCAGGATCGCATCGATCGCCTCGAAACAAAGCTCGGCCTGAGCGGTCGCATCATCGGGGATCGTATCATCAACGCCGATCCCGAGTTGACCTGAGGTGACGAGAAGCGACGCGCCTGGGGGCACGAGCAGGCCATGATTATAGTTCCCGAAGGGCTTGCGGACCGATGGCGGATTGAATGCGTTTTTCATAAAAAATCCATGCGAAACAAAATGTTGCAATCCCGGAACGGATAGGAATCAATCCTTGTTGCAGAATGTACCAAATGCCACCGGATCACAGCGCGTCCTTCGAACCGTCGATGACACGGTTAAGCGGGATCAATTATGCTGACCACTCTGGCAACGATCTCGTCGGTCGTGGGCGCGTCCAGCGTGTCAACAAGCCGAGCGGTTTTAAGTCTCACACGCTCCATGATGTCGAGTGCTCTCACTTGATTGCAAAGAGCGACCCCGGTCGTCTTGTGACCTGAGATATTGACAGCCAGCCCAGCTTTGCGAGTGAACGCACCTCCCGTGGTAATAGGGACGGTGAGGCACATTCCAACGACGTTAATTTCACGAGGGCTGATCACGACGACGCATCGATGATCATCCTTCATTTCGTTCCCTACGACTGGATTTAGATCGACGAGAAAGACGTCACCACGCTTCGGAACGTTGCTACGAACCATCAGAACACTTCGTTACCGACAGGCGAGCTAGCATTCCAGGAGGCAGCCTTCTTGTTCAGCGCAGCCATTTCGTCTGCCCCTTCAAGCAGCTCGGCCAACGTATATCTCTTCTTCGTCTTAGTCGGCGTTGCAACAAGAGCCCCATTATTAACGACCAAGGTCAACTCCGCGCCAACTTCAACTCCGAGCATTTTCAATAGCGCGGGAGGAATGCTAAATACAGTCGCGCCGCCCTGGCGGCGAATCTTTGCTGTGTTGGTCATCTAGGCACCTCTCGTTTGTGCTACATAAATAGCACATTCGTTGAGCTGGACAAGGGGCTGGGGTGGAGTTTCTCGCCACGACGTTTTTGGTTGATGCAAAAACGATACCGGCATCGCTAACGATCGCAACGTGGGAATACGCGGCCTGGCTAGCTGCCGCACCATCCCCCCGCATGATCGCCATTACGATGTCGTTGTGCTCGTCAGTCGTTGTGTTCATCATAGGATCGGGCAAGGCGCCCGGCAAGCTGAATTGCGCGCAACGCAACGGCACCAATCGTGCAGGGTCTGCGTCGGCTCACGGTCAACCGCGCCATGGCGCCGACTTCGCGCAGCGCTTCCCGGATCGGTGTCCAGGAGACTTCGAAGTCTGTCCTGTACTGATGTGCAGCGCAGCAACGATTGTCACTTGCAATGTTTATAAAAATAGCTATTACTAAACATATTGCTAAACATGAGAGTTGAGGAGTTCATGTAGGCATTCTCTGAAATGGGTGGACTTGCGCGGCCGGCGGGGAGCCGGCCTTGGTTCTGGGAGGAACGTATGCAAACGAAATCGAAAGCCCTTCTCGGGCTGGCCTCGGCATTCATCATGTCGTCAGCGCTGCCCAATCTCGCAAAAGCCGACCAACTGACACTCTGCTGGGCGGCTTGGGACCCGGCGAACGCACTTGTCGAGCTCTCGAAAGATTTCACCGCCAAGACCGGTACGGACATGAAGTTCGAGTTCGTGCCCTGGACGAGCTACGCGGATCGCTTCCTCAACGAACTGAACTCCCACGGAAAACTCTGCGACCTCATCATCGGCGACAGCCAGTGGATCGGCGGCTCGGCTGAGAACGGCCACTACGTCAAGCTCAACGACTTCTTCGACAAGGAAGGCATCAAGATGGATGACTTCGTGCCAGCGACGGTCGTGGGCTATTCCGAATGGCCGAAGAATACGCCGAACTACTGGGCGCTGCCTGCGATGGGCGACGTCGTCGGCTGGACCTACCGCAAGGACTGGTTCGAGCGGCCGGAGTTGCAAAAGGAATTCAAGGAAAAATATGGCCGGGATCTCGCCGCGCCGAAGACCTACGACGAACTGAAGCAGATCGCCGAGTTCTTCCAGAAGCGGGAAATCGATGGCAAGACCGTCTACGGCGCTTCGATCTACACCGAGCGCGGCTCCGAAGGCATCACGATGGGCGTGACGAACGTGCTCTACGACTGGGGTTTTCTGTACGACAACCCGGACAAACCCTATGAAATGGAAGGCTTCGTCAATTCGCCCGATGCGGTGAAAGGTCTGGAATTCTACAAGGCGCTTTATGATTGCTGCACGCCGCCTGGCAGCTCCAACGTCTACATGGTTGAGTCAGCCGACGCCTTCAAATCCGGCCAGGTCGCCATGCAGATGAACTTCGCCTTCACTTGGCCGGGCCTCTACAAGGACGAGAAGGTCGGCGGCGACAAGATCGGCTTCTTCCCAAACCCCGCTGAAAAGAAACACTTCGCTCAGCTCGGCGGACAGGGCATCTCGGTCGTCTCCTACTCCGACAAGAAGGACGCCGCCCTTCAGTACATCAAGTGGTTCGCCCAGCCTGAAGTCCAGGCCAAATGGTGGCAACTTGGCGGCTACTCCTGCCTGAAATCGGTCGTGAACGCCCCGGACTTCGCGTCCAGCCAGCCCTATGCTCAGGCGTTCTTGGACTCCATGGCAATCGTCAAGGATTTCTGGGCAGAGCCGAGCTACGCAACCCTCCTCCAGGACATGCAGAAGCGCGTTCATAACTATGTGGTGGCCGGCAACGGCACGGCTCAAGACGCGCTTGATGGCCTGGTGAAGGATTGGACCGAGGTCTTCAAGGACGACGGCAAGATCTAGTGTCCGGCTGGACGTACAACATTCTTGCCAGAATGGCGGCCCGGATCGCCAAGACTGCCGGGCCGCCACCTGTCTCACATACGAAAAGACCAGGTGACATGTTGAACATTTCCTCTTCCTCCATCGTCGAGAAGGCAGCAGACGCGACTGCAAGGGCGACGCCAACATCGGTCGTTCACCGTGTCCGCGGACTATCCGATCGAGCCATCGCCTGGGTGTTTATCGCCCCCACCATCGTCCTGCTTCTCGCCATCAACATCTTCCCGCTCATCTGGGCGATTTATCTCTCGTTCACGAACTACCGGGCCAACCGTCCAAATGCGCCGGTCCAGAACGTCGGACTGAGCAATTACGAGCGCGTCCTCACCGACCCCGATATCTGGCAGGCCATGCAGACGACGGCACACTTCGTGTTCTGGACAATTCTGCTTCAAACGGTGATCGGCTTTACGCTCGCTTATCTTATCGACCGCAAGTTTCGCAGCCACGCGTTCTGGACGACGCTGATCCTGATCCCGATGATGCTGTCTCCGGCCGTCGTCGGCAACTTCTGGCGCTTTCTCTATGAGCCGCAGATCGGTCTTTTCGCCTACGCCGTTTCCCTCGTCACCGGCATCCCGACGGCCGACATCCAGATGCTCGGCAGCGTCTCACTGGCGCCCTGGGCGATCATCATCGTCGATACCTGGATGTGGACGCCGTATGTCATGCTGATCTGCCTGGCAGGTTTGCGCTCGATCCCTGACTATATCTATGAGGCGGCAGAGGTCGACCGCGCCTCCGCATGGCGGCAATTCTGGTCGATCACCGTGCCGATGGCCCTGCCCTTCATCATGCTCGCCGTGCTGTTTCGCGGCATCGAGAATTTCAAGATGTTCGACATGGTCACACTATTGACGGGTGGCGGCCCAGGCTCGACCACTGAGGTCGCCTCCATCACCTTGAAGCGGGCCGCCTTTGAGAGCTGGGCAACGGGCCGTGCGTCGGCCTTCGCCATCATCCTCTTCGTGGCCGTGTTCGGTCTTGCGAATATTTACGTCAAAGCGCTCAACAAGGTGAAGCAAAGATGAGCTCGGTTACCTCAGCCCATTCGGTCGTTGAACCGAGCCTGGCCAGCAAGCGCATCGCCGGCGCCATCGTGATCCTCTACGCCCTGATCACGATGATCCCGCTCGTCTGGATTTTCCTGACCAGCATCAAATCTCCGCCGGACTCCATCAGCTATCCTCCGAAGATCGTCTTCACGCCGACGCTGGAAGGCTATTGCAACCTTCTGACGACGAGAACACGCCAGACGCCGGAATACATCGCCTCCCTGCCCGCACCGACCGGTACCTGCGATGAGGTGACCCGTAAGCGAAATATGGTGATCGCCGGCTCCTCGAATTTCCTGCCGCGTTTTGCCAATTCTCTGGTGATTGCCTTCGGCTCGACGTTTCTGGCCGTATCGTTGGGGACGCTGGCCGCCTACGGTTTCTCCCGTTTCAGGGTGCCGCTTGCCGACGACCTTCTGTTCTTCATCCTGTCGACGCGCATGATGCCGCCCATTGCCGTCGCAATCCCGATCTATCTCATGTACCGCGAGCTTGGCCTTTCCGACACAGCGCTTGGCATGATCCTGCTTTACACGGCGGTCAACGTTTCGCTCGCCGTCTGGTTGCTCAAAGGCTTCATCGACGAGATCCCGCGCGAATACGAGGAAGCCGCAATGATCGACGGCTACACCCGGCTGCAGGCCTTCTGGAAAGTTGTCCTGCCGCAGGCAACCACCGGCATCGCCGCCACCGCGATTTTCTGCCTCATCTTTGCCTGGAACGAGTATGCCTTCGCAGCACTGCTGACCTCGGGCGAAGCCCAGACGGCGCCGCCGTTTATCCCGACCATCATCGGCGAAGGCGGTCAGGATTGGCCCGCTGTCGCTGCGGGAACAACGATCTTCCTGA
This sequence comes from Rhizobium sp. BK538, assembly GCF_014197575.1. Taxonomy (NCBI): domain Bacteria; kingdom Pseudomonadati; phylum Pseudomonadota; class Alphaproteobacteria; order Hyphomicrobiales; family Rhizobiaceae; genus Rhizobium; species Rhizobium sp. BK538. The sequence goes on from NZ_JACIFT010000004.1 coordinate 77,586, forward strand.
TCCCGATCCTCGTCTTTACCATTCTCCTGCGCAAGCAGCTCTTGCGTGGCATCACCTTCGGAGCGGTCCGCAAATGACCCATCTTACCGACACCCCGCGCCCATTGCGCCCGAAGCGCCCCTTCTTCCTGCGCCGCGGGCCGATGGAGAACATTGCGACCGCGTTGATCGCCATCGGCTTCCTGATGCTCTTCCAGCCATTCCTGCTGGTGCTTTACACCTACTCGCTGGTGACGTTGCTCGCGGGCACGGCCATGTTCATCATCGTCTCGAAGTTTCCGGAGTGAGCCATGGCAGACATCAGGATCGAAAACCTCCGCAAGCAGTTCGGCAGCTTCGTCGCCGTCGAGGATTCAAGCTTCATCATTCATGACGGCGAGTTCCTGGCGCTGCTCGGACCGTCCGGCTGCGGCAAGACGACGACACTTCGCATGATTGCCGGACTTGAACTGCCGACCAGCGGCAAGATTTATCTTGACGGCGAAGACGTCACCTTCAATCGCGCCAGTGCCCGCGACATAGCCTTCGTGTTCCAGCTTTTTGCGCTCTATCCGCATATGAACGTGCGCAAGAACATCGGCTTTCCCCTGCTCTCGCAAGGCATGCGGAAGGCTGAGATCCGCAAGCGTGTCGAGGAAACCGCGCGGTTGCTGCAGATCGATCATATCCTTGAGCGATCCGTCTCCGGACTTGCCGGCGGTGACCGCCAGCGCGTGGCTCTCGGGCGCGCGATCGTGCGCCGCCCGAAATGCTTCCTGATGGACGAGCCGCTTGGCACGCTCGACGCGGAATTCCGCGAAGTCATGGTTCACGAACTGCGCGAACTGCATAACCGCATCCATGCGACGACGGTTTACGTGACGCATGATCAGCACGAGGCGATGGCAATGGCCGACAAGATCGCAGTCATGAACCATGGTGTCATCGAGCAATTCGGCACGCCACAGGAAATCTACAGCAAGCCAGCCACCATGTATGTCGCGGATTTCATAGGCTCGCCGCCGATGAATTTCATGCGCTTCACCTCCGGCCTTCAGACCGGCGCGCAATCGGTCTCACTTCACGGCGTCGACGTCACCGTTCCTGAAGTGCACCAGGACCTGGCCGAAGCCGAATTGGCGCTCGGCGTCAGGCCCGAACATATTCGCTTCAGCGATACCTCTCCTTTGCGCGGCGCAGTCTACGGCAGCGAATATCTCGGGACCAATCAGGTTGTGGCAATCGAGACGTCGAGCGGCGTCATCAAGGCCCGCGTTCCGGCAAACCGCAATTTCCGCATCGGCGAGACGGTTGGTCTTGAGTTCAACCCGGCCAAGCTCGCACTGTTCGACTGCACGTCAGGCCGCGCCATCGCTTCGGCACTCTACTCGGAGGCACGGCATGGCTGACGTCGTTCTCAAAGGCCTCAACAAGCGCTTCGGTGAGACACCGGCCCTCGCTGATCTCAACCTCTCCATCCGCGACGGCGAGTTCGTCGTCCTGCTTGGGCCGACCGGTGCTGGCAAGACGACGACGCTGCGCCTCATTGCCGGCCTGGAGCGCCCCGACAGCGGCCGCATCGAGATCGGCGGCCGCAACGTCGCAGGCGAAGCTCCGGCCGACAGGGACGTCGCATTCGTCTTCCAGCAATATTCGCTCTATCCGCATATGACGGTTTACGACAACCTTGCCTTTCCGCTGCGCGCGCCGGTGCGCAAGCTCGCAAGCGAAGAGATCGACCGCCGCGTGCGGGAAATTGCCCGCATGGTCAGGATCGACCACAAGCTGGAGAACCGTTCGACGCGTCTGTCGGGCGGCGAAATGCAGCGCGTTGCGATCGGCCGGGCGCTCGTGCGCCAACCCGCCATCTATCTGATGGACGAACCGCTCTCATCACTCGATGCGAAACTGCGCGCGGAACTTCGCCTGGAACTGAAGCGCATCCAGAAGGAGCTCGGTTCGACCCTGCTCTATGTAACCCACGACCAGGTCGAAGCCATGACCATGGCGGATCGGATCGGCATCGTTGCGGAAGGAAGGCTCTTGCAGGTCGGAACGCCCCGCGAAATCTACGGCAATCCCGCCAGTCTTCATGTCGCTGCGCGGCTTGGCCAGCCGCACATCAACCTCTTGCCAACTGATCTTCTTCCTGGCGCCAATCCGCCACCGGGAACGAAGACGATCGGCGCGCGAACCGAGCATCTCGATATCATCATCGATCAGAACGCCAATGCGAAGATCGACTGGATCGAACACCTGGGCGACCAGAACCATCTTCACATTAAGGTCCGCGACCACAAGCTCGTCACACTTGCCGATCCATATCTCGCGATCCGGCCGGGGGATCGGGTGAGCCTGACGCTACGCGATCCGCTCTATTTCGACGCCAGCGGCCAGCGCCTTGGATAAGCAACCGAACGAAACAACCGCACTGGCATAAAAGACGGGTCTTTCTCCATGAAACATTTCTTCAATCGCCGGGAAACAATTGTCACCGAAGCCCTCGATGGCCTGCTCCTGACAAGCAGTGCGGGCCGTCTTGCCCGTCTGGATACCTTCCCCGATATCAAGGTGATCCTGCGCGCGGACTGGGATAAATCGAAGGTCGCAATCATCTCTGGCGGCGGAGCCGGACACGAGCCCTCGCATGCCGGCTTCGTCGGCAAAGGCATGCTCACCGCGGCCGTATCCGGCGAGATCTTTGCCTCGCCCAGTGTCGATGCCGTGCTGACAGCAATCCGCGCCGTGGCCGGGCCCAAGGGTGCACTGCTCATCGTCAAGAACTATACGGGCGACCGGCTGAACTTTGGCCTCGCCGCCGAAAAGGCGCGTGCCGAAGGCTTCGCTGTCGAGATGGTGATCGTTGCCGACGATATCGCGATCCCCGGCATCAACCAGCCTCGCGGCGTTGCCGGAACGCTGTTTGTGCACAAGATCGCCGGTTATCACGCCGAAGCCGGAGCCGACCTGAAGACGGTCACCGCACAGGCGGCGGCAGCGGCGCGCGACATCGTTTCCCTCGGCATGTCGCTTTCGACCTGCAGCGTGCCCGGTCAGGCACATGAAGATCGGCTTGGCGCCGACGAAGGGGAGCTCGGACTTGGCATCCACGGCGAACCCGGTGTCGAGCGCATTTCCCTGCAACCTGTTGCCGACCTCGTTTTGACGATGACCGAACGGCTGGCCGGCAAGGTCGGTGACACAGGAGATCATGCGCTGTTGATCAACAACCTCGGCGCTGTGCCGCCGCTTGAAATGGGCGTCATCGCCAATGCGGTGCTATCGTCACCGATCGCCGGCCGCGTTCGGCTGATCATTGGGCCGGCCCCGATGATGACCGCACTCAACATGAACGGCTTTTCCCTGTCACTGATCCGGCTGGACGCTGACCGCGACGCTGCGCTGAAGGCCGCCGTCGCGCCGCATGCCTGGCCGCCCGCCACCGAACGGCACGAAATTGCCATCGTTACGGCGCCGCAAAGACCGTCCATGCGGAACGGAGCGACATCGGCCAGTGACGACAAGCACAATCGCCGTTTTCTGACGACGGTGTGCGAGCACCTGATTTCGCTCGAGAGCGAGCTGAACCGCCTGGATAGCCGCGTTGGCGATGGCGATACGGGCTCCACCGTGGCGACCGGCGCGCGCAGTATTCTTTCGCGCATCGACACGCTGCCGCTGAAGGATCCCGCCGCCTTGATGGCCTCGGTCGGTGAGATCTTGAGCACCAGCATGGGCGGATCGAGCGGCGTGCTGCTCTCGATCTTCTTCACGGCCGCATCCAAGGCCATGGCGGAAAAGGCTGATATCGCTGCTGCCCTGCTTGCCGGGCTCGATCGGATGACGTTCTATGGCGGAGCCAGTGTCGGCGACCGTACAATGGTCGACGCACTGGCTCCGGCGCTTGCTGTTTTAACATCAGGTAATGTCGCCGGAGCAGCAAAGGTTGCGGCAGCCGGTGCCGAGTCGACAAAGGCAATGCGAAAGGCAAAGGCGGGCCGCGCCTCTTACGTCGGCGAGAGGGATCTGGAGGGCGTGCCGGATCCGGGAGCTGTCGCTGTGGCAAACGTATTCGAAGTGGTCGCAGCGCTGGCATGAGCTGGCGCGGTGCTGGGAGGCAACAGATGCAGGCAGAACCAGTTCTCCTTGCGGGATTGATTGAAGCTTGCCGTGCGACGATTGCGGCAAACAGCGATCATCTGTGCGCCCTGGATCGCGCAATCGGTGACGGCGATCACGGAACCAACATGCGGCGCGGCTGTGAAGCAGTTAGCGCCGAAGAGGCCACGGTCGCGTGCCTCCCCTTGCCCGACGCGCTGGAGAAAATCGGTCTGACACTGGTGATGAACATAGGGGGCGCTGCCGGTCCACTCTACGGAACGTTGCTGATGGAGATGGGGCGCGAGCTACGCAAATCGGATCAGGAGCAGGATTTTTCCGCTGCGTTGAAGCAGGCCATCGATGCCGTTGCCCGCCGCGGCCGTTCGCACGCAGGAGACAAGACCCTCCTCGACGTGCTGTATCCGGTCCAGGATGCACTTGCGCACCGTTCGCCATTGACGGATATCGTCCGGCAGGCAGAACTTTCCGCCGCACTTACCGCCGCCATGAAGGCCATGCGTGGCCGCGCATCCTACCTCGGAGAGCGTTCGATTGGCCACGTCGATCCGGGCGCCTCGAGCTGCGCTCTGCTGACAACCGCTATTTGCCGCTACCTTGAGGAGTACCGCCCGGCATGAGTGTGAAGACCCCAAACGTCGGGATCGTGATCGTCTCCCACTCTGCGCTGGTCGCGCGGGGCACGGCCGACATGGTCCGGCAGATGGTCGGCGACAGCGTGCCGCTCGCCTGGTCGGGCGGCAACAGTCAAGGCGAACTCGGCACGGATGCCCGCGGTATCCTGAAGGCCATCGAGGAGGCCTGGTCAGAGGCAGGTGTCGCGGTCTTCGTCGATCTTGGCGGAGCCGAAACCAACAGCGAGATGGCCATCGAAATGCTGGGGTTGCCGCGCGCCAAGCTCGTCTTGATTTGCAATGCGCCAGTGGTGGAAGGCGCCGTCATCGCCGCTGCGGAGGCCTCCGGCGGAGCATCGCTGGCCAAGGTCGTAGCGACGGCAGAGGAGCTGTCCCCCTGATGAGCGGCGGATTGCGCATAGGAAACCGGGAGGCCGAACAGGTGCACGCCAGTTGCCAGACGGAGGTCGAAGTGAAGCACGGCGTGGGATTACACGCCCGGCCTTCCGTGACATTCACGCGACTGGCAAAGTCGTTCCCCTGCTCGATCGAAGTTGCGGTCAATGGCAGCGACGTCTGGCTGAATGGCAAGAGCATCATCAAGATCATGGGCGCCAGGATCCGCAAGGGATCGATACTGAAAATCCGCGCCGACGGAATCCTCGCAGAAGAGGCAATCCAGGCATTGAAGGACCTCATCGAGCGCAACTTCGATGAGGAAAAGAAGCATGGCCGCACCGCTTAGGTTGAAAGCAACAGGCGCGTCTCCGGGCGTCGCATCCGGGCCGGCCTATATCGCGGAGCCGCTCGCCGCTGCCGCGTCACTGCCATCAAGCGTTTCTGACCATGCCGAGCTCGCCGACGCGATCAACACAGCCATCCGCGAACTACAGGACCTTGCGACCGGGACAGACCCCGAGAGCCGCGATATCATCGAGTTTCAGATCGAAGTGCTGCAAGATCCGACGTTAGCGGAGATGGCCGACGCGCGCATCGATCAGGGCGAAAACGTGGCGTTCGCCTGGGTCGGGACACTCGACGGATACATCCGCGAACTGGAGTGCTCAGCCGAAGACCAATTGCGGGCGCGTGCCGTCGACATTCTCGACATCAAGAATCGCGTCCTGTCGGTCCTCACTGGAACGCCGGTCGACGACTTTCCGGCCGGATCCATCTATGTCGGAAAAGACATGGAGCCCAGTCGCTTCCTCGCACATGACTGGTCGGCAGGTGGCGGTATCGCTCTTTATGCCGGCAGCGCGGTCGGCCATGTCGCCCTGCTTGCCAGATCCCGGTCTGTCCCGATGGTTATTGGCGCCGGCCGTTTCGCGACAGAGGGAGGACAACACATAGGGGTTGATGGCGATTCAGGCCTCGTCATCCTTCAGACAGCCAAGGAGATGGTAACGCCGGCCCAATTCGACCATCCCGTGACAAGCACCGTGTCGACAGTCGACAACGGAAATCTGCGCACGGCCGACGGTTTGCAGGTACTGTTGTCCATCAACGTCAACGCGCCCGATGACGTCGATGCGATCCCGGCTGCGACAACCGCCGGCATCGGGTTGATGCGCTCGGAATTCGCGGTGATGTCGCTCGGCGATGCTGCAAACGAAGAAAAGCAATTCGCGATCTACCGTCGCCTCCTGGATTGGGCCGACGGCCGGTCGGTAACCATTCGCATGCTGGATATAGGCGGCGACAAGCCGCTCTCCGGCCTCACCGAGATGTCCTCACTGCGCGGCATCCGCCTTCTCCTTGCCCGGCCGGAGATTGCGCGTGTTCAAGCCCGTGCACTCTTGCGCGCAGCCGTCTTCGGCAATCTTCGCATCATGCTGCCGATGGTGACGGTCCCATCCGAAGTCGAAGACATCAGGCAGATCTATCGCGAAGAATCCAGCGAACTTGCCCGCCGCGGCGTGCTCAATCGCATTCCCCCGATCGGAATGATGGTCGAGGTCCCGGCCGCAGCGCTCATGCTGGATGCGTTCGAAAGCGCGGACTTCTTCTCGTTCGGTACGAACGACCTCGCGCAATACCTCGTTGCTTCGCCACGCGAGGACGCCGACTTCGCCCTGTACCAAGCCCAGGCAGTGCCGGCCTTGCTGCGCCTGCTGACCCAGGCTGTCAAGCTTGCCGGCGGCAAGCCACTTAGCATCTGCGGCGATATGGCCGCAGACCCCTCCCGGACCGCGGATCTGCTTGCCGCGGGCATCAGGCATTTTTCCGTGGCGCCAGCTCGACTTCCCGCGATAAGATCGGCAATCGTCGGTCTGAACGCCGATGGGACAAAGGCAGCCGGAGAATAAGATGGCGCGCGAAGACACCGAAGACGCCATTATCGCCTATAAGTCCATTCTGGCGCAGATCATCGACAACCGACCTTCGGGAACACGTCAGCGACTGGCCACGGAACTCGGCAAGCATCGCAGCTTTGTCACGCAGATAACAAGCCCGACCTATGCGACGCCTCTTCCTGCCCGGCATCTCGCGACGATCTTCCGGGTGTGCCATTTCAGCGCCGCCGAACAGGAGCGCTTTCTGGACGCCTACCAGGCCGCACATCCGGGCAAACTGCCGGAGCTTGGCGCCTTAGAAAAACTGAGGCACCTTTCACTGATGGTGCCTGATTTCGGCGACGAGCGGCGCAACCGGCTGCTGGAGGAAGCAATCGCCGATCTGGTGCAGAAGATTGCCGCAATTTCCGGGCCGCCGGATTGAGCAAACCCTTGTGGCACATACGACAAGTCTGACACGATCATCGCCTTGGGAGGGGCTTGATGAAGAAGTTCATGAACACAGCCGAGACCATGGTCGCCGAAAGCGTCGAAGGCTTTGTGCGCGCCCATGAGGAGTTCGTTGTGTTCGGCGCCGACCGCAAATGCATACGCCGCCGCCACCTGGTTCCCGGCAAGGTCGCGATCATCTCCGGCGGCGGCGCCGGTCATGAGCCGATGCATATCGGCTTCGTCGGTCGCGGCATGCTTGATGCCGCTTGCGTCGGGCATATCTTCACATCTCCGACGCCGGACCAGATCGTCAGCGCGATAGAGGAAGCAGACACTGGCGCCGGATGCCTGCTGCTCGTCAAGAACTATGATGGCGACGTCATGAACTTCGAAATGGCGGCGGAGATGGCGGCGGGCCGGCATAAAATTGAAATGGTACTTGCCAGCGACGACATCGAAACGACGAGGGCCGGCGACGGTCGCGGTCGACGCGGCGTTGCCGGCACGCTTATCACGGAAAGGCTTCTGGGAGGCGCCGCCGAGCAGGGCCAGTCCCTCGCCGAACTGAAGGCCATTGGCGACAGCCTCTCCTCGCGCATCCGGTCGATGGGCGTCGCACTGACGGGTGTGGCGGTGCCACACACGCAGCGCACGACGTTCACGCTTGGGCCGAACGAGATAGAAATGGGCGTCGGCATTCACGGGGAGCCTGGCCATTCAAGAGAGCTCTTCTCTGACGCCGACACCATCATCGGCCATCTGAGCGAGGCGATCTTTTACGACATCAGCCGAAGCACGGACAAAGCATTGCTCCTCGTCAACGGGCTTGGCGGCACGCCACCCGCCGAACTCTACCTTGCCTACAACTCCGCGCTGCGCATCATGGAGGAGCACGGCGTGCGGATCGAGCGCTCGCTGGTTGGCACCTATGCCACCTCGCTCGACATGCAGGGCCTTTCCATCACGCTTGCTTTCCTTACGGACGAGGAGTTTTCTCTATGGGATTCGCCCCTTGCAACCGCTGCGTTGCGCTGGGGCTGCTAGGTATCGGCACAGCCAAGCGCCTCCGTGCAATCTCAGACCGCCCATCAGTTCCACCTTCCAGGTGTCACGACCAGAAAGCGATGAACGTGCCTGGCTTTTGAGACCATAGAGAGATCAAGCTGCGAGGATGGATGTTCGCGCGGCAGTGGCTTGAGCTCGAGGCTGCCTGCGGCAGCATGCGTTTCGTTTCAAGCCATGGACCGATCGCCAAACTGTCTTATCTCCACGCGGCCACATGACCGCTTCCAATAGTGCCAACGTCGTAACGCCGCCACGGCAAACTGGCGCGAAATAGGCTTGTCTATCGCGGCATAAGCAGGTTCTCCCGGGACCTTTCCGCAGCCTTGTCCAGGTTAAGGCGACACTTCCGTGCCGCCCTCACGGAAAATGGAATGAGAAACGCGGCGCATGCCAGCTATCAAGTCGTTCCTTTCCGTTTGAACCGTAGGCATCCCACGAGGTTAAGTGCCGTCATTTCCAACATTTTCGAGAGATTATCGAGCAAATGCCACCGAGCGGATCTTGATAATTCGCGCGGCACCTTTTTCGTCACTTCCGGTTCTTTGCCCGTGTACCCGCGAAGATCGCGTCTCGACCCAAAGCAGAAGTTCCGCTGATCCCCGCAAACTCTCACTAACGACCCTAGGGCCGTGCGCAGGAGGCAAGCGAAGTTCGGTGGCAGCCGTATGTTACTGTAACGTACTTGCCATTTCTCGATGCCGTGGGAAGATCGCGCTGCACGTTCTGCGGGCAAGCTGAGTGTTAGCTTCGGCCGGCAATACTGTGCGAAAGGTATAGGTTTGCGCCCGTGTTGTTGTGGCGTGAAACGCGCATGCGCAGTCCGTTCCAAGTAGAAAAATTATTGTGGAGGGAATGAAATGGCATCGACAGCAAGCAGGCTTTCCTTTCTGGCTCTTCTCCTCGTGACAACTGGTCTCAATGGCGCAAGCATAGCCTCCGCCCAGACTGCTGCTGAAGTTCCCCCGGCGATCACCACGCCGGACAAAGTCGAGACGCGCATTGGCACGCTCGACTTCAAGGACGGCATGCCGAGCAAGGAGACCATCGCCAAGGTCTATGACAATCTGGACTTCACGCACGCTTTCGAGGCGTTTGTAAACACCTTGCAAGGGGTCAGCATACACGCACTCCACAAGGGCTTTCTGAGCGCCGGTGTCAAGGATAACGAAGTCCTTGTCTTTTCCGAGCTGATGGACGCCAAGTCGCTCTTCCTGACGGCCAATGCCGACACCGTCTATTACATGGGCATGCTCGACCTGACCAAGGGTCCCATGGTGCTCGAGGTGCCACCCAAGGCGCTTGGTGCCATCGATGACTACTGGTTCCGTTGGGTCATCGACATCGGGCTGCCTGGGGCTGATCGCGGCGAGGGCGGGAAATACCTCATTCTGCCACCCGGCTACGATGGTCCCCTGCCCGATGGCTTCACTATCGCCCGCGCCCGGACCAGCATCGTCATATGGTTCGCTCGCTCGTTCCTGGAGAACAACCATCCCAAGCCCGTGGCCGAAACGGTCAGAAAATTCACCAAGGTCTATCCCTACGAGGCCGGCGGCGTCGGCACCCCCATTGCCGACTTTTTGAGCGGCAAGGCTGAGCTTGGAAAAGTCACGCCGCCGCCGCCGACCGTGTTCCACGAAGGTACCGGCAAGGTGATGAACACCGTCCCGCCGAATGACTTCAGCTATTACGAGATGCTCAACGAGGTCGTGCAGCAGCAGCCTGCAGGGTCGCTCGATCCCGAGTTGATGGGACCGATCGCCGCCATCGGCATCATCAAGGGCAAACCCTTCGCGCCGGATGCGCGGATGAAGAAGATTCTCACCGAAGCGCTGGCGCTCGCCAATGCCACTTCGCGCACCCTGTTTATGGCTCCTCGCGATTCAACTTTGTACTACTACCCCGGCTCGGGGTGGCAGAACATGCTGTTCGAGGTCGGTTACGAGTTCGAGACGCCGGTTCCGCTGATTACAACCGAAGGCGTAAAGCCTTACCCGCCGACCGGTTATCGCACGCTCGATGCGCGAACGGACTTCTTCTATGGCGTCACCGGGATCACGCCCGCAATGGCCATGCGTCTACCCGGCATTGGTTCGACGTACCTGTGGACGATGGTCGACGCAGATAAGGAGCCCTTCGACGGCGGCAAGACCTACAAGGTTACCTTGCCGAAGGACATCCCCCAGGCGAACTTCTGGTCGTTCACGCTCTATGACAACATGACGCGCTCGATGCTCGACACGCCGCAGCGCTACCCACGCGCGGGCAGCCAAAGCTTTCCGTCACCCGCCGCAGAAGCGGACACCGACGGCACGACGACAATCTTCTTCGGCCCGACGCAGCCAGCGAATGTCAAACGAGGCAATTGGATTCAAACGATACCCGGAAAGGGTTTTATCCCGTGCCTGCGGCTCTACAGCCCGCTTGAACCGTTTTTCGCCAAGACCTGGCGGCCGAGCGAGGTCGAAGTCGTTAAGTAATCAGCGAGCAAACGCGATAGCATCGCGTCAGGGACGCGACCACCTCTTGGCCGTTTTCGTCCATCCTCGATTTCGAACGGCTGTTTGCGGGACCAAAACTTAATTTAGTCGAATAAACGTGTTTCGCGACCCAGGCGGCCTCGTAATCGTTTCCCAATCCATTGCGGTCCTTGCCGATCGTCGGTCCCTGGGCAGCTTCGGGCCCAGGCCGCGTCTCCTTGGCCCCCAAATTGTCATTGCGCTCACGCGAGAAGCGGCGGCGGTCCTCTTCCTCGGGCGCCGGCACCCGGACCATCGCACATACCCGCTACTCGCCCCGCTGATGGGCGAGCAGCGCCCGCACCAGCGCTTCGCCATCGGGTGCTTCGGATCGGTGAGCTGCAACGGGCATGCTTCCTCCAAGGTAGGGTGTTTGTGGTTAAGCGACCTCACGTTGCCACAGCGCTGATCGCTATCCACGCTCCTCATAGGATCTGCATAGTTCCGCATTTTCGAGTAGCAGCATTAACGCGGAGGTCGGCCTTCTGGCTCCCCCTTGTCCTCTTCCACGCGTTCTCGTCTCGCCTGCAGTCGGTCGAACTTTCCGAAGTCGGTCATGATGCTGACCAGAACACTTCCGGTCCAGCCGAAAGTGAACAGCCCCGACATGCCGATGATCGGCCCTAGGAGCCGCCATCGATCCGGCAGGCTGACGTTGCCCTCTCCGAGCGTCGTGTAGCTCTCCAAGACGTAGTAGTAGCTGTCGCGCATCGAGGGGATGATCTCCCTGACATAGAGTGGTACCGCCCAGATCAGTGTTTCTGCGAAATGCAAGATCGCCAGCGCAGCGATCGTCACTGCCAGCATCACGTTCAGCCGCCAATGCGGCGTGGCGCTGGTGACGTGTGCCCAAGACTTGCTGAACTGAAGGCCGATGCTTCGGATACCCACGCCATGCACGAAGATGACCACGATCAGAAACACGGTGCCGACGAGAATTTCCAGAACGGGGTTCGGGTTCGTTAGATGGTCCAATCGCGAGGTCCTCAGTCTTGTCACCTGCGGTGGGAGGCGTTTTGAGAGCCTCCCACGGGGCCGACACCAGCACGGGCATGTTGCTGCACCCTGGCGCTAGTAGCAGGGAGGATAGGGGTAATATCCGCATGCCGGAGGCGGGTAGTAGCGACGATCCTCAGCGACCGCGGCACCGATTGCCGCTCCTGCGACAACGCCGGCTCCGTAATATGCGCCAGGATGTGCGTACCAACCGCCACGCCAGACCGGAGCACGGAAACCAGCGCCTCCGACGGCAACGCCCCCGTAAGGACCGCGGGCCGCAAACCAGTCGATGAACAGCGATGCAGGACCGTCGGCACGGGCGAGATCGCCTTCTAGGACGGCGACCTCAAAGGTCAGGTTTCCGCCTTCGAGCTTCGGCGTCTTCAGGACGACGACGGCATCGGCGACGGTATCGCCCTTGCCGCTCAGGACCGAAATCGTCGCATTGGGCGGATCCTTGGCGAAACTGTCCGGGCCTTCATCCCATTGCTTGATGAACTCGGAAGTTAAGACATGACCTGCAGAGCGTACCGGGCGGTCGGCAAACACGATAGACACCGCCGAGATGCCGCTCATCGTCAGCTTGCCGTTCTCAAGCTTTGCGCCTGCGGAATTGAGGACGGCCAGCGACGGCACCATTTTTGACTTGGTCGCGCCGATGGCCTTCTGCGCAGGTGCCGAGATGGCGTCCTGCGCGAGAACCGGCGTCGACGATAGAAGGCCTGCTGCGATTGCGATCATGAACATATCGGAGATTTTGAGCATCTGCTTCCTCCCGTTTTTCCACTGAGTGGCGTTATTTCAACAGTCCCAGATTGATCAGTTGAACACGTCGGTTGTCTGCCGCCTCCGGGTGGCCCGGATCGATCGGCCATTCCTCGCCGGCACCGACCGAGAACAAGCGATCTGGCGAAACTGCGAAGGTGGTCGACAGCGCTTCGTTGATTGCGTCGGCGCGCTTCTGGCTGAGTTCGAGATTGTGCTTGGCACTTCCTGTCGCACTGGAATGCCCGACAATGAGGAACTTGTAGCGGAACAGATCCGGATGATGCAGGGCATCCGCGATCAGCCCGACGGTGCGGTAGGATTTCGGCTCGATTGCCGTCGAGTTGTTTTCAAAATCGATCTCGACGATCAACTGCGAGAGCTCCGACAGCTTGTTCCAGTTGGGCAGCGCTGCAACGCCTTTGCCGACGTTGGCGTTTGCTTCTTCCACCAGCAGAGCAACATCGACGGCAGGTGCTGCAGACTTCACCTGTCCAAGCGTGCTCATGATCTGACTGTTGTCGAGCTGCTGGGCCGAAGCAATGCTCGGAGCCAGAAGCAGGCCGAGTGCCATTGAAATGCGAAGGCCGTGAGCGATCATGTTGTTTTCCCTCTTTCCGGTCATGGTTCACCGCCATCCGGCGTCGGTAATTGCTTGGTTGCATTCCCTGTTGTCGACGCGCTTCGTCTCGACGAGGCAGGACAGAATGTTCCCGTCGCCCTTCACGCCGTTGCAGTACTGGGAGATGTCATGCTGGCAGACCTTGAACACCGACGCCTGCGCCTCCTGGCGCTGGGCGATCGACGACATGACGCTCGCGAGCGTCGAGGTACACGTTGGGGAAACCTTGGATGCGTTCTTCTCGAGACAGGCCTGGATGCGGCCCTTGCCGAGGTTCTCGCCATTGCAGAACTTCTTGATGTCGGCGCCGCACGCCTTGGCGAGCGTCGTCACCGCATCGGCGTAGCTGATCGTATCTGCCTTGCTAACGGCCGTCATGGAGAGGAAGGCAGCGAGCGCCACCCCTGCGAAGATACCAACTCTGTCTCTCATCATTGTTCCTATCCTGGAGCGATTGATCTGAAGTGGTCATTTCCGTCGTATGCGGGGTCGGCTTTATCGCCGTGGCCGTTTGAGCGGGGAGACGGCGGCTTGATTGACGGCCTGTTCGATCTCGATCCGGAGACCCTCGATGAGCTCCTCGTACTCGCCGATGCGCTCGTCACGCTCCGGAGCGGACGATCGCTCCCACTGCAGTTTCTCGTCATGCGCAGTCAGAAAGTCATCGCACATGTCGCAAAACCCTTCGTCGCGGGCGGCGAGTTCCTCGATAACTTTGGCGTGCTCCTTGAATGAGCTCTTCACGAATTCAACACCGTTCCCCATCCGGTTTGTCCGTTCGCGTATGTCGCCTCACAACAGGCGATCTCATGCTGATGCAAATCTCTCCTATTGGGCGGTCACTGAAGGTAATAAACGCTCGCACAGTGCTTGGAGTGGACTCAAAACGCAGCCACGCGCTCGACGAACCAGAATGCCGACATTGCTCCGATCGCGTAGGTCGCCGTGGCAAAGGCATGGCGGCCAAGCCACGCCGGATATCTCGCCAGCCTTGCCAGCGCGATCAGTCCGATCACCGCGGCGATGAACATCAACTGCCCAATCTCGACGCCCACATTGAAAAACAGCAGCGCGAACGGAATGTCTCCGGCCGGAAGGGCCAACTCGGACAGCGCTCCTGCAAAGCCCAGCCCATGCAGCAGCCCAAAGGCGAAGGCCACCATCCAGGGTCGTTGCGCCGTCAGGCTTGTCTGGCCCTTCTGGATACGAATGATCTCGCAGGCGAGCAGCAGGATGCTGAAGGCGATCGCCGCTTCGACGGGCGGTCCGGGCACGTGAACGAACCCGAGGGTTGCAAGCGTCAGCGTGATGGAATGCGCCGCGGTGAACGCCGTCACCGTCAACAGCAGCGCCCGCCAGCTTCGCGCGATGAACATCAGCGCAAGGACAAAGAGCAAGTGGTCGTAACCGAACAGTATGTGTTCGATGCCATGCGTGACGAATGTCTTCGCCACGTCGAGGCGTCCAGGTCGCGAGGCGACGTCGACCCACGGCTGCGAAGGATGGATCATCGTTGTCGTAACCGCTCCATCCAGCATGTGGACCCGTACGAGCACATCTGTGATCGTTGCCTGCAGACCGACGAATTCCACACGCTTGCCCGCAAGACCGCCGGCATCCGTCTCGATCACGCGCGTCTCGACAAGAGAATCTGGAAGATCACGCTGCGCGGGCGCCGTCGCGTCGCGAACGCTGCCCGGGAACCGCAGGGCGACTGGGAGGCGCATGCCTGACAGCATGGGCGTCCGCCAGACGACCTTGTAACGGTTTGCGCCCATCTCATCGATCTGTAGGTATGCGGGCCGGATCTCGTGGGCGAGCGCGTTCGAGACGAGCACCAACAGGGCAACGACGACACCAAAGAGCAGGCGGCAGGGGGAGGTCAGTAACTTCATCCGGGCGCTCATTGTGCGGACAACTCGATCTGGGCGCTGGCTCCGGCTGGAACTTCCAAGCCCTGCAGGTCCTCGGCGGTAACGGTCGGCAGGTTCACGAAATAGCGCGAGCGCATCTCCTTCAGGGCGTTGTTCTTCACCTCTTCGTAGCGTTCGTCGAGCCATGCCGATTTGACAGCAGGTGCAACTTCCTCGAAGGCGGGAACGCGGCCCGGCTCGATGGAATCGACCCAGATGAGATGCCAGCCATAGCCGGATTGCACTGGCCCTTGCCACGAACCCGGCGTCAGTGTGAAGAGGGCTTTGGCAAAGCCCGGTCCGAACTCCCTGGCCATCTGCTCGGGCGTGGCGTCCCCATAGTAGTTCCGGAACATGAACGGATCCGCGACCGACGCGACTTCCGGCGAGTTGGCAGGTTTGCCCGAGACGGCCGGGATAGCGGCTGCGGCAGCCTCGCGGGCGGCTTGGCTATGCTTGTCGGACGAGAAGTACAGATGACGGAAGCTCAGGTGCGGCGAGAGCGCGAAGCGGTCCGAGTGCTTTGAATACCATTCCTTGAGTTGAGCGTTGTCTGGTTCGTCCAGCGTCGCCAGGTCGGCGGCCAGGAAGTCCATTTTCTGCGCCAGCCTTCGCTTGATGATCTCGTCGTCGCGGTCGAGCCCGAGGGAGACCGCTTCGCGAAACAGGATCTCTTCGGTGACCTTCTGATCCATGAGACTGCGCATCTCGTCCGGCGTCGGTGTCGGCCGCCCCTGGGCCAGCCATGTCACCGCCAGTTGACGGACGTCGTCCTTGGTCAGATTGATTGTCTGCTGGTCGACGACCTCCTCCGGCGCGGGCGCGAGCAGGCGGTAGGCACCGAACAGAACCACGCCAACGACGACGAAGTGCAGGAGCGGTTCGCTGAGGAAGCGGTACCCCTTGTTTTTCGGGACATCGAAAACCGCAGAGGCTTCTGGCGCTATCGGCATCAGTTTCATGAGACCTGTTCCTGTTAATCGGCAAATGCACGCAAGGCCGCCTGGGCGGTGGTCAGCGGACTGCGCTGGAGATAGCTGAGGATTGCGAACTGCTCGGCCGGATCCTTGACAGCCTTCGACCTGATGATGGCGACGTAGTCCGCTGTCGCATCCCACGCCTCCCAATCGGCCAGTTCCATGGCGACGAAGCCGGCCATCGGACTGCGCGCCTTGATGAAGTAGCGATAGGCCTCGATCACCCGCTGGCGCGGAACGGCCCCGTCCGCTCCGCCGTGGACACTGAGGGCAAGCAGGGCCGCCTGGATTTCCTGGAGTGTCCGCCGGCGATCGGCGAAGAACGTCGTCTCCAGCCAGTCGACACGGCTCGTCCCGCGCAATTCCAGATCGGCAGCGAGCATGGCAGAAAGGTTGGTCGCGTCCCGTGTCTTCAGGGCCGTAGCTACGTCCTGTTCGAGCGCGGTGGCGGTATCGGGGCCGCCCGCAATGCCCAGCAGCACGGTGTATGCGGCACGTCGTGACGCGAGTTTCGGATCATTGGTCCAGGTTGCGAGCTTGGCAGCGTCAAGCTGAGGCTTGAGGAGCCGGGTGACGCCGTACGGCGCCCGCGACAGTTCGCCAAAGGCAATTTCCGCGACCAGTGGTTCGCCGCTTTCGAGTTGCGGCGCGACGACGTCAATGCGCTCGTGCCATTCGGCGTCGGTCAGATATGACGAAGTGAGCGTCAGTTGTGGCCAAATCCGCTTCGGCGTCTCTGCGCTGTGTTTAGTCTGCGCGAGCTGCCGCAGCCATCCGGCATATTGGACAGGCATTGCGCCAAGGCTGGTCCACTTCTCGGAAACCTTGTCGTGGAGGAGCAGCAAGGGCTTCTCGTCGGGCTTCGTCGCCTCCCCGTCGCCGACAGTCAGACCGTCGACCGACATAACCGCGTCTGCGATCGGGGTCGACAGTCCGGGCTGCACAACGACGTCGCCGACCGTTCCATCTCCCTTTACGACGTCGACGATGCGAAACTGTCCTTGGCCATCCAATGGAACGGCGAGCACGGCCTCATCTGCGGCGTCGAGCTTCTGTCCCGGTGTGACGACCAGCCCCGAGAAGCAAATGGCACAGGCGTGGGCGTTCCCGGCGAATGTCAAGATCAGCATGCCGATGGCCAGAAGCAGCCGGACGGACGCATGTCTGGATAGTAACGTCGTTGCCATTGGGCAGTCTCCATTACATGGGTCCGACCACCGAACCGTGGCCGACTTCGGTCGGCGCGCGGTTCATGATGCTCGTGGCTCAGAAAGGCGCTTTCTGCTGGGTCAAGGGATCCAGCGTCTGCGGTGTCGGGACGACTTCGTAGTTCGCGTAGCCGAACTCGTTGCTGCGGGCAGCGTAATATTTGTCGCCGAGCTTGTAGACGGTCGCTTCGTATGGGGCGTTGTTGAGGGTGGTGACGATGGCCCCATCCTTGATGGCGTAGGCGGTGCCCGACCCGGTCAGGCCTCCATGCAATACGTCGCCGATTTCGCTGGGCTTGGGGATCGAGCCGTTGATGTTGCCGACGAGGCGCTGGCCCGAGGTGGTCCATGTGATGCTGAAGACCTCGCCGGTGACATTGTTGCGAACCCAGCTCGACTTGCCGACGATGAGGTCGGTGAGTGCTGCGGTATCAAGCGCCGTAGCGCCCTGCTGCTTCAGGTCGGCAACGGTGGTACCCTTTTCGGCGGCCGCCCGCAGCTCTTGGGTCGGCGTATACCAGATCGGCGAACTCCATGCCCGCTCCTGGATCGTCGCCGCGACATTCTCCGGAGGCGCGACTCCAAGTTCCTTCGCCTGGATCGTGGTCCAGCGTGGCGTCGGTATCTCCAGGGTGCGGAGATAATAAAATGCGTCAAGGCTCGGGTCGAATTCCGGATCCGTCCAGGATCCCTTCAGTTCCACCGAACCGATGGTGTTGGTATAGCTGGCGTCTGAGATGTTCACGGTGCTGCCGATCGGCGGAACGATGCCGGTGAATTCATCCGGTGCCCGATTGCCAGCCCAGGCGACATCGTAAACCTTCTCGAAACTCTGGCCATGCTTCGACCAGCCCTTGACGATCTGGATGCGGTCGAGATTGCCCGAGGTCGGGTCCTTCACGGCCCAGACGGCAAAGGACGGCGCTTTGGCTTCACCGAGCGGAGGCAGATCGCCGCCCATCGGCACCCCGCCTGCATAGGCGCTCTTCACCCAGTCCGGCTTGGCGACATCAGGCGTGTTGGCCCCACCGAAGAACCGTACCTTGATGTGCGGACCGCTCGTGGCGAATGTTTCCTTGCGCTGCATGGCATCAAACAGCGAGGCGCGGGTGTTTTCCTCGGCCCAGACTCCGGTCAGGCCAGCAGGGTTTTCAAGTCTGACGTCCATACCGGCGAAGACGTAGCCGGACATGCGCTGCTTGATATCGCCGTCATTGCGTGCATGGCCGCCGTAGAAATTGTCCTGGCGATAGGGCACGCCCGTATTGTGGGAATCCGATCCGCCGACGAAGCCGGTCTTGTAGGGGTTGAAGCCGCGCGCCTCCATCATGGACAGGCCGTCCTTGAGGGCCTGCCTGATATAGCTGCCGGAAACGGTCGGGAAGCGGCCGGCGGGATCGCCGAGCAGGTAGGTCAGGATTTCGAAATTGGCAAACTCGTCATTGGGCGAAAGAACCGGATGGGTCTCCGACGCGCCCTTGATCTGCTTGATTTCGCTCAGACGCTCGTTGCGATCACGCGACGTCGCCCAGGCGGCATCGATGGGACGGCCCTTCTCATCGACGTCGGTCGGAAACATGTGGCCGTCGGAGAGATTTGCGTTATGCGAGATCGCCAGAAGATCGTTGCCCGCTTTTCGCTGGTCGTCCATCCAATTCCAAAGATCCGACGGATCGCTTGAATCAATCGAGCTGTAAGGTGCGTGCGGAACCTTGGCACAATCCCGGAAGAACACATTGCGATGCATATTCCGGTTGTTCGGCGTCGAAGTCCACTCATAGGAGCAGAAGGCCGTGAACTTGCCTGGCTCGTTTGCCTGATCGGCCATGTCGATGTTCTGCTTCCAGATGGAACCAGCCACTTCAGGCGAAATGAGTTCCTCGATCGGCTTCTTGTCGACAATCGTACCTCCGAGCCAGAGGTAGATGCGCGTGATATCGGCCGGGTCCTTCACGATTAGTTTTTGCGCGATCGGAAGCTTGCTGATCGCGGAACCGGGCGAGTTGGCAAGCGCGACGGTCCCTACATATTCGGAGTGATCCGTGACGCCCATCCAGTCGAGTGGCGTCTCGATCTTGATGTCGTATCCGAGCGGATGCTTGATGGTCTCGCCCTTGGCATACCTGTACGCATCGGCTGGCGTGCTCTTGGTGTTGCCGAAAATGTAGGCGTCGAACGACCATCCGGTGTGGACGTGGGTTTCGCCGAAATAGGCCTGCCTTTCCTGTGCGCACACCGCAGTGACGGAGAGCGTCAGGATCGTTGACGAGAGCAACAGAATAACTTGGTTCGATCTGCGCATCATTAGCAATCCTTTATCAAACGAGACCGGGTGACCCTCGCGGGGTCACGTAGATCTCAGCGGACTTGTTCGATTTCGGTTGGACGCCATTCCTTCGTGAAGAAAGGTTCGAGCGGGCTGTAGAGCCGCAAGAGCGTGAACCATCCCTTGCCAGGAACCGTCTGTATCCAGTTGCCACGTTTGACGTCCTTCGGCTGATCGGGGCCGAAATAGATCATCGTGGAGCCATCCGCGGCTGCTTGCGCCGCGGGAGACGGATAGGTCTGGCTGCCCGCACGGGGATATCGTTGGGGCGTGTCGAGCATGGAGCGGGTCTGGTTGTCGTAGACCGTGAACGACCAGAAGGCCGCCGCCGGTATGCCCTTGGGCAGCGTTACCTTGTAGGTCTTGCCGCCGTCGAGGGCCTTCTTCTCACCGTCCAGGAAGCCCATGAGGTACTGCGAACCGACGCGCGGCAGTCGCATGATCATACCGGGGGAGTCCAGGGTGTAGCCGTAGTAGAAGGCCGTCTTGGAGTCGAGCGTGCGCGCGCCAGTCGGCGGAAGCGGATCGAACAAACCGTCCTTGGTGAGCATCGGCGGCGGCGTCTCGAAGTTCGCCCCACCCTCCCACAGCATGTTGGCCCAGGACGAGTCCTCATAGTAGGTCCATCCGAGGGAATCCTTCGGCCGCCAGTTGAGCACGCGCCCGGAGGCGTTTCCGACCGCCGCAGCGTCCACGAGGATCTTCTTCATCCGCTCGTTCGGCTTGAACTCCTTGCCTTTGGCGATCCCGATCGCCGCCAGTTGTCCGGCCAGCTCGGGATTGTAGGAGTCGGCTGGCTCCGCCTGGATGTTGTCATTGATCATCTCGAAAAACGAGACGTCGTTTGGCGGGATCGTATTGAAGGCCTTGCCGCTGGCATCGATGAAATTTGTTTCGGGAACCGGTGGATTGGCTTCGAGCCTGACCTTGCCTTCGAGGGCCGTCGCTATGCTCGTTCCGAAGCCGCCGGGCGTATAGGGGTAGATCTTCAAGGTCTTCTTGATCAGGTCGACGGTCGGCTTCGGATCATTTTCCGTCAAGAAGGCGCGGGCAGCGTACAGCGCACGCAATGTCCTGGAGTGCGCCACATGGAAACCGCTGTCCGGAAGCGGACCATCGTAGCCCGGCGGGATCAGCAGATATCTTCCGCCTTCGCCGCGATCCGGGCCGGGAAAGCCGATATCGATGATCCACTGGAACCACATGTCGTTGATGGTGCCGAGCCCCTTCGGCGGCTGTTCGATGACAACCGGCCCCTTGGAAAGATCGATGACGGCGAGGTAGTAGACCGTGTCCGCATTGGCCGTGAGGAACAGCGACTTGGAATCCATCAGTTCGGGAAAGATGACGACGTCGTTGTCCTTCGCGCCGATGCTTTGGAACCCGCGTTCGAGCGCGATCGCGGATGCGCCGCCATAGCTATTGAGGAAGGCGTCGAGGCCGCGCGTGAAGTCGAGCGTGTCATAGATCTTCTGGGCGGTCTCCGCAGTAGGAGCGCCGTCCTTGAAGTCTAGCGTGCCGATCCGCGTCTCGACCTTGTCGGGGGTCGTTATCGCTTTCGGGACTTCGAACGCGTTCTGGGCGAATGCCAAGGTGCCCAAAGCCGACATGGCCAAGGCAACTGCTAGTAGCGAGACCGTTCTTTTTTGCGCCGTCATGATGTTCCCTCGATCGGTAGACCTATCATTCAGCGGAGCTCTGCCCTGAGGGCATGGGACACCGAGCAATTCTCAACTCGGGATCCTGACCGGGCATCGTAAAAGCGCAAGTATGTAACAGTAACATACGGGGTAGTCTTGGGGTGGCTCCGCGCTTACTGCATGATCTTGTCGACGTCTTCTTTGGGACTCACGATATTAACCCACGGTGCAACAATAGCTTGCGTCGTGTGCAGTATGTGCGTGGACGACGATCGATTTCTGCAGTAGGTTGCATTCGAAATGCTTCATATAATTTCTGGTACAGGCGTCCCTCAAGAGCGGGTGAGGAGAAAGTCGTGCAGAATGAATTGCCAGATGGGCGCGTCGCTGCGCCATCATCGCCGCGCCCTCCTCCCACCCTGGACGATATTCGCGACCAGCTAGCGCGCGTCGTCAACAGTCCGGAATTCCCCGGTGTTGGCCGCAGCGCCGCATTCCTTACCTATGTGACGGACGAGGTGCTTTCCGGGCGTGGAGATCGGATCAAGGGCTATTCGATCGCCGTGGAAGTGTTCAAGCGCTCGGAAGGCTTCAAGCAGGACGATCCCGTCGTTCGCATCGAGGCTGGACGCCTGCGGCGGGCGCTGGAGCGTTACTACCTGGTGGCCGGACAGAATGATCCGATTCGAATAGACATGCCCAAGGGCGGATACGTTCCGTCCTTCGTGTGGAACGATGCTTCACCGAACCCCGACGATCCAGGCTTGTCCCGACCGCGCGCGCAATGGCGCAAGCTGATGCCGATAGGCGTGGGAGCCGCGCTGATGCTCTGCGTCGTGGTGACCGCGCTCGTGCTGTCTGCTTATCTGCTGCCAGGTTTGCCGAAGTCTCTAAAGGCCCAGTCGGAAGGTCCGACGCTCGTCGTCGCGCCGTTCGCCAACCTCGGGGATGGCCCGAAGGCGGCGCTCTACACCTCCGGCTTGACGGAGGAGCTTCTGACAGCGCTTCCTCGCTTCAAGGAAATCAGGGTCTTTGGCCGCGAAACGTCCACCTCCCTGCCATCGGAAGTCGAGGCGTCCCAAGTCCGGGACGAGCTCGGTGCCCGCTTCCTTCTTGTGGGCGGCGTTCGCGTTTCGGACGACCGCGTTCGTGTGACCGCGCGCCTGCTTGACACCGCGACGAGCGAAATCCTCTGGTCGCAGACTTACGACGACGACATCAAGAGTGGCGATCTGTTCAGTATCCAGTCGGACGTAGCCAACAAGGTGGCGACAGCAGTGGCCCAGCCCTACGGCATCATGGCTCAGTCGGACGCAACCAATCCGCCCCCTGAGGATCTCGGTGTCTATGGCTGCACGCTAAGCTTCTATGGATACCGTGCGGAATTGAGCGCCGTCCGGCATCGTCGAGTGCGGGACTGCCTTGAGAGCGCCGTCGCCCGGTACCCGACCTTTGCCACCGCATGGGCGATGCTCTCCATCATCTATCTTGACGAGGACCGGTTCCAGTTCAATCCGAGTACCAACGCGACGCCGGCGATCGATCGTAGCTTGCAGGCCGCCCGTCGTGCCGTACAACTGGATGCGGGCAATACCCGTGCCCATCAGGCGTTGATGACCGCGTTGTTCTTCAAGCAGGAGGTTGCCGAAGCACTGCATGTGGGCGAACAGGCGTTGGCGACCAACCCGAACGACACGGAACTGCTCGGAGAATTTGGCACCCGCGTCGCGATGAGTGGCGAATGGGAGCGTGGCGCGGCGCTGCTCGACCGCGCACTTGCCCTTAACCCCGGCGGCGGCGGCTACTACCACGGCACGCGCGCGCTCGCCGCCTACATGCTGAACGACGACAAGACCTCGGTCATCGAAATCAAGCAGGCGGATCTCCAGAAGTTTCCTTTCTTCCATGCGGTCGCCGCGGTGATCTATGTCAATGCCGGGATGATGGACGAAGCGCGCCGCGAGGCTATGTGCTTCAACGAGATGAGACCGGATTTCGTACCCAATGTCGTGGCCGAACTGAAGGCCAGAAACTTCCAGCCAGGCGACCGCGCGAGACTGATTGCCGATCTAAGGAAGGCGGGCCTGCCGGCATCGGACGAAGTACGGGAATCGATGCTGCTGCCGGTTCACAGTTCGTCCGTGCTTGTGCCACGTTGACTGGCGCGCGGCCAGTGTCTGGGGCAACGGCACAGATGCTACCAGATGTTACGGGCGTTTTCCGTCGTCCGACTGTAGAGTTCGCCGGATTGCAAGGATCAACTCGGGAGGGCATGCGTCGATGACCAGACCATCAGGAAGATCTCAGCATCGGTTGGCGATCGCACTCGCGGCCGGGGCGCTCGCCATGATCGTTTCGGGATCCTTGTCGGCAACCCGTGCCGACGAAGCCGACGCCAAGAAGTTGGTGAAGGCGATGTCCGACTATCTCGCCTCCCAGAAGGCCATCTCCTTCGCCTACGACACCAACTTGGAAGTCGTCACCCCCGAGCATCAAAAGATCCTGCTGGCAAGTTCCGGCAAGGTGGAAATCGGCCGACCGGACAAGCTCCGCATCACCCGGCACGGCGGTTTCGCCAACGTCGAGATGGTCTTCGACGGCAAGACGGCGACCGTTTTCGGCAAGGACGCCAATCTCTATGCGCAGGCCGAGGTGCCCGGAACCATTGCTCACCTGGTCGACGAGATGCGAGACAAGCTGCATCGGCCTGTTCCCGGTGCCGACCTCCTGTTGCCCGACGTCTACGGCACGTTGATGGACGGCGTGACGGACGTGAAGGATCTCGGCAGCGGCGTCATCGGCGGCACCGAGTGCGACCACCTCGCCTTCCGCGCCAAGGAGGTCGACTGGCAGATTTGGATCGCTCAGGGCGAACATCCCTACCCCTGCAGGTATGTGATCACCGCGACGCAGGTCGATCAGGGGCCGCAATACAGCATCCAGATCAGCGACTGGAAGACGGACACCGACATCGTGGCGGCAGACTACACGTTCAAAAACACCACGGACGCCAAGAAGGTCGATCTGTCGAAGCTCAAGGACACCGACGAGCTTCCCGACCACCTCGCAAAAGGAGCCAAGCAATGACCCTGTTCAGACGCGTGAGAGTTCTCCTGATTGCCGCGGCCGTTGGAATTTCCGGGCTTGAGGTCGCCGAGAAGTTTTCAATTCCTGTGCCAGACGGCATCGTAACACCGGCCGAAGCCCGGATCGGCCGGCCGCTGACGCCGGTCAGCGTCGCCGGAGTGGCACGGCGCACGGTCAGGCGCTGCGCGGTGGGCGTCTACTACTGCTAGGACGAGGCGATCGAGGGTCTGTCGGTCAGCATTTTTTTGATGAGGGCGATCTGTGGGCAGTCAAAGTAGCGTAGCGTCGGCATCGGCTCACAAGAGTTGGCTTCGTTGGTTTCTTGTATGTTCAATGATCGTGGCACTACCCGGATGCGGAGGACATCCCAAAGATGTGCTGACACCCGTGGCCGACACGTCTCCGCAATCGCCGAAGGTCGACATGCTGATCGCGACGACCCGCACCCGGTCGACCGTTCCAGGTGAGATGTTCAACGGAGAACGTGCGCTGGCCCCGGCCTTCGCCGACATGACGATCTCCATTCCGCCCAACAAACTTCGCAAGAAAGGGCAGGTCGCCTGGCCGAAGAGATTGCCGTCCAATCCGGCGACGGATTTCGCGACCGTGAAGGCCAACGATCTCAACATCGACGAAGCCAAGAAATGGCTGAGCACGAGCGTCAAAAAGGCGCCCGACGGCAGCGTCCTTGTCTTCATCCACGGCTTCAACAACAGGTTCGAGGATGCCGTCTACCGCTTCGCGCAGATCGTCCATGACTCCGGCGTCCATAGCGCCCCCGTCCTGGTGACATGGCCCTCGCGCGGCAGTCTGCTTGCCTACGGCTATGACCGCGAAAGCACCAACTACACCCGCAACGCATTGGAGACACTCTTCCAGTATCTTGCGAAAGACCCCGAGGTGAAGGAGGTCTCGATCCTCGCGCATTCGATGGGCAACTGGCTGGCGCTGGAATCCTTGCGCCAGATGGCCATTCGCAACGGCCGCCTACCGGAGAAGTTCAAGAACGTCATGCTCGCGGCCCCTGACGTTGACGTCGATGTCTTCCGCCAGCAGATCGCGGATATGGGCAAGCAGCACCCGCAGTTCACGCTGTTTGTCTCACGTGATGACAAGGCACTGGCTTTCTCGCGCCGGGTCTGGGGCGACGTCTCCCGGCTTGGTGCCATCGATCCGGAGCAGGCCCCGTATAAGAAGGAGCTCGAGGACAACAAGATCATGGTGATCGACCTCACCAAGATCAAATCCGGCGACAGCATGAACCACGGCAAATTCGCGGAGTCGCCTGAGATCGTGCAGCTCATTGGCCAGCGTATCTCCGACGGGCAGACGTTGACTGACAGTCACGTCGGACTTGGCGACCAGATTTTAGTGGCGACCAGCGGGGCTGCGACGGCCGCTGGGAACGTTGCCGGCCTGGTTCTCGCCGCGCCGGTTGCTGTGGTCGACCAGGACACTCGCGACAACTATGCCACCCATGTCGGAACCCTGGCAGGCTCGAGCAGCGCACAGCCGGCCACGACCAACTGCGATCAGACCAGACCGACGCCGAGCTGCAAACGTTGATTTTGCGGACAGAAGCTACTGCAACAGACATGGGCAGGACCAGCTTTTGCTGGCATTGTTCGATCGGGACAGCGAGACGGCGATTCCGTCTCAGGAATAGCGGGAATACACGCGGGTTTTGGTCTTACGGGCCGCCATCGTGTGCGCGGGTTTTGGTGTCGCGTCTTCAGCGGCTACCGGGCGGTGGGCGTGAACGACAACAACGACGGTTTCCTCTTCGACGCCGTCGAGCAGGGTGCGATCATCAGTGTCGCGTTTCACGTCTAGGTGGACGCCTGCGTGAGACACGCCCTGGTTCAATGGAGACGGCATCAATGAACAGCAACGCGGCGACCTTACTGGCACTCGGGCGGAGCGCAGCGTCGGCCCACGCCCAATAGCCCTACCGGCAGGTCACCGGGCGTGACGAGGTCGGCGATCAAGAGCGGTTCGTCGTCGGGAATCAGTTTATCGGCGATGATGGCTTCCACCGAACTCTTGCTCAGCGTTTTCCCTTGGAGCGCGGCAGCCTCGAAAACCTGGCTGAAGTCGGCGTCTGCCGTAGAGCGCGGGGACAAATGTGCCTATTGCGCCAGCAACGATCCCGCGGTTTGCAATCTGCCGCGCGCGGCATCAGACCAACCCGGAGCGCACCGTTGGCTTCGATCGGCGCAGTCGCGCTGAAGAGCTGCATCGGCGCGACGCCGTTGCTGACTTCGAACGTCAGCTTCGCCGACCCGTCGAGGCCGACGCGTTCGGATACCTTGCGGATGATCGCGGCGAACTCTTTGGCTGACATTGGGATCGACCATCCTCGTCGATATCCCAGAGTTGCACGAAGATTTCAGACCGACATCGTTTCCTCTATAGAACACCCCGAGTTCCGTCACCTCATGATGCCTCGATAACGATCGACACATCACCGTTGTGCATCGTTATGTCTTTGGCTGCCCGCAGATCGTCAGTGTCGTGGCCCTCGGCGAACTCATCAAGTACTAGCCGAAGAGCCTTTGCGGCTTCCTTTTTCTTACCCAAGTCCGCTTCAAATGAAACGAGATCGCGCGAGGCGCGCAGTTCCCAACTGCGTGCGCACATTTTTCGACTGGCGGCAATGGCACCTTCAATGCAACGGCGTGCCTCGTCAGAAGGGGAAACCGATCCCAAAAGGCTCCCCTTTATTCGCAGAAGTTCCGGCCCGTAACAGAAATCCCCTTTGGTTTCGACCGATTGGATAGCTGCCTCGACCCGCTCCAACCCTTCATCGACTTTGCCGAGCGCCGCTAATCCGTTTATCAGCGAGATTTCAAGCATGGTGGTGAAGACCTCATAGGTGGAGGCATGCAGCCGTTCAATGCATCGACGGAGGCTGTCGACGCCTGCGCTGGGGTCTCCCCGGCGGATAGTTATTTCCGCCTCAAAGCCTCTCGCTACTGACACGTATGGCGACAGGGAGTGCAGCCCGGCACGCGAATTCAGCCAATCAATGTGCTCTTGCGCACTCTCTAGGTCGCCGCGCCAGAGGAAAACGGCGATGCCACCGAGCAGCGCGATGCAAAGTGTCAACGAATGATCTGCCTCAGCCGCTTCCTTGATCGCTTGCCGTGCCCGGACGGCGGCTTGGTCAGGGAAGCCTTGAAGCCACAGATTCCTGGCAAGTATTCCGCCTGCGAGCCCGTGTCCTCGGAAACCGACATAACTTCCTGGCGCGCGGCTGGAAAGCGGATCGCTTGCTAACGCAGCCTCCAGTTCGAGCCTGGCGCGGCTGAGTTCGCCGCTGAAGTGCAATGAATTGCCCAGAAAGAAGTGCCCAAGCGAAATCGCGGACGGCTCTTCGGTCGCCTCAGCGACGGAAGAACAGCGATAGGCACACTGGAGCGCCGATTTGAAGTCTCCCGTTCGTAGATGAAACATGTTCAATGGGCCGAGGACCTTTAGCTGATCGACCGCATCTCCTCGACCTTCGGCAATCTCCAGACCCCTGATGAGCGCAGGGAGCGTGTCACGACCGCCGTGGAGATACATGCGCGAGATTCCGAGGCCAGCCTGTAGATGCATCTCCTCACGGGTTTCCCGAGAATGGTCGCCCATTGCAGAAAGCGCGCGCTCGGACCAGCGCTCGCATTCCGGAAAGAGCGACATTGCCTGAAATACTGGAACCGCGGCTGCGGCCAGACCGATGCCGACTTCGGTGTTGCCGTTGTCGCCGAAGGACCATTCTAAGGCGGCCCGGACGTTGTTGATGCCAAGGAAATAGGGCAGCCGCTCGGGGCCGCTTGAGAGCGTTGGCCAATCCGGACCAAACTGCTCCAACCAACGTCGGTAGTACGAGGCGTGGCTCGCAGCCAGGTCGGCACGATCATCTTCGGTATGGCTCTTCAATGCGTAGGCGCGCGTGGTATCCAGCAATCGATAGCGCATCATCGCGCCGAACGAATTCGCGCTCAGCAGAGACTTCGCAACAAGACTGTCGATAGCACCAAAGAGTGCCGGTCGGTCAAGGGACGGTGTTGCGATCACCTCCCAGGCGGCATCAAGGGTGAAATCGCCAACAAAGATAGCCAGTCTCCGAAGAACGGTTCGATCCAGGTCGGACAGCAGCCCGAAACTCCAGTCAAGGGTCGCCTGCAGGGTCTTCTGACGTTGCGGCGCGTTGCGCGATCCAACCCACGCCAGGGCAAGATGCTGGTCGAGTAGGGCAGCCGTCTGGGAGAGGCCATAGGCCTCGACCCGTCTCGCAGCCAGCTCCAGCGCAAGCGCCATGCCATCGAGTTTTCTGCAAATCGCCGCAATGATGCGAGCATCGTCGTCCGTGAGGGACAACGGCACTCCGCTCGCGGCGATGCGCTCGGCGAACATCTGGGAAGCCGGATAGGAAAGAATTTTTTCGGCAGTCATTTCCGGATCGATCGGAGCGCAGGCCAGCGTGTCCAGCTTGTAGATGCTTTCACCCTCGATCCTGAGGGCTTCGCGGCTCGTGACCAAAATGCGGACCTGCGGCGCGGCGTCGATTATGCTCGCTGCAAGGTCTGCCACGGTATCCACCACGTGCTCGCAGGTATCGAACACAAGAAGGATACGCTTATCTCTGAGGTAGGCGAGCAAACTGGGTCGCACGTCATCGGAGCCGACAGGTATTCCGAGCATGGACGCGAGGGCGGGCGAAACGAGCGATGGATCGCTTAGCGTTCCGAAATCAGCAAGCACCGCGGCACCATCGAACGCTCCCGACAGTTGATTGGCCAATGCTATTGCCACGGTAGTCTTCCCGACGCCTCCACCTCCCACGATGGAAACGACAGGAAATCTCGACACCCTCTCGGAGAGGTCAAGTATATCGCTCTCACGTCCCACCATGCGTTCCAAGCGGTTGGGAAGATTAGCATGCCTGAATTTCACTGCGTCACCACCGGGGCCCAGCGCAGGGTACGAGCCCGAGATCGGGGCAACGAAGCAGTAGCCACGGCCGGGGATCGTGGTGATGTAACGCGCTCCATCCTGCCCGTCGCCGAGGGCTTTGCGCAACCCGGTCATGTGGAAGCGCAGATTGCCCTCTTCAACGACAACATCCGGCCAAATCCGGGACATCAGATCGGTTTTGCTCAAGAGGGTGTTGGGAGTGGATACAAGCGCGATCAAGAGGTCCAAAGCCCGCGCGCCAAGCTCGACTGGAACCCCTTCCTTAGCGAGAAGCCGCCGGCCCACATTCAAACAGAAGGGGCCGAAGGACAGGTCACCTGCTGTATCCCCATCAGCCCGCAGCATGGCATTTCCCCCTGATCACCTCCACCGCGCTCGTTATACTCCAACGTCTTCTTCGACGCCATTGTGGCTCAACATCCGGTTTACCCACACGGGCAATCAAACGAGATTGTAATAGGCATGGATGTTACCCCGGGTCGCTCGACAATATGGGCACTCAAGTCGAGCCGCTTCGATTAAGAGCGATGCAATTTCGCGATCCACTCCTGGGAGGTAGATATCCAAGCGGATACCGACGACATATCCCTTATCGTCTGACGATAAATCTACGTTGGCGTATATCCTGACGTCCGAATGGAGCTTGATTTGCCGGAGGTTGGCGACATGTTTCATCGAACTTGCGAAACTCGCGGACCAGGCGATCGCGACAAGTTGCTCCGGGTTCGTGCCCAGCCGATCACCAGCGGGATTTGATAGTCTAATGTCGAGAGCGCCGTCCGAGCTGCGCGCGAACCCATTCTCTCGGCTGCCAATTGTCTCTGTCCTGGCAGTGTGCACATGTTGCATGGTCGTACCCTGTTGAAGGAGCGGGCGCGCGCAGGTGCGCGCGCCCGACAAAGGTCAGCCAGATTTACGCAGACTGCGGAACCCGGCCCGCACTTCATCGACAAACAGCTTGGGCTGCTCCCAGGCTGCGAAATGGCCGCCCTTTTCCACTTTGTTGTAGTGGATGAGGTTGGGATAGGCGGCTTCAGCCCACTTGCGCGGTGTCTGGTACAGCTCGTCCGGGAACACACTCACTGCGACGGGTACTTTGACGCCCTTGGGCGCGAAGAAGGCAAGCTTGTTTTCCCAATAGAGACGAGCGGCTGATACGCCCGTATTGGTCAGCCAGAACAGCGTGACGTTGTCGAGCACGTCGTCGGGACTGAGGCCTTCCTTCTGGCCATCAAAGGAACGCGCGATGAGTTCGAGGCTACGGGCGTCGTGGTCGAGCATGTAGGTCGCAAGCGCGATCGGTGAATCGGCCAATCCGGTTAGCGTCTGCGGCCGCGTTCCCATCAGGAAGGCGTAATAGACGTGCTTGTAGAAGAAGACGAGCTGGTCGTAGGAACTACGCTCCTCGTCTGACAAGCCATCCGGAACAGGAGCGCCGGCAAAGGAGGCGTTATTGATCTCCTCCGGAATGGCCCCCGGCATGTTCGTATGAATGCCCAGCAGCTCTGGCGGGGCCTGAACGCCGATCATGTCGGTGACGACCGCACCCCAGTCACCGCCCTGGGCGACGAAGTTCTTGTATCCAAGCCGCCGCATCAGGGTGACCCATGCCCTTGCAATCCGTTCCGGCCCCCAGCCTGTGGCGTCGGGCTTGCCCGAGAAGCCGTATCCGGGCATGGACGGGATGACCACATGGAAGGCATCGGAAGCTTCACCGCCATATGCAGTCGGGTCGGTTAGGGGGCCGATAATCTTCAATTGCTCGATGATGGAGCCTGGCCAACCATGCGTCACGATCAGCGGCAAAGCGTTCTCGTGCTTCGAACGAACGTGGATGAAGTGGATATCCAGGCCGTCGATCTCCGTGATGAAGTTCGGTACGGCATTGATCCGGGCTTCGACCTTGCGCCAATCATACTCATTCTGCCAGTGGCGCAAGACCTGCTTGATGGTCTTCAGCGGCACCCCTTGCGAGAAGTCGCTCACCGTTTCTTTCTCCGGCAAGCGGGTATGGGCCAGCCGATAACGTAGGTCGTCAAGATCAGCTTCTGGAAGGTTGACCCGGTACGGGCGGATCGCTTCGGGATCGCTCGCTGCAATAGAGCGGCCGGCGAACAGGTTTGCGATGCCGAGTGCGGCGACGCCGGTTGCGGCGGCACCCAAAAGCCGGCGTCGATTCACGTCGATAACTTCGGTTCTGGTGGTGATCATGGTCTCTCTCCTCGAGAAATGGCGATTGAGAGTCTGCACCGTTGTGCTGCCCCAAAAGCTACGCCGAGGAGGTCCGACGCTCACGTTAGGCGTTGTTAGTCCTTGTTTGTTGGAGGGCCGCGTCAATCAACGTCTAACAACGCCTAACGTGCGATTTCGGTCGTGCGGCAGTACCTCTGTTGGCAGCACAACGGTGCAGACACTCAACCAACACAGAGGAGTTTCGCCATGACACACAAGGTTCTTTTCACCGGTAAGACCCACAACACAAACGGCCGCGACGGCGGCGCACGCAGCAGCGATGGCCATCTGGACATCAAGATGAAGCAGCCACATCCGGCAGCAGAAAACCTGTTCGGTGCCGCCTGGTCCGCCTGCTACATGGGCGCTATCGAGTATGCCGCGTCGCAGAAACACATCAAGCTTCCGGAAGGAGTCGCGGTCGACGCCGAGATCGACTTGAATCTCGAGGATGGCGCGTACTTCCTCAGTGCTCGCCTCAACGTAAGCGTCCCTGGTGTCGACCCTGCGGTCGCAACGGCGCTGCTGGATGACGCCCACAACATCTGCCCGTACTCGAAGGCAACGCACGGCAAGGTAGATGTCGTGACGACCCTTATGTGAACCGAAGCCCGGCTGGCTTGCTAAGATGGCTGGCCAGCCGGGTAACCTTTAAAGGTGGGAGGCTTCAATGGACAAGGCATTCCGACAGCTCAAAGCCAGCGGCGATTTTGCCGAATTGCTGGACACGACTCTCTACATACCGCTACCGGACGACTGGATGGTTGGGATTACCGACGTCGTCGATTCAACCTCGGCTATCGCCCGGGGCCAACACAAGGATGTCAACTACGCGGGCGCTTCGGCCATAGCGGCGATTGGCAATGCCTTTGGCAACTTCGACTTTCCATTCGTGTTTCGTGGCGACGGCGCAGCATTTGCCTTCGATCCCGGTGCAAAGAGAACCGCGGTCGGCGTCCTTCGGCGTGTCGCGGGCTACGCTCGAGATCAACTGCAACTCAACCTCAGGATCGGTCTTGTGGCCGTGGGTGATTTACGCGCTGCCGGATGGGACGTGAAAGTCGCGCATTTCGCCGCGTCGGAAACAGCCACCTATGCCATGTTCGCCGGTGGGGGCCTTGACTGGGCTGACCGGGAGATCAAGGCAGGAAATTATGCGCTTTCTCCTTGTGAGGAATACACAGCGCCTGATCTGAAAGGGTTGACCTGCGAGTGGGCACCAATCCCAAGCCAACGTGGTGATATCCTCTCGCTTCTTGTGGAGCCACAGGATCACGCGACGCCAGACTCCTTCACCATACTGGCAAGACAGTTGCTAACTGTGCTCGGCGTAGCGGACGGCTCATCACGCCCTGTTCCCGATGACGTCGTGATCACCGACGATGTTGCTGATTATCTCGGCGGCAAGGGATGGGCAGATGTCGTTTTGAATTCGGACTACCGCAGATACGACGACGTCCTTCGCTTGACCGTGGACTGTACGCTGGAGCAAACGAAGAAGGTCGTAGCGCTCCTGAGTTCGGCAAAAGAACGAGGCGAAGTCTACTTCGGCCTACATCGCCAATCTCACGCAATCATGACCTGCCTCGTCCCCCTCGACGCGCGAGGGTCCCATTTGCACTTTCTGGACGGAATGGGCGGTGGATATACGGCCGCCGCCTCACTGCTTGAGGCACAAAAGAGCACCCCTGTCGCCCTGAAGCAGCGCTAAAAATCGCTTCGTGTGCACTGCACAATAAGCGCTCTTACGACAGCGGTCGCAGCAGGCAATTGCACAAAATGTCCGCATAATTTAAATATGCATAAAAAATGCACATCAGCGGAATTATCCGATTTCTCCTCTTGTTTCATGCTGTTACCCGTTAGTCTTAGAACTGGCACGCTGATTGCACGTCTCAAGACGCCCCGGTCAACGGCGACCGGCGCAGACAGGCGCGGCATAAGCGCCTGCAAACGACACCGACGTCGCAAGGTTTTTGAGGTCCGGGATCATCCGATCCCGCGAACGCAATTTCCGGCGGCGTTTTTTTGTGTCCAAATTCAGCCAGCAGAGGGAACCTGCGCATGACAAAGATTTCGACGACTGGGATTTCGACAACCGGCATGACCCGCCGCAGCATGCTCAAGATGACTGCAACGGCTGCCCTCATCGGCGCCGTCAAGACTGCCTTCCCGTCCGGCGCCTTCGCAGCCGGGGCAGGCCCTGAAGTGAAAGGTGTCAAGCTGGGCTTTATCGCTCTTACGGATTCCGCTCCGCTGATCATCGCCAAGGAAAAGGGCTTCTTCGACAAGCATGGCCTTCCGGAAACGGATGTCGCAAAACAAGCATCCTGGGGTGCGACGCGCGACAATCTGGTGCTGGGCGGTGCCGCAAACGGCATCGATGGCGCTCACATCCTTTCGCCGCTCCCATATCTCATGCATACCGGCAAGGTGACGCAGAACAATAAGCCGGTACCGATGGCGATTCTGGCCCGGCTCAATCTCGACAGCCAGGGCATTTCCGTCTCCAAGGAATATGCCGAAACCGGCGTTCAGCTCGATGCCTCCAAACTGAAGGCCGCCTTCGAGAGAAAGAAGGCGGAAGGCAAGGAAGTCAAAGCCGCCATGACGTTCCCGGGCGGCACCCACGACCTTTGGATCCGTTACTGGCTCGCCGCCGGTGGCATCGATCCGAACAAGGACGTTTCGACCATCGTCGTGCCGCCGCCGCAGATGGTTGCCAACATGAAGGTCGGCAACATGGACGTCTTCTGTGTAGGCGAACCGTGGAATGAGCAGCTCGTCAACCAGGGCATCGGCTTCACCGCAGCCACCACCGGCGAACTCTGGAAGGGTCATCCCGAAAAGGCGCTCGGGCTCCGTGCCGACTGGATTGAAAAGAATCCCAACGCTGCCAAGGCCCTGCTGATGGCTGTCATGGAGGCTCAGCAGTGGTGCGAGAGCATGGACAACAAGGCGGAGATGGCAGATATCCTCGGCAAGCGCCAGTGGTTCAACGTCCCGACGAAGGATGTGCTCGGCCGCCTCAAGGGCGACATCAATTATGGCAACAGCCGTGAGGTCAAGGCCACTGACCTTTATATGAAGTTCTGGAAAGACGGCGCCTCCTACCCCTTCAAGAGCCACGATACCTGGTTCATGACCGAAAACATCCGCTGGGGAAATCTGCCTGCGAATACCGACATCAAGGCGCTGGTCAACCAGGTGAACCGCGAAGACATCTGGCGCGAGGCCGCCAAGGATCTCGGCGTCGCTGCAGCCGACATTCCCGCATCGTCATCCCGCGGCAAGGAGACCTTTTTCGACGGCAAGGTCTTCGACCCTGAAAATCCCTTTGCCTATCTCGACAGCCTTTCGATCAAGGCTGCCTCCTGACACCCACCTCCGGCGCGCAACGGGCGCGCCGGCCTTTCATTCACGTGAGGAGCGCGTTGATGTCCGCCCTGGCAAATAAAGAAAACCCCTCAATGGCCGCCTCTGCCAAGCCGGCGGCAACGGTTCTGCCATTTTCCGGCAAGCATGGATCGCGGATCGACGTTCGTCGTGCGGGATTGGCCGCACTTCGCAATGTCGTTCCGCCAGCCGTCGTGCTGACACTCATTCTTCTCGTCTGGCAGGTGCTCTGTTCATCGACGGATGCGTCTTTGCCCTCGCCGCATCAGGTCTGGCAGGATAGCTATGACCTTATCGCCTATCCGTTCTTCAACTACGGCTCCCAGGATATCGGGCTCGGCTGGCGCGTGCTCGTTTCGCTGCAACGCGTGGTTTATGGCTTTGGGCTTGCGGCGGTCGCCGGCGTCATCATCGGTGCGATCATCGGCCAGTCGATCTGGGCGATGCGTGGCCTCGATCCGATCTTCCAGGTGCTGCGTACGGTTCCGCCGCTTGCCTGGCTGCCGCTGTCGCTCGCAGCCTTCCAGGATTCCAACCCTTCGGCAATCTTCGTTATCTTCATCACCTCGATCTGGCCGGTGATTATCAATACCGCCGTCGGCGTACGCAACATCCCGCAGGACTACCGCAACGTCGCCGAGGTGCTGCGCCTCAACCAATTCGAATTTTTCTTCAAGATCATGCTGCCTTCGGCAGCCCCCTACATCTTCACCGGCCTCAGGATCGGCGTCGGTCTCTCCTGGCTCGCCATCGTCGCGGCCGAAATGCTGACTGGCGGCGTCGGTATCGGCTTCTTCATCTGGGACGCGTGGAACTCGTCGCGCCTTCCAGACATCATCGTCGCGCTCGCCTATATCGGCGTCGTCGGCTTCGCCCTCGACAAGCTGGTGGCCGCGCTCGGCAAACTTATCACCCGCGGCGCCATGGCCAACTGAGGAACGCACTGATGAACGCATATCTGAAGCTCGACCATATCGACAAACATTTCGATCGGGGCGGCGTGCGCGCCGAGGTCCTGAAGGACATCAACCTGACGATTTCCGAGGGCGAATTCGTCTCGATCATCGGCCATTCGGGCTGCGGCAAGTCCACTCTGCTCAACCTCATTGCCGGCCTGACCCCGGTTTCAGCGGGCGCCGTGCTTCTTGAAAACCGCGAGGTCAACGAACCTGGCCCGGAACGCGCCGTCGTCTTCCAGAACCACTCACTTCTGCCGTGGCTGACGGTCTACGAGAACGTGAACCTCGCCGTCTCCAAACTCTTCAACAGAACAAAGAGCAAGGCCGAGCGGCATGATTGGGTCATGGCCAACCTTGACCTTGTGCAGATGGCGCATGCCAAGGACAAGCGGCCTTCAGAAATTTCCGGGGGTATGAAACAGCGCGTCGGGATTGCCCGCGCGCTTTCAATGGAGCCGAAGATCCTGCTGCTCGACGAGCCCTTCGGCGCGCTCGATGCGCTAACCCGCGCGCATCTTCAGGACGCGGTGATGGAAATCCACGCCCGGCTTGGCAACACGATGGTGATGATTACCCATGATGTCGATGAAGCAGTGCTCCTATCCGATCGCATCGTGATGATGACCAATGGCCCGGCGGCCCGCATCGGCGAAGTGCTCGATGTGACCATATTCCGTCCCCGCAATCGCATCGAACTCGCCTCCGACCGGACATACCTCAAATGCCGCGAAGCCGTGCTGAAGTTCCTCTACGAACGCCACCGTTTCATCGAAGCTGCAGAGTAGGTAGCGCCAAACGAATTGGCTGCGCCCGGGCATTCCGAGCATCGCTTCGTGGCAATCCCGAGCGCTGTCTCCAGCCACCGCATTATCTGGATTTCGCGAGAATATGCGCGAACGCAGGATCGTCACGTAAACCATCTTGGTAGGCGAGATGACGAGATCCGGCGAGGCGTTGTGCGTGCGCCCGTTAAGGAGCACGCACCACAACGACGGATCATTAGCGAAAACCGCCGCTGGCGACCAATCGCTCGCCGGTCAGCCAGCGGGCATCGTCGGAAGCGAGGAAGACAGCGACCCCAGCAATGTCGTCCGGCTGGCCGATGCGGCCGAGCGGAGTCTGGGTCACTGCGCTGCGCTCGAAATCCGAGCCGATGAACCCCGCGGTGTGGGTACCCTCGGTCTCGACGATGCCCGGAAGGATCGCGTTGACCCGGATTTTGCGCGGGCCCAGCTCATTGGCAAGCACGCTGGTGATGCTGTCCAATGCGCCCTTGGTCCCGGTGTAGACGCTGGAGGCTGGCGGAGCCAGACTGGTCGCCGCCGACGAGATGTTGATGACGCTGCCGCCCTCACCGAGATGCTTGAGCGCGGCTTGGGTGCTCAGCAGAACGCCCAGAACGTTCACGTCGAACATGCGACGATACTGTTCCTCGGTCACCTGCTCGATCGGCGCGAATTCGTAGACCCCGGAGTTGTTGACCAGCACGTCGAGCTGGCCGAATTCCTTGACCGCAGCGTCCACCAGTCCCTGCGCC
Organism: Rhizobium sp. BK538; assembly: GCF_014197575.1. Lineage (NCBI taxonomy): Bacteria > Pseudomonadati > Pseudomonadota > Alphaproteobacteria > Hyphomicrobiales > Rhizobiaceae > Rhizobium > Rhizobium sp. BK538. The sequence continues at coordinate 115,233 of NZ_JACIFT010000004.1, forward strand.
TGTTCGGCCTTCGAAACGTCGCCCTGGACCGCGATGGCTTTGCCACCGGCCTCAGTGATCGTCTGGACCACCGCGTCCGCCCCCGCCTTACTCGAAGCGTAGTTCACCACCACCTGTGCACCTTCCGATGCGAGTGCCTTGGCAATCGCGGCACCGATCCCTTTGGAGCCCCCCGTCACGACGGCAACTTTTCCAGCGAGCTTACCCATGGCGAATTCCTTTCAACTCGGAGTGCCGTCGGAATTGGCGGCATTGTTCCATAGTTCGGAAGTTCGGAAGTGTTGATCTTGGTTTCAAGTCCCCATATACAAAAAATCATGAGACCGCTCTTTCATCCAGCAATCGAGGACGTACGGCCTGAAGCGATCCTGCATGCCCTCTCCGATCCGGAACGTGCGGCGATATTTGCGCAAATTGCGGGCGGCGGCTCCGGCGGGACGTGCGCTGCGCTTGCCAACATGCGCGAGCGCGTAATCCCCAAGTCATCGCTATCAAACCACATCAAAGTGCTGCGCGAGGCCGGCCTTATCCGCTGCGAGCGTCAGGGCGTGGAAATGCATAACCATTCGCGCTGCTCGGAATTGGATGAACGCTTTCCAGGTCTCGCCATGGCCATTCTGAGTGCTTACGGATGGCTTCCCGGAGAGGCGAAGGCGGATTGACAGCTATATGACCCGTTGGGCGAGCTGTCCCTCCTGAGTTTGGTGATATCTTTCGAGCGTCATAGCGACCGCTTTGGGCCGATTTCGTTGAAAAAGTCGGCGCGTTCTCGGCCGATACCTTGAGGCGATAGATGAGCAGGCCGGTTTTGAGAGGGTTCGTCGCCGTTATGCCGGTCTGGGTTCCGGCATCGGGATCAGTTTGGCGAGCTTTCTGAGGTTTTGGGCTGTGGCTGCGAGATGGAATTCATCCCTTGCGCCATTCGGCCCTCTTAATCGCAATCGATCCAGCTTGAGAATACGCTTGAGATGGGCAAACAACATCTCGATCTTCTTCCTCTGTCGCCGCGACATCGCATAGGCTTCGGTCTTGGCGATATCGCGAGCCATATCTCGCGCACCCTCGTGAATCGATCGCGGAACCTTGCGTGCCGGTTCCTTTGGGCAGCATCCCGCTTTGAGTTCGCAGACCTGGCAGTCGTATTTGCTGGCGCGATACAGGAGCTGGTTGTCGTTGACGACTGTGCCGCTGGTGGTCAACACCTTGTCTGCAGGGCAGCGGTAAACGTCGTGCTGCCGATCCCAGGCGAAGTCCTTGCGAGAGAATGTGCCATCTGTTCTGCCCGACTTGTCGAAGACCGGAATATGTGGCTCGATGCCTGCTCGTGCACCAGCCAACCGAGCATCTCTGCCGAGCCATATCCAGTGTCGGCGGCGAGCCTGGCCGGATAAAGGTCGAACGCCTCCTTTGTGCGCTCAATCATACACTTGGCGGCAGTCACCTCTGCCTGACGAACGGCGGTTGAAGCCTCGACATCGACGATGATCGCGTGGTCGAGATCGATCATGTAGTTGGCAGTATAGGCAAAGAAGGCTGCGCCACCGTTGGCGGCGGTCCAACGCGCTGCGGGGTCGACAGGCGAGATGAACTTCGGTGTAACTGCAGTCGCGGAGCCGAACGCTGCGTCATCCAAGGCTGCGACGTATTCTTTGACCGCACGATTGGCCTTTTCCGGTACTGTCCAGGTGGCTCCTTCAATGCCGCTCTGGCGATTGGCATCTGCCTTGATGAGACTGCCATCCACGGCAAAGCCTTCACCGCCAACGAACCCTTCTTCCATGCAGCGAGACACAACCATCTCGAACACGCGTCGAAAGAGATCGCTCTCCCTGAAGCGCCCGTGACGATTCTTCGAAAAGGTCGAATGATCCGGTACCCGGCCATCAAGACCGAGACGACAGAACCAGCGGTAGGCCAAGTTCAAATGGACCTCCTCGCATAACCGACGTTCCGAACGGATGCCAAAGCAATAGCCGACGAACAGCATGCGGATCATCAGCTCCGGATCGACCGATGGCCGACCCGTGTGACTGTAAAAACCCGCCAGCTCTCCCCGAACTGACGACAGATCAATGAAGCGGTCGATCGAACGAAGCATATGATCTGCGGGGATATGACTTTCGAGTGTAAACTCATAAAATAACGCCGCCTGATCGACTTGCCTCGGTCTCAGCATCTGCTTCGCTCCACTTCAGATATTCGAAGTGAACCAGCTATTTGCGATGTAGGCAACACCGGAGTTTTTCAACACAATCGGCCGATTGCGGTCATTCGCAATTGACCGCTCTGCGCCGCCAGAAGCGGCCATCTGAGTTCACGCAAACGAGTTGCATTAACACGTAAAAACTGCTTTGCTTCGGCGGCACAACCTAAGACAGGGTGCCGGAATGCAGTATCGAATTCAGTTGGTCACGGCTTTCATTATTGCACTTACAATTTCGTCTCCAGTTAGGGCCGATGGCGGTCCGTGGAACAGAGAAACCTTCGAACACAACGCTTCACTAATTCGTAAGCGGCCGGAAGCGCACTCCCGAATTATTCAAGGGTGTTCCGAGCGTGGACTGGCGGCAATGACCGAGCAAGCAAGGGCAGAACTGGAGCGCGATAGCGGAATGTCGGCAGAGAAGGCCACGACCGAGGTGTGCCGTCGCATGATCAAGGGGATCGCGTCCGGTGCGGTGACCTACGAGGCCTATCGCGCGTGGGCGGACGCGCCAGACGATAAGCGAGTGACCTTCCCCGACTACAACTGATGAAGGCATCGGACCAGACGCGGTCATGAGAAGGTGGCGACTTCGCGCCAGAAGCGGTCACCAGCTTGTTAGGTTAAACAACCTGTCGGGAAACATGGGGCAAGCCCACTCATGACGTGTGATGGGAATGTTATGATCTCATCTGCGTCAACATGGCTGATGTTGTATGCAGCAGTTTTGAGGTAGTGCTCCCTCACGATAGAGTGTCAAGTAATAGCCTGGAAATATCCGAAATGTGGGATTGGTTCCCTATAGTCTTCTTTCCGCTCAAGCTTCTCGTGTTAGGCACGGGCATGTTCTTCGCCATCAAGTGGCATCACGATCAAGAGAAGAAGAAATAACGAAACCAGCGGACCGTAAGCGCCCGCCGATTAGAGAAGCGCCGCCCATTTAGTCCGCTTAGGGGCCGCAAGCGGACCAGCGGCTTTCGTGCCGCGACGCTTTAAAGCCGCCATTTCGGCATGTGTCTCCTACTTGAGCGGCCACGACCCTTCCGGTCGTGGGCAATGAACTCGAAGCCTATACCGAGGAAGAACAGCATCTGGTTATCCCAATCGCCAACGCTCTAGCTCAGCCTATGTGAAGCGCGGCGTGATGTGCTGCGGGCAGTTCCAGTCGAACGCCTCCACCGCGATGAGGACGAGGCGTTCCACGCGAGCGGGGTAGTCGGGAACGGTCAGCTTCTTCGCCAACACCGGATCGTCTGCGGCATCGATGATGCGCATGTGACCAAAGATCTTCAGACGCTGCCGGTGCGTATAGTCCATCAGGAACAACGAGACGCGGTCATTCGCCCGCACATTACCCGTAGTGATGTATTGCCGGTTACCGCGAAAATCCGCGAACGCCAGCGTCGATGCATCGACGGTGGTGAGAAAGCCCGCGGGGCCACCACGGTACTGGATATAGGGCCAGCCACCCGGTCTCCGAGACACTGGCGAGCCCCCCGCGGTCTTGAAGGCTGCAGCTTCACTTGAGCATTCGGCGAAGCCAAAGTCTGGTCTGAACGCTCGACTATGGCCTTTAGTAGATCACAAAGGCTCCAAAAGCAGACCTGCCGCCATGAAACGAAAAGCCTCGACCGCCTTCGGCAGCACACTCTGCGGGTTTTCGCTCGCGGCGATCCAGAGAGCAGCATTGAGAGCCGCGCCGCTCAGCAACCGGGCCGCCGCCTCTGCGTCAAGCGGCTTGAGGACGCCTTGTGCGATAAGGCGCTCCACAGTGCTCTTGGTCACCTGTAGACAACTGTTCTGGCTGGGCCACTGCGAGGGATCGCCTAACACCGCAGGTCCGTCGAGCAGAACGATGCGTTGGACTTCTGGATTAAGCGCCATCTCGATATAGGCCGCACCCTCGGCGAGCAGACCCTGCCAATCATTACCCGCCCGAGCCCCGATCTCCTTAGCGCGCGCCGCCATTTCCATGTCAATCTGATCGACGACCGCCGCCAGGAGCCCGCGCTTGTCTCCGAAGTTGTGGTAAAGCGCACCCCGTGTCAGACCGACGTCAGCCGTCAGCTCGTCCATTGATGCTGCGGAGTACCCCTTTTCCGCAAAAGCCTTCCGCGCAGCCGCTATCAACTTGACGCGGTTTTCCTGCATCGTTTCGCTGCGTCTTTTCCCCATTCCATCCTCAATTTCACGTACGAGCCGTATATTAAACTTGACATACGGCACGTATACAGAATATTCCACATACCTACCGTATATGAAATATGGCGCGACTTGTGAAGCGTTGCTCCGCGCCCATCAGCTGCTGTCAACAATAAAGAGAGATCAGAATGACCCAACGCGAAGCAATCTTTCCTGCCAACAGGCACACCCTTTACGAGGAACACGGCTATTCCGCCGCTATCCGATCCGGTGATCTTCTGTTTGTGTCCGGTCAGGTCGGCAGCCGTTCCGATGGAACACCCGAACCAGATTTCGAACGGCAAGTGCGGCTGGCCTTTGAAAACCTCAAGGCCACGCTGAGCGCAGCGGGCTGCACAATGGATGATATCGTGGACGTAACCACCTTCCACACTGACCCTGAAAACCAGTTCGGAACGATCATGGCTGTCAAGCAACAGATTTTCAGCAAGCCACCCTACCCGAATTGGACTGCGGTCGGCGTAAACTGGCTCGCCGGCTTCGACTTTGAGATAAAGGTCATCGCCCGTATTCCGGCGAGTACGTGACATCGCCACGCCCCCAGTGAGAAAATCGCCATGTTCTGTCGCACGAGCGCTCTCCAGAAGAGGGCTCTTGCGATGGAGTTTGCGAAAGCTCGATGACCGCTTCGGGCTCAATCAAGACGTCTATCGGGTTACCGCAGATGACGGCTTTGGGTCGACCGTAGACGATGGCCCAAGGCTGAAATGCGCCAACTTGAGACCTGACTGAGATCTCCTGTGCGTGACGGACTCTCTTACGCGAACCGGATCGCCGTTCTCGCGCGCGCCTTTACCGCTACCTCCTCGCGATCGCGAGGAGGTTGAGAGGTCTCCAGCGAATCGAGCAGCTCGCGAGGCATGCCGCGATCGAAGTGACCGCGCTCGAACGCGGCCTCATTGCGCGCCAACACATCGTTTCTGGCAGCGGAGGTTCGATCCGCTGCCAGAGATGTTTCAACCAGTGGTCTGCTTATTTTACCGGGGGCTTGTAGGAAGATGCGATTGTGCCCGCCTTCTCTTGCGCAGCCTTGAATTCCGCGCCCGTGTAGGCTCGCACGGTTTTGACATTCGATACGCCTCCCGATGCGCTGACGACGAGAAGTGCGGGGATCAGGTCAGCACCATCGTCGAATTCCGTGATCGCCATCCAGTCGGTTTCGCCGGTCGTGACGTAGAAAGAATGCAGTTTCCCGCCCGCTGCTTCCATGATGCCACGGGCCGCCTTTTCTCGGTTCGATGGATTGTCAATCATTCCCTTCGCTGACGTGGCTGTATAGCACCCTGTGGTTACGAAAAGTGGCATAGGACATCCTCCCTCGATAATTGGGCAGATCGGGTGATCTGCCGAATACTCACTATCTCAAAAAACTTGGCGTTAGACGAGCGTCGGACCGCAGAGCGCTAGATTGGTCGCCGCCTATCTTGGCGCTGTCATGGGGACCTGCCCCCGATGACCTGCTTGGCGCAGTGATCTGCTTAGTCGCGATCTTTCTGCCTGGATTCTTGCTGCTCTTGGGCGCGTTGCCGTTCTGGGACAGCCTACGGAAGCGCCCGATGGCTCAAGCCGCCATGCGTGGCGCGAACGCTGCCGTAGTCGGCATTCTCGGCGCGGCTCTTTATAGCCCCGTGTGGACCAGCGTCGCGGTGCTCAATTCAGACGATTTTGCGCTCGCGTTGACAGGGTTCATCGTGTTGGCTGTCTGGAAGGCTCCGCCGTGGATTGTTGTGCTCTCGATGGCGATGGGTGGCATCGTGCTTCCACGTTGACTGCTTTGGGTGGATTGCGGAAGTTCGAGCGAATGAGCGAATCGGCCGCTAAGCGGGACCTTTCGGCCATTCGTGCCGGCCCGTACTAGCTCGCGGTGGCGGCGGGGCGTGGCCGACGCGCGGGCACATCCGCGCGGTCGTCAGGACGCCGAATGGCAACGACTACGGCAAGGACTTGCTGCGCCAGCACCACGAAGCACACGCCCATGATCCAGGGCACGGCCACCGCCAACCCTTAGGAATAAGAGTTGCTCGACATCGTACCCAAAAGTTCAACGAACATGAGCTTCCGAGTCGGAACGCTTGAGAGGGAAGAGGATTCCAATTGATATTCGGGGGTTAACGTGTCGCGTCCCCTCGACCTGGCTCCCTCGCATGTCCCGCCAACTGCTTCATTGCTCGGCTTACCGGCACTGCAGTACTGCTGGATGAAGTCCGGCAGGAAGGTTGAAGCGTGAACGCACCTCCGATGCACAGCGATCGCCTGAGGCACTTTCGAGAATGTCCCCTCAACAACGCGGAAACCTGGATTCTCTTCGCAGAAACGTGAAAAGGACTCGGTCAAGCCCGCAGCCGCATCGCACTGGGAGGATACAAGCATGTCCAGGGCGGAGGCGGGATTTTCGGTATGGAGGAGGATTGCATTTCTAACCTGTCGCTCAAGCTGCTTTGTATACGCAGCGGGTCGATCTTTCCGGTTCCGTCTCCGGTGGGTGGAGAGCGGTCGTCGCCAAGCTTGATTGGCGAATGACGCGTTCGGGCCGCATTCGGGACCGGCAGATGCTTGCGATCGGGGTGGTGAACTGACCGAAGCTGGAACTGATTATCCCGCTACATTGTATATCTCGGCAAGGTCGCGTAGATCCCAGTTCCCGCCGGACAACACCGCACAGACTTTTTCATCGGGCTTGACGTCTATGATGCCCGCCAACAGTGCTCCGACGCCAATCGAAGCGGCTGGTTCAGCGATCAATTTCGCATCCTTGGCAAGAGCACGCATTCCCGCGATGATGTGCTCGTCTTCAACAAGAACAATCTCGTCCACATATTTTTCGATAATCGGATACGGGTTTTGACCCGGAACGCTTATCCTCAAGCCATCCGCAATGGTGTTCTTCAAGGGAAGCGATGTGCGCTCCTTGTTGATCCGGCTGTGAAAATACTTCGGTGTCAAGGCAGGCTCTGCCCCGATAACGCGCACCGATGGTTTCGTTTCTTTGATGGCGGTAGCGATTCCCGAGATTAGGCCTCCGCCGCCTACGGGAACGATGACCGCATCTACATCGTCCAGGTCCTCCAGTATTTCACACCCGATCGTTCCCTGACCGGCCATCACGATCGGGTCCTCAAAAGCGTGAACAGCCGCGTATTTGTTTTCTTCAGCGATTTCATACACTCGTTTCCATCTGGCGGCGGTGTCGCCATCGAAAAGAATGACTTCTGCCCCGAGGGCTTTTGTGTTTTCGATCTTGATTTTGGGCGTGGTGACCGGAAGGACCAATATCGCTTTTACGCCCAGCATCCTGGCGGCATAAGCAAGTCCTTGGGCATGATTGCCTGACGACGTCGCAATAATGCCGTTTGCGATCTCTTCTCTCGAGAGCGAGAGAGCCTTGTTCAGGGCGCCGCGAATTTTGAATGCGCCAGTGATCTGCAGGGTTTCCGGTTTGAGATATAGCTGACAACCAGCGGCTTTCTCTACTTTTTCTGCACGCAATAACGGCGTATGTCTGATGTGCGGTTTCAGCCGTTCCTGAGCTCCACGGATGTCCTGAATGGTGGGGTAGTTGCGCATGGTCATTCCTCAAAAAACTGGAAGTAAGTGCCGATATTATTGGCTATGGCGTTGCGATAAATTTTGCTGGCGGTCGTATTGTCTTGTATGGCCATCCCCGTGGCATCGAAAATCGTGATTTCGTCATCACTTTCTCGTCCCGGCTTCCTACCCAACAATACCTCGCCGATTTCGCCATGGATGTCGTCTTTGGCGATGATGCTTCTATTCAGCGGGTGCCAGGTCTCGCCCTTTTCTGTGCATTGCGAGATCGAGTCGACGATGATTTTCGCGTTCCTGAAGAGCTCCGGATCCAGTTCCTGTTTGCCGCGTTGATCTGTGCCGATGGCAACGATGTGTGTACCGGGCCTTACCCAATCCGCTTCCACAAGCGACCCTTTCCCGCGGGTCGTCGTAATCAAGATATCGGCCTGCTCAACGGCTTCTTTTTTGGAGCTTGCGACGATGACGGCAATGCCAAATTCGCTTTCGATATCGGTCTTGTATTTGGAAAGCGTATCCGGGTTCCTGTCCCATGCGTGGATCTCTTCGATCTTCATGATCTCGTTGATTGCCCGGATTTGCATTCTTGCCTGATTTCCTGTGCCGATCGATGCGATCGTCCTGGCGTTCTTCCTCGCCAGGGCTTTGACGGAGACGGCTCCAGCCGCCCCCGTTCTGAGGCCAGTGATCAAGCTTCCATCCATGATGCAAATCAAGGCACAGCTCCTGGCATCAAACAGAAGAATGGTGCCCATGCCACTCGGCACGCCGTGTGCTGTCGGGTTATTAATGAACCCTCCAGAAGATGCTTTCATGGAGATCACTTCATTGATCTTGTAGTAACCAAGCTTGAAGTCGATTTCCCCACGAGGCGATGGGAGATGTAGACCTATATAATCAGGTTGTTCCACCTGATCGCTGCTGAAGGCCCTGTAAGCCTCTTCCACCGCGCCGATGACTTCCGTCATGCCGATTAGCCGTCTTACTTCATCCTTCTTAAGGAGCAGCGTTTTCATGCATGACCTCTGTCTGTGAATTCATGGGATGCATCGGCAAAGCACGGCTGTACCGCAAACACCATAGTGGCAGAGCGGGGAGACTAGTGGCCGCATTCTCCGCGACCTGAAGCAGATTGTTTTGAATCGCATAGGGGCTTTGGCAGAGAGTTGCGGCAGGCGTCTGTCCGAGCTCGGGCGTCAGCGCGTAGGCTTCGCCATCGAGGATAAGTTCAAAGGCTAGACGGCGCTTGCAGGGAACGGCGCCAGAAACGATAGGCGCACGTGACCGCTTTTCACAACGCATTGCAGCCTTCCCGCATCGCGTGCAGGATTGGGCCGCGTTGGGTCGAACTCGTCCCTACCAGCCACGAATCCGAACGTCTTGAAGTCCGCCTTGCTGACCTTGGAAATCTAAAACCATAGCGTCCGCTTTCAGGCGTGCATCCAAGACCGTGTAAGTCCGAAATGAGGGCGCAAAGCGGTCAAGACCGCCGTCGCCCCCTTTGCTGCCGTTCGAGGTCGATCCGAGGAACGTGCGGTATGTGCTAGAATGGGGCCCGAAGGCGGAATGCGACAGACGCACTGCGAGGGGCGGTGTGATCGAACCGGAATCCGCGCCACCGAGAGCCGCTGTTGTGCAGGGGAGACGAGGACGATGCCGACACCACAGCAACCCAGTCTAATAGTTCGACAGAAATCCCCACAGAACATCGAGTTTCCGTTTGCGTCGCTCTCCGATTGGCTGATCCCAACCGAGCTGTTCTTCGTGCGAAACCATTTCCCGTCGCCGGACCTCGATGCGCGAGACTGGAGATTGCGCGTTGGCGGGGCGGTGGAGCGGCCGATCGAACTTGACCTCGACAGCATCAAGGCGATGCGGAGCACGACTTTCACCGCCGTCGTCGAGTGCGCAGGGAACGGACGCGTCTACTATGTGCCGCCGAAAGAGGGGTTGCAGTGGCAGAACGGAGCCGTCGGCAATGCCGTGTGGACAGGTGTTCTTCTGCGCGAGATTTTGGAAATGGCGGGCGTTAAGCGAACCGCATGTGAGGTTCTGCTCGCAGGCGCCGACAGCGGCGTCGTCGACACGAACAAGAAAACGGCTTCTCCCGGCCCCATCGCTTTTGCGCGCAGTTTACCACTTGAGAAGGCCATCGCTCACAGCACGATCCTTGCCTATTCGATGAACGAGAAGCCGTTGACGCGCGATCACGGCTACCCGCTACGCGCGGTCGTGGGTGGCTGGTTCGGCATGGCTTGGGTCAAGTGGATCACGCATATCACGGTTGTGGAGCAACCGTTCCTTGGCTACTGGCAGGCGCGCGACTATTTCCGTTGGGAGCGCAGCCTCGGGGAACCCAGGCTGGTCCCCCTTGCGGAAATGGAGGTCAAAGCGCAGATCGCGCGTCCCGTACAGGGGGCGCATCTCATCGTCGGCCAACCGTACCGGATTTTCGGAGCCGCCTGGAGCGGAGAGGCTGTTATCCGGCAGGTGCAGGTCTGCACCGGGGATGGCAGGGGCTGGCGCGAGGGAAGGCTCCTCGAAACAGAACGTCCCTTTGCATGGCGCTTGTGGGAGTACATGTGGACCCCTGAAGAAGTGGGGCGATATATACTGCGATGTCGCGCGATCGATGGGGCGGGGTGCGTGCAGCCCGACTTCCAGCGTTCCGACTGCGAGAGCTACGTGGCCAATTGGATCGTTCCGGTGGAGGTTACGGTCGTTCCCGAGCCACAGACGTACGAGGAGGAATTCGTGATCTAATCACCCGCATGGGCGGAATGGCGGCTTTTGGCGCAACTGCGACCCGAATTGTCACTGCGTCATGTCCGCTTTGCAGCAACAGCGACGGGTGGCTCGATGACCCATTATGCGGGCGCAAAGCGGAAATTATTTCCAACTTGGGGTCGTTTGCGCGTGAAAAACGAATGCGGCCATGCACAAAGTGGTGTCCGACGTCTACTTCGCGGCCCGATGCAGACATCAGACGATTGCAAAACTCGGTCGCTTACACACGGGTTTTGCGACAGGAATTCCTCTCATTTTGATCGAGCTTCTCATCGACGAAGCGGCAGTCACGCGGACGGTGACCGTGGACTTCATCGCGCGGGGGGATGTCGACAACAACGGCGGCTTGGTGATAGGTTACGAGGGAAAGAGCGATGCCGGTTCGTACATGATTTCGACGAATGTAGCGTTCGGACCGCCGTCAGGATAATTCGGTTTAACGAAAAATTCCTTGCAACAAATCATGGGGTACGATAGCTATTCGGTTGGGCCTGGCCCACGAGATCGCCTTTGCGGTCGCCCAAAAGCCTCGATGGAAACGTCGGAGGCTTTTTGAGTTTTTAGGCCTTCCGTTCGACATTCTCAAAGCAGCTATATTTGGATCCGAGCATCGGCCGCTCGTCTTCCTTGATATGGCAGTCAATCAGCTTTCCGTCGTCGGTCAGGCGCTGGTAAGGACGATTGCTGGCGTGATGCCGCCCATGCAGATCGGCCATAGATACAGATCCGCCAGTTGCGCCATCGGCGAAGTCTTCTGCTTGGTCTTGAACTCGTAGAGCGTCTGGGTCAACTGCTCGGGGGTCAAGGGGCCGTACTTATCGGAATTGTCCTTAGCGAACGGCATTCCCTCCGCCTTTAGAGCCTTGTAGTAGCCCTCCAGGTTCGCATCTTCAGCCTTGTTGCAGCGCTCAGGATGCACGCGCAGCTTCATGCCTTGGGCGATAGCGTATTTCGCGGCGCGTTCGACGACGACAGTGAATGCGGTTTTGCAGAGCATCCAAGGATTCTGCTTGTACTGCTCGAGGTATCGTCCACAGTATCCGGGACGGTCGACAGTGCACGCGATACCGACCACGGGCGCCTCTCGCATCAGAATGTAAAGTTCCTCGTAGAATGCTCCCAGCTTGTCCTTCTCCCAGCCTCGCAGGAAATCGAAGTTCTCGTTCTGCGATCTGATTTCCGACGAGTGCAAGGGCGCCATGATTTCCCATTTCTCACAGAACTTTGCGTGAAGGTCTCGGGCGTGGTCCTCTTCGTCACTTCGAACCAGGATTCCACCGAGTGCGAACCAGTCGTACCCGTGCGCCGCTTTCTTCCCGACCTTGTGGGGTGGGATGTCTAGTTCCGGAACTGTCGAGGTAGAGGTTCAAGGTGACAGGCAAGGCAATCTCTCGTGGCAGTCGATAGGATTCGTTCTACTCGACTACTGGTACCCGCGAAAACATAATCTTGCTCACTTACCATTTCATCATCCACCTAGATGTCGCTCAGTACCTGGTCAGGCTTGCGGCGGTCGGTGAGGAATGTCGCACGAAGCTGGCGGCAGTCAGGCGGCTGGTTCAATCCTAACGACGGCGGTCGGCAGAAGGTCAAGCACAGCAGGCAGATCTTCGTTCAGCACCAAGAAGGGCATCCTGTCGGTCCTATAGTAGTGCGCGAGGTGGTACCTGTGATTGCCGCCATGGATACCGATCTGATCGCCAACACGGTTGATCAGCGGAGGAGTCACAGGCAGCCCCTTAAACCAGCGAAAAGCGGTTCCCTCACTCCCACGCGCAACAGGATCGAGATCGGACATATTCACCCGTCATTGTACGACCCCGGCATTGCGTAGCCCCTCCAAGACAAGCTCGAAATCGGCGGGGTTCTTGAAGGGCAAGACTTTGCGACGGTATTCCAATGAGTAGTCGGGGTTGACGCGCAGCACCTCCTGCCACCTCGCGCGAGCCTCTTCGAAACGGCCGAGGTGCCCGTAACAAGCGGCCAGAAGCGCGCGCGAGACATCGGTGACGGGGTTGCGGCTCACGCGCTGCAGCAACAGTTCGACGGCCTCTTCGTATCTTCGCAGTTGAAACAAGGCCAAGGCCTGAAAGTGGAGAACGACATCCGGAAAGTATGGGTTCAGGACCCTCGCCCGATCGAAATAGGCGAGTGCCTCCTCGGATCTGCCTGAATAGATTAGTACCTCGCCGAGACTAACCTGCCCTTCGGCGAAGTTCGGATTGAGGACTATCGCGCGTTCGGCCTCGCTGATGGCTCTATCGTGCTGTCGCGAGTAAAGCTTGACCACACTCAGTGCCCAGTGCGCCACGGGATCGCTATCGTCCCGCGCTACCGCGAGCGTCGCAGCCTCTTCGGCTTGCTCGATAGAGCGCTGCGGCGACGCGCTCCACCGGTTGAGGTAGTCGAGCCCGTGGGTAAGGGCGAGGAAGGCGTGCGCCGAGGCGAACCTCGGGTCAAGTTCAACGGCACGTTGCAAAAGGTCGCGGGCGTCGCTGTTCGTTTGCTTCGTCAGCCGGTGCCACAGCTCCCGGCCGCGCAAGAAGCAGTCATACGCCTCAGGGTGCCGGGTCTGCCCCGGCACCAGTCTTTTCCGATCGCCCTCTGTCAGGTTGACCGCCAGCGCGGCGACGATCTGCTGCGTGACATCGTCCTGAACCGCGAATATGTCGGTGAGCTCGCGATCGAACCTCTCCGCCCATAGATGCCCGCCGGTGGTCGCGTCGATGAGCTGCGCGGTGATGCGTACCCTGTTCCCCGATTTGCGTACGCTGCCCTCAAGTACATGCCGCACGCCGAGCTTCGTGCCCACCTCCTGCACATGGACGTTCTTGCCCTTGAAAGTAAACGACGAATTGCGGGCGATGACGAAGAGCTGCGACAGCTTCGATAGCGCCGTAATGATGTCTTCCGAGATGCCGTCGGCGAAGTAGTCCTGTTCAGCGTCACCGCTCATGTTGGCGAAGGGTAGGACGGCGATCGACAGCTTCGGTGACACTGCCGTCGCCGGTTGGCTCGTCGGCGTTTCCGAGCTCGGGGCTGCCTTGGTCCCGGCGCTGCCGACTTGCAGTGAATAGACCCGGATCGGCTCGGCGATGTTCTTGAGTTGCGTGTTGCCGAGATCGCTGACCGAGAGGTCGAGCCTCGCCTTGACTTGGCGATAGGCATCCTCGGACAGGCAGATCGCGCCCGCCGCGGCGACGCCCTCTAATCGCGAGGCGATGTTGACGCCGTCGCCCATCAGATCGCCGTCGCTTTCCTCGACCACGTCGCCCAAATGGATACCGATCCGGAATTCGATGCGACGGTCCTGCGGCACGCCGTCATTACGCTCCACCATACCGTTCTGCACCTCAATGGCGCAGCGCACGGCGTCCACCACGCTGCGGAACTCGACCAAGGTACCATCGCCGGTTCGCTTCACCACCCGGCCATGGTGCACGGCGATCGTCGGATCGATGAGGTCGCTGCGCAGTGCCCGCAACCTTGCCAGGATGCGGTCCTCGTCGGCGCCGGCAAGCCGGCTGTACCCAACCACGTCCGCGGCCAGGATTGCAGCCAGCTTTCGGGTCTCGCTCATGGCGCCGTCTCCTCACTTCCACGATAGCAGGGAGAAAGAAGGCAAGAAAGAACTTTGAGCCGCTGCTCAGAGCGATCTTAGTTGAGATCGAGTCGGCCGTGGCTCATGTGGACGCAGCCGAGGTGTAGCCCACGCAACGACTGCTCTGTCAGGCTCCCGGCCGTTCGACGCGGTCGTTCCGAAAGCCCACTCAGGATCAGGTCACGACGAAGTCCGCGCCCACCCGAATGTCCGCTCTTTGAAGATCCGCAGCCCGAAGTTGCCGGTCCGCTTTCGGCCCTCGATCCTTGCGCCCATGCGTTCTCCTAACGGCCAATGTTGGCCGAAGGAGAACTGAAATGGGTATTGCACAATACGATCCTACCGCCCTGGGCGTCCGCCGTGGAACGCCGGCCGAAAGGTCGATGTCAAGAAGCCGCTGAAACAGCGCCAGATTTGGGCGATCCGCTTCTTCCTTGATAGGGAGGGGCGCCTGAGAGATCGTGCGCTGTTTGATCTCGCAATCGACAGTAAGCTGCGTGGTTGCGATCTCGTGAAAATGAAAATCGGGAGTCTCGTGACAGGAACGGAAATTCGAACTCGAGCCATGGTCGTCCAGCAAAAGACCGGCCGTCCGGTTCAGTTCGAAATCACGGCGGAGGTGAGGGCAAGTTTGCTTACATGGCTTAAACGGCGAGGTGAAACAGTTGACGATTACGCCTTTCCCAGTCGAGTCGACCACACTGATCATCTGAGTACTTGCCAGTATGCCCGATTGGTCGATGAATGGGTGACCGCAATTGGCCTACGACGCGAAGACGACGGCACGCACTCGCTTCGGCGCACGAAGGCCGCAATGATCGACAAGGCGACAGGCAATCTTCGCGCGATCCAAATCCTGTTGGGGCACACCAAGATCGAAAATACGGTCAAGTACCTCGGCGTGGACATTGAGGATGCACTGGAACTAGCTGAGCACACCGAGATCTGAGCGTGTGCGGCCCCGCGCACAGTGGGCTGCACGTGTCAACGAAACTTTCTCAATTCCAAAAATTGCGACCGAGCCGCTATACGCCCTAAGGACGGCGTTAAGACGCCCGGTTTGTCGTTCTGAAAGCTGCCGGTCGGCTACGAAAACGACAATGCCGCAAGTGAGCCGTTCAGGCGGCCAGCGTCTTTCCCGCAATAATCGAGCGCTTCCCATCCCATTCACAATACTTTCAGGGCTTCAGGGGAGTTGAGCGAGGATATCGTCGACGACACTTGGAACGGTACCCGCCGTGTCGATATTGATGCCGACGGGAAGATATTCCCGGGTATGATGGTAGCGGAGTACCAGCGCCCGCTCGGCCGGCTCGAAGCCCGGCTCATTCGGCCGCCCATCTAATCGTCTGTTCAACGTCTCAACGTCGATGTCGAGCACGAAAACCTTGTCGAATAGGTCCAGGAATTTGTGGAAATTGCGCGAGCCGCCACAGAGGAAGGTGGCAGGATGGGTGGTGTCGGCAGCAATAGCCCGGACCTTGTCGACCGGCCAGATCCAGTGCGCGTATCGCCAAACGATGCGGTCTGCGCCCTTGGGCGGTCCTGCGAGTGCCTGGCCTGTCTCGGGGTCGCCGACATAGGCCAAGACCCGGTCACCATGGACGACATGGTAGCCCCGCCGCTCCAGTTCGGTGGCGACAGACGTTTTTCCAGTGCCGGAACCGCCTTCGATCAGATAGTTCTTGATTCCCATAGGCACCGTTTATCATGGCCGTCAATCTGGTGAGAAGACACTCTACCTGGGAACGCTCCGCCAACGAACTGACCTGATCAAGGTAGCTTTCGGTACTTTTCGAATTAGCGGCGAATGTCTGACGGATAGGCGCGCCCGCTCCGGCCAGAACGGCCGGTGGGTCACTTGCCAAGAGCAGACGTTCCCTCGAGGCGAGTTTCCCGACCCGCGCTACTCGCCTATGCTGGAAAGCAATTCGTCGAGCTGCTCCAACTGCTCCGGCAATGCGGCCGCCGAGCCCTGTAGTGCTTCCTCAAGCGCCTCCTTGGACGGATAGACTTCGTGGAAATTCACTAGTGTCCTCCCGCCTTGGTCCTCGAAGGTCACGGTCGTGATCGCGCCCTCTTCGACCTCGTCGTTGGTCCAGACGATGCGCTCGTTCGGCACCACCTCGAGATATTTGCCATAGAAGGCCATGGTGTCCGGACCGCCGGCGCCGAATTCCAGCCGATATTTGCCGCCGGTACGGACGTCCATATCGCACGATACGAGCGAAACGCCGGACACCGATTTTGGCACCCACCAGCGCTGGAACAGCTCGGGCTGGCTCCACGCCCTGTAGACCGTGCTCGGCGGCGCATTGAATGTCCGCGTTACGACGAGTTCGCGATCCCCTCTGCGCTCGACGGACGTGCGGTTCTTTGCACCACCTGCACTGTTAACTTGCTGTGTCATCGCTTCCCTCCTGTTTCATCTCGCTGATGATTTCGTCCAATGCTTCGAAGCGGGCCTCGAAGAGCTTGCGATGCGCCTCGATCCACTCGGCCTCCGCCTTGAGGCCGTGTTTCCCAAGCTTGCAGGTTCTCACCCGTCCGACCTTCTGCGTGACGACGAGCCCCGCCCGCTCGAGAACCTGGACGTGCTTCTTCATGCCGGTCAGTGTCATCTGGAACTTATCCGCGAGACTGGTGATCGACGCGTCCCCTCGCCCAAGCTGATCGATGATCCCGCGGCGCGTCGCATCGGACAGCGCCGCAAACGAGAGATCGAGGGGAGGACTTAAATACTGAACCATCTAGTTCAGTGTATAACCTGCTCGCGCAGGAAGCGCAAGCTTCCATGCCGTAGACCGGTCATCCGAGGTCATGCACCGCGGCGGCGGCAGCAAAAAATCGTCTGCTGCGGGGCCAAAAGCGGACCTTCGAGCCGCTAATGAACGAATGTCAGCTTTCAACGCCTGCTCTTCGAAAGCAGTCCGCCGGCTAACGGCCCCAACGCCGACACGGAGGCGCGATTTTCTAGGGGCAGCTTCGCGCCAATTGCAGTCATCGGTCCTAAAGGCAGTTTACCTGACCGGCTGCCGACACAGCGGCTAAGTTACATCCTACCATTCCCACTATGAGTATCGTCCCGTGACACGCTCCTAAAAAACGTGGCTGTGCACGCATCGACGGACGAGAAACGGACGATAACAGAACCGCTAAGCTATAGATGGCAAACAGCAGGAACAGGATATTGAGAGGCGGAATATAAATAAGGAGGATGTGCCAGCAACTCGCGAACTTATAGGCTCCTGCGGTGTTGTACGCAGCTAAAGCGAGCGCCGTCCATAGCAGGATGTGCAATGAGATCAGTCGCCAACTTGCGTTCATCCCAACGGCCGTGCTTGCAACTTTATTTGGAAGGCCGTCCTCATCACAATCGCCACCTAGAACACAACTCCCGGCAAAGAGTAATCGACAGAAAATTATAGCGCGTTAAAAAAACTCATGTGATTTTTACGCAGTTCTTTGTTGGTCGGTGGCCGGTTTGGGCGGTGGGCATGCCGCCGTCGCAAGACTTCTGAAGGTTCCCACCGGCCGCTGATTTGCTCCGTGAACATAGCGAGTGGTGCCGTGGCGTGATAGGTGTCGGACTTAGATCAAGCCCAGCATTCACCTGAACGCCTAGCAAAGGACAGATGCCATGGGAGACCCGATACGCCCGCTGCAACCAGGGGAATACGCGCCCGCCTTCTCACTTCCGTCGGCAAATCAAAAAGGAACGGTTTCGCTCGCCAGCCTCCACGGTCACCCGTTTCTGATTGCCTTCTTCCGCGGGTTGCACTGCCCGTTCTGCCGGCGCCAGGTGGGACAGCTCGGTGGCCTACAGCCTGCCCTGCGCGCCGCGGGGGTGGAAACTGTTGCCGTGATCAACACGCCGGTGGAGCGCGCCCGCATATATTTCGGGCACCGGCCGACGCCGGCCGTGCTCCTATGTGACCAGGATTGCTCCACGCACCGGGCCTTCGGCGTGCCGCGCGGCAACTTCCTGCCCGAAGGCAGCCACGAACAGCCTGTATGGCCCTATCGGGCAAGCATGGAGCAATTCGAGGCCGCTCGCATTAACCCGACGGGCGAATTGCCGGAAGCGCTACATCCGATGACGGCCAATGCCTTGCTCAACGCCAAGGACGGCTTCGAGCTTAATGAAGTTGATCATGCCATCTTCGCAAGCCACCCCACACAGCTTGTCGGGCACTTCCTCATCGACGCCGACGGCATCGTTCGCTGGGTGCAAATTGAAGCGCGCGACGGGCCGAACAGCCTCTGCATCTTCCAAACGCGGCGGAGATGCTCGCCGCTGCCGGTAGCCTCCGACACTGAAGGCGTAGCTTCTAACGTTTGTCAGGCGTGTATCACGTCATCGGGCAGGAATGACTTTGACGGCTAATGGTGAGGATTGACGCCATCTCGGAGCGACTTGCCCTTCCGGTGAACTTTCCGCTGAAGCCGGCTACTCCGGCAAGCCCAGCATGCGCGCCCCGTCCGCAAACCTGTCGGCGATTGCCCGCACCATCCCCAGTTCGAAGAACACGCGGAGCCGAAACCCTGGCTCCAGTTCGAGCAATCGCTGCACGGCCGGCCGTGCTTCCTCCTGGCGGCCAGCGAGCGCCAACGCAGCAGCCTGAAAGAAATAAAGCGTACTGAACCGGGGATTTGCCTGAGCGGCCCTCGCGCAATGCGCTACCGCCTCGTCGTATCGCTCCTGCTGGATAGCAGCTGTTCCGAGCGCCAAATGCGCCGCATAGGCCATCGGATCGAACGGGCTGAGCCTTAGCGCGCGTTCGGCATTGGAGCTCGCCTTGGCGGGTAGACCGGCAAAGGCGTAGAGGACGGAGCCGAAATAGAGCGCGGTAGCGCAGGAGGAATTCAAACACAGGGCGCGCTCGGCTGCGTTCAACGCCGCTTCCTGATCCTTGCCCAGCATAAAGATCGCAAAGGCGGCGATGGCCAATGCCGCCGCGTCGTCGGTGCCGCTCGCAATCACGGAGCGTGCGTGCCCGATCCCGGCGACCTTGTCGGCCTCGTCGAAGCCGCCCCGCGTGAAGAAGATCTCGTGGCACCAGGCAAGGCGCGCATGGGCGGCGGCGTAGTTCGGGTCCAGGCCTAACGCATCCTCCAGAAGCCCGGCTGCGACCTTGGCGTCGGCGGGCATCACCGTTGCCATGTGGGGGACGGCGCGCAGATAGAGGTCATAGGCGTCAAGGTTTTCAGGGCGCTTTTGCCGAGCACGCTCGATCTCCGATCGCTGCAGGCTCGGCTCGACGATACCCACCACCTTTTCAGTGATCTGGTCCTGTAGGTCGAAGACGTCCTCCCGCGCGCCGTCGTATCTATCGGCCCACAGATGCGCTCCGGTCTCAGCTTCGACAAGCTGGGCAGTGATGCGCAATCGGTTGCCCGCGTTGCGCACACCGCCCTCCAACACATAGCGCACGCCAAGCTCGCGCCCAACCTGCCGGACATCCACGGCCTTTCCCTTATAGACAAAGCTCGAGTTCCGCGCGATCACGAACAGCCATTTGATCCGCGACAGCCCAGTGATGATGTCTTCCACCATGCCGTCGGCAAAATACTCCTGCTCGGGGTCACCGCTCATGTTCTGGAACGGCAGGACCGCGATCGAGGGTTTGTCGGGCAGCGCGAGCCGCGTCGAAGACTTTTCCGGTCCTGCGCCGTCCGCTGGCGTTGCAGGCTTCGCCTGGGTGGGGATACCGACCAGCAGCGAATAGACGTGGACCGGCTCGTTGATGTTCTTGAGCTGCACGTCGCCGCGATCGTTGATTGCGAGATCAAGCCTTGCCTTGACCTGCCAGTACGCCTGTTCGGAGAGGCAGATGCCGCCGGGATCGCAAATTCCTTGCAGGCGGGCAGCGATATTGACGCCATCACCCATAAGATCGCCGTCGCTTTCTTCGACGACATCGCCCAGATGGATGCCGACGCGGAACTCAATCCGCCGCTCAGCCGGTAGGCCGGCATTCCGCTCGATCATGCTGTTCTGCACCTCGATGGCGCAACGCACGGCATCGACAACGCTGCGGAATTCTACAAGACTGCCGTCGCCGGTGCGCTTGACCACGCGGCCGTGATACACGGCGATCGTAGGGTCGATGAGATCGCTGCGCAAAGCCCGCAGCCGCGCCAGGATACGATCCTCGTCCGCGCCGGCGAGCCGGCTGTAACCGACCACATCCGACACTAGGATCGCTGCGATCTTTCGGGCCTCGCTCATGGGCGCGCCTCCCACACTCTAGCCTACCACCACAGCCCGGACAGGGCCACTCCGACTAACGGGGACGCGCCAATCGCGTCGAACAACCGCATCCGTTGTTCCACGGCGGTGACAAGGTCTCTTCGTGCTCATCGATTTTGAGGCGACAGCGCGGGGCAAGAACTATTCGTTCCCCATTATGGTCACCTCTGGCAGTTCGACGCTGCCTGCAAGGTTGTCAAGTTCGACCACGTTACGGAGATCGCTCAGATGATCGCGATGGTCACGGGGAATGACCATTGCCGTCGGCCTGTCGTTGGAGAAGGCGGGTCTTCTTCCGCAAAGCGCCAACTGCGGTCATTGCGCTGAACTTGGTTGAAACTCGACACTAGCGCCTGTTATTCGTTCCTGCATCCACTGTATCACTCGTGCGCAAGCAATGCCTTTCCCGATGTGACCTGGGAATCATAGAAAATGCGCACTGACAGAACAACGCCGGCGATCAGAACTACGACGCCAGTGCCTTCAATCGGAGTTGGCCAACGCGCATGCACGATAAGCCCTCCGATTACCCCAAAGGCTGTTTCCGAGACGATCAATTGCGCGGCTAATGCAACCGGCAGGCTTCGTGACGCAATGTTCCAAGCCCAAACGCCGCACACAGTTGCCAACAGCGCGAAAGTTGTACCCCAAACATATAGGTTGCCCGCAGTGCTCCAGCCGAAGCCTATCGTTGGAAGACGGAAGAGGCCCATTGCAGCCCCGACAGGATAGAACGCCAGCATCAGGACGCCGCCCCCCACCAGTATCAACGCCGACCAAACACCGGAAGGCATTTTTGGTCGAGCGGCGAGTGCAGCCTGATTGGCAAGGGCGAACCAGACCCAAAGTCCGACGGCAGCAAGCGCTAGCGGCACGCCAACCCACAATGATCGGACCGAGTTCAATCCTTCGGCCGTGAATGCCGTACCATTGACGAGAACCAGGCCGACCAGCACCAGCGCGAGAGGCATCATAAGGGTTCGCCACGGCAGCGATCCCTGACGTTGATTACCAATGACCATCAGTACGATTGGTACTAGGCCGAGAAAGGCTGGAGCGATTACCGGACCGGCATAGATGGCCGCTCCCGTCACGGTCAGGAAGTAGCCGACATATCCGATGAAGGCGAGCCAGATAGCCGACAGACAGTTCCGGAGCGTGAGATGTCGCACCACGCGCTTCTCCAATGATAGGACGCAAAGTCCTACGAAAGCTGAGACAACATGACGGATGAGGGCAAAATCGAAGGTGGAATAGTCACCGATTATGAAGGGCACAACGAAGTTAAGCGAAAAGGCAAAAGCCGCAAAGAGAGCGGCCAACACACCAACATAGAAAAGCCTGTCCATAGTGGTCACCCTTTTGAAGTGCATCGCTGACGCCGCTCCTTGATCGCTTTGACCCCCGACATCGTCGGTTGGCAACCAAGAGAGCCCACAGCTGAATGAGCGGAATTTACCCGCCGCGAGCCCTCGCCGGTACTCGGTGAAAATGAGAACCACCCTCTCGATGCTCGTCCATCGGATAGCCGTGCCTCGGTTTTGCATCCTCGGCGTCAACGGGAACCCGCGATTATTCAACGATGTCAGCAACGGGCCCGAAAGCAGTCGTCAGCGAGAGACCGCATCCGTAACACTCTCTAAAAGCTACGCTTTCAGATTATCTGGTCACGAAATCAGAGTCTGGTGGGCGGTCCTACATAATTGCGGAGGTTGGTCCTACATAATAGCGAGTTTTTCCTGTCGGTGCCTATCGTGGCATAACTGTCGAAGCCCATTGATGTGCGGTGACTTCCGACCGGAGAAGAGCACACCATGACCGATAGGTCCCGTGTCAAGGTTCTGCTGTTGACCGATCGAGCCAGACTTCTAGAGTATCAGACCTCTGGGGCAGCCGGCGCGGACGTCTTCGCTGCCTTCGATGGCCCGGCCATCGAGCGGCGCCAGGAACCCGCGAGGTCATCCCGCGATCGCGCTCGAGTTGCCTTTGGGCATGGAAGCTCAGATCCGATCTCGCTCGGGGCTGGCGGCGGAACATGGAATCATAGTCCTGAACTCACCCGGCACGATCGACAGCGACTACCGGGGCGAGCTCAAGGTGATCCTATTCAACACTTCCAACGCGCCCTTCAGCGTCCGTTCCGGTGACCGCATTGCCCAGTTGGTCATTGCCCCTTTCGTGGAGGCGGAGTTTCAATCTTTGTCGGAGATTTCGGAGGCACCTCGCGGAGATAGGGACCTCGGCAGCACGGGGATTTAGGATATCGCTTTCGATGGCACCAATGATCGCTTTCGGCACATTGCGGTCATTGAAACACGGATCGCGCAGTCAGCCACCAATCGCCAGCGGATTTTAATGAGACGCTTCCAATCGTTGCTGTTGCACAATTCAGTCGATCACAATGATTGCCAGCGGTCATCGGACAGGTGGGTTTGTCGGCGAAGCCACAGAGAGAGATAGGTCGTTCCAGAAGTTGGTCTTGGGGTTCAGGGCGATCCGACGACCGCCCATTCGAACCGTCGCCGGTGACCTATTTGGCCACGTGCCACACTCCTCCAACGCCATCGCCGTTGGCTTCACCGGCTTTCTTATCCTCGACATAGGTGTAAAGCGGCTTGCCCTCATAGGCCCACATCTCTTTGCCATCCGCAGCTTTGACTAGAGACCATTCGCCTTCCGCCTTGGCCTTGGCTCCAGCGTGGAACGCCGGCCACTTCTTCAGGCAATCGCTATCGCAGTTGGATTTGCCTTTTGTATCTTTGTCGAAGGTGTAAAGCACCATGCCTTTTTCAGTGGCCAGGACCTTGCCCATTTTCGTCTCGACCATCTTGGCCGGCTCGGCCGCAAAAGCAGACCCGGTTAAAGCAGTTAACGCACCTATCGCGATCAATATCGTTCTCATGATTTTTCTCCCATTCGGCAGTGCCGGCGGAATGCCAGCGATATCCGATCTAACTGACAAAAACGCCCAACTATGAAAGCGGTTCCGCCCATGGGGGACGACACGACAGGCCAGGGTCAATTTTGTTCCCCGAAGAATGCGTGAGTGTATGTCCGGAAAAGGGCCGATCCCAGACCTCGGTGCAAGAGCTCATATGTCCGCTTTTCGTATTAGGTGACCTGGCAGCGGACGGTCGTCCATCGGCCCCTAAGCCGCCAATCACCGAAAGCGTCTGGGATGCCCGGTACTGGGCCACAAAAGTGGACCTTCGCGCGCCTGCGCGTGAATATTACGGTTCGTACCGCCCCGTTATCTTCAATCAGAGGGAGCCTGCTTCCGCGCCGTCTGGAGAGGCTTGAACGCGTGTGATCTTGCCATTGCAGAAGCCGTAAAGGCTCAGCCAAGCGCGTGGCTCGCCAGCCCGTACAGGTTCGGTCCTGGTACTACGGCCGCGTCGCCTTTGCCCCGCCGGGACATTGCGAGCACTGTGTCGAAGACGGTCAGACCGGATTGCGAGAGGAATGTGGCGAAAGTGCCGGACTCGACTGGTGTATCGAGGCGCAGAAACTGGTTTTCGTGGGCCGCGACATGCGGCCGGACAACTGCGATGGCGTCCGCATCAGTTTCTGCCACGACCGGGCCAATGACATGCCCCCTGCCAAACGGACGGCAAAGCGCGAAAGCGCACAGCCGACCGTCGCGAACCAAGCCGTAGCCTATGGATTGTGCAAAGAGCTTGCCGATCAGCGCCGCCCTCGAAACACCGAATGCCCCTGCATCCAGCTCGACGACAGCGGCAAGGTTCTCCCCCTCCAGTCGCCGGACCTCAGGTTGCTCCGTTTGCGTAGTCGAGTCGATCGGGCGGCGGACAATGCCCTGGCATTGGTATATCGTCAGCACGGGCTGGAAACCGAGCGAATGATAAAGACGGTGGGCAGCCCTCGTCGCATTGAGCCTGAGATTGCGTCCCCGGCAATCCGAAAGCACGTGCTCCATGAGCCACCGTGCGGTGCCGTTTGTCTGCAGCCGCGGGGACGTGATCACCATGCCGATGGTCGCGAAGTCGTCACCTTGCGGGAACCACATGGCCGAACCTGTCAGCCTGCCGATTTCATCAAGCGCCACATAGCCGCGGCCGACCTCGCGCAGGAGCTGCAGGTCCTCGGCGCGAAGCGGCCATCCGACGGAAACCGACAGGGCGTGCAGTTGCTCGAGATCGGCGCTCTCGATCCCGGCTATGCGCATTTCGTAACTGTCGATGACTTTGGATTCGGATGTCGATGCGTCCACTTCTTGCCTCCCGCCCCTGCCGTCGTCTTGCTCTCGTCCCGATTTCCAACCGGGCCGCGGCCAAAATTGTATCCCTTAGACTAGGACGGTGCACTCGATACAATTCACTTGAGAGGCCGCCTGACGCACAACAATCATCCAAATCCGACGCGCTTTCGGCATGTAAAGCCTGGATAGGCTTCTAAAGTACTGGGCATGATCGACGGCGCCGACCCAGCGAAACGGGATGAGGACAAGAATGCAGGCAGTGGAAATCCTCGAAAAGCTCGTCGGCTTCCCCTCCGTCGTCAGCACCCCTAATACGGACATCGTTGCGTGGACCCGCAGCTATCTGCAAAACCACGGCATCGCCGCCACCCTGCTTCCGGGGCCGGAGGGCGATCGGTCTAACCTGTTCGCCACGATCGGTCCGAAAGAGGTGCCGGGTTATATTCTTTCGGGTCACATGGACGTCGTTCCGGCGACCGAAAGCGGCTGGACGGGCGATCCCTTCCGTCTGCGTCAAGAGGCGGGCCGACTCTATGGGCGGGGCGCCACCGACATGAAGGGTTTCTTGGCCGCTGCCCTCGCCGTCGCGCCAAAGCTCGCCGACATGCACCTGCGCCGACCGCTGCACCTCGCCTTCTCCTATGACGAGGAGGCTGGCTGCCGCGGTGTGCCACATATGATCGCGCGCCTGCCGGAACTCTGCGCAACGCCGCTCGGCGCGATCATCGGCGAGCCGAGCAGCTTGCATGCGATCCGCGCCCACAAGGGCAAGGCCGCCGCCAGACTTACGGTCAAGGGTCGTTCCGGCCATTCGTCGAGGCCCGAGATGGGACTGAATGCCATCCATGCCATTGCAAGCGTCTTCGCACGGGCGATCGGCGAAGCCGACCGACTGGCCAGTGGTCCTTTCGAGCATGTTTTCGAGCCGCCCTACTCCTCTCTGCAGATCGGCACGGTGAAGGGCGGCCAGGCGGTCAACATCATCCCGGACACCTGCGAGGCCGAGTTCGAGGCGCGGGCGATTTCCGGCGTCGATCCGGCGGAACTGCTCGCGCCGATGCGAGAGGCCGCCGAGGCGCTGTCGGAACGCGGCTTCGAAGTGGAATGGCAGGAACTGAGCTCCTATCCGGCACTTTCGCTCGGCCCTGATGCGCCGCTTGCGCGGCTGCTGGAAGAATTGACCGGTCTCGAGTCTCTCGCGGCGGTCAGCTACGGCACCGAGGCGGGACTTTTCCAACGGGCTGGCATCGACGCGATCATCTGCGGCCCCGGCGAGATCAGCCGCGCCCACAAGCCCGACGAATTCATCCTCGTTGATGAGCTCCTGGCCTGCCAGGCGATGATCGAGCGGCTCGGCGAATGTTGCCGCGCCTGAGACAAGAAGGAGACGCGCGATGACCTTCCTCTTCAATTCCGACGCAAAACGCGGTGCGATTTTCGCCGAAGCTTTTTCGCGTGAGCTTCCGGACGTTCCTTTCGCCACCGATGCGGCGGCGGCCGATCCGGATGCGGTGCGCTACCTGATCACCTGGACGGTTCCCGAAAATCTCTCGCGCTATCGCAATCTCGAAATCCTCTTCTCGATCGGCGCCGGCGTCGACCAGTTCCGCATCGAGGCCGTGCCGCCCCATGTGAAGGTCGTGCGCATGGTCGAGGACGGCATCGTCCGGATGATGCAGGAATATGTGACACTTGCCGTGCTCGCGCTGCACCGCAATCTACCCGCCTATCTCGACCAGCAGCGGCGGCAATCGTGGCAGGCCATCACACAGATCCAGGCGGCCCAACGCCGCGTCGGCGTGCTTGGCCTCGGCATGCTCGCCACCGCCGTCCTGGAGCGGCTGAAGCCTTTCGGCTTTCCCCTTTCCGGCTGGAGCCGTAGCCCGCACGAAATTGAGGGCGTCAGATGCCTCAATGGCAAAGACGGACTGCATGCGCTGCTCGGCTCCACGGACATTGTGATCTGTCTCCTGCCCCTGACTGACGAGACACGCGGTTTCCTCGATTCCGTCCTTTTCGCCAAGCTCCCGGCAGGCGCGGCACTTGTTCATGTCGGCCGCGGGCCGCAGCTCGATCATGAAGCACTGATCGGGGCGCTCGATCGAGGCCATCTCTCCGGTGCTGTCATCGACGTCACTGATCCCGAACCGCTGCCAACGGGTCATCCCTTTTGGAGCCACCCGAAAATCCTGCTGACGCCGCACATAGCAAGTGTCACCCAACCGGAAACAGCCGCCGAGGCCGTGATCGAGAACATCAAGCGTCATCGAGGCGGACTTGATCCCATCGGGCTCATCGATCGCGGCCGCGGCTATTAAGCTCTCAATCCTAGGAAAGGAAACCCATGTCCCTTTTGAAGAACATCGACACCAATCCCTCTTTCCCGCCGCGCGAGTCCGGTCCGCTTCCCGAACGCCTGATCTCGGGCAGTCCCTCCTTCAAGACCTGGGCTCAAGACGTCGCACGGGGAGAGATGATCCATACAGGCGTCTGGGAGGCAACCCCCGGAGAGACGCGCTCGATTAAGGGCGAGACTTTCGAGTTCTGCCACATCCTCTCCGGTGTCGTCGAGCTCACGCCGGAAGGCGGCAGGCCGGTCGTCTACAAAGCCGGTGACAGCTTCGTCATGAAGCCGGGGTTTGTCGGTGTCTGGAAGACGATCGAGACCGTACGTAAGATCTACGTAACGGTCATGTAGTGCCCGGCCGCGCGATCCGATCGAGGCCCTTGATACAGGCCTATCTCCCACGGATTGCGCGCGAACTGGTTTCGGCGGAAACTTGCCGGCAACCGGCATCCTCGCCCTCCGACACGCTCGCGGCTTTCTGGCGTGTCGTCGCTGCTCCAGCCTGGCAATCGCTTTCTCGTGCCCCTGTCGGATTGCTCCGGCGCATCGCCGACACGTCACCGACGGCCCATCTCAGCCACCGAAGATTTCGCTGTCTCGTCACTAAAAACGTAATTTTCCGCCGTCGGCGCATCGCCACTCGATGCATGCTGCTCGCGTTCTCCCGGTAGGCTCGCATGAGCTTATCCGAGGACCCACTATGACTCTCAGCTTTGACCCCGACACTCTTCCCCTGCCCCTCGGGCACTTCATCGGCGATCGGCTGATCCCTGCCGAGGGCGATATCGACATGCATCGTCCGTCCGACGGCAAGGCCTATGCGGACTGTCCACTCGCAGACGAAGCTCTCGTCGATCGCGCCGTCGAAACCGCCAAGAACGCGCTGAAGGCGAGCAACTGGGGCGGCGTGCGTCCGCGCGAGCGCACAGTCGTGCTGCAGCGTTGGGCCGACCTGATCGAAAGGGAGGCGGAAACCCTCGCTAAGCTCGAGGCGCTTTCCTCGACACGCCCGGTCGGGCACCTGATCGCCGGCGACATAGCCGTAAGCGCCGAACAGATCCGCTTTTTCGCAGAATTCGCCGACAAGGAAGGCAGCGACCTCGTGCCGACTGATGACAACAATCTCGGCATGATCATGACCGAGCCCTATGGCGTCGTCGGCGCCATCACGCCGTGGAATTTCCCCGTTTCGATGGCCGCTTGGAAGCTCGGTCCCGCCCTTGCCGCCGGCAATGCCGTCGTCTTGAAACCCTCCGAAATGACGCCATTTTCGACCGTCTACCTTGCCGAGCTCGGGGTCCGCGCCGGCCTGCCGGCCGGTCTCATTAATATCGTGCTGGGCGACGGTCCGGTGACCGGCACTGCCCTCACCGGCCATCCGGACATCGCCAAGGTAAGCTTCACCGGCTCGACCAGCGCCGGTTCTGCCATCATGGCCAATATCGCCCGCACCGGGGTCAAGCCCATGACGCTTGAACTCGGCGGGAAGAGCCCGCAACTGGTCTTCGCCGATGCCGATCTCGACAAGGCGGCGGCGGCAATCGCCCAGAGCATGATGTCTAACGCTGGCCAAGCCTGCATCGCCGGCTCCCGCCTGATCGTGGAAGAAAGCGTTGCTGCGCCGCTCGCCGAGGCGATCATCACGCGCATGAAGGCGGCGAAGCCGGGTCCGACCTGGGATGAGGCAA
Source organism: Rhizobium sp. BK538 (assembly GCF_014197575.1). NCBI lineage: Bacteria > Pseudomonadati > Pseudomonadota > Alphaproteobacteria > Hyphomicrobiales > Rhizobiaceae > Rhizobium > Rhizobium sp. BK538. The sequence continues at coordinate 144,079 of NZ_JACIFT010000004.1, forward strand.
GCGAATACTCGCCGATCATCTCGAAGCGCCAGTTGAACCGTATCCACGGCATCGTCGAGGCTGCCGTTGCAGCCGGCGGCGAATGCCTGTTCGGGGGCGCCCCAATGGATGCGTCGGGCTATTTCTATCAGCCGACGTTGATGGCCGTGCGCGACAGTTCCTCGCCAGCGATTACCGAAGAAATCTTCGGTCCGGTCCTGACCATGCAGAGCTTCGCCGACGAAGAGGAGGCGCTGGCTCTCGCCGACCACCCGACCTACGGCCTGGCTGCGGGCCTCTTCACCCGCGACCTGTCGCGCGCGCTGCGGCTGACGCGACTGCTGCAGGCCGGCACGATTTGGGTCAACCGCTATAGCCGCTCGCGCGACCACATCCTGCCGACCGGCGGCTACAAGCGCTCTGGCGTCGGCAAGGACCTCGGACGCGAGGCCTACCAGGCCAACCGCAAGTGCAAGAGCGTTCTCATCAACCTCTAGGAGCCTCCATGAAATCCTATTCGATCGCACTCATTCCCGGCGACGGCATTGGCCAGGACGTAATGGATGCTGCCTGGCAGGTTCTTTCGACCGTCGCCAGGCATTCCCGCTTCTCGCTCACCGGCACGCCCTTTCGCTGGTCCTGCGCCTTTTACAAGGAAACGGGCGCGATGATGCCGACGGACGGCATAGAAATCTTGCGCCGCTTCGATGCAATCCTACTCGGCGCCGTCGGCTGGCCCGCGGAAGTGCCAGATTCCGTCTCACTCCACGGCTTGCTCCTGCCGATCCGCAAGGCTTTCGTGCAATATGCCAATATCCGCCCGCACCGGCTGCTGCCGGGTGTCCAGGGTCCGTTGAAGGCGGAAAATTTCGACATCCTCTGCATCCGCGAGAATACCGAAGGCGAATATTCCGGCGCCGGCGGCCGCGTGCATCAGGAAACGGTCGATGAGGTCGCGGTCGAGACCTCGATCTTCACCCGCACGGGCGTCGAACGGATCCTGCGCTTCGGCTTCGAGCAGGCGCGACAACGCCGCGGCAAGCTCGCTTCGGTGACAAAATCCAACGCCCAGAAATACTCCATGGTGTTCTGGGACGAGATTACGCGAGAGCTCGCCGCCGAATACGCGGATGTCGAGGCGACGAGCTACCACATCGACGCCATGGCCGCCCGCATGGTGATGGCGCCAGACGGCCTCGACGTCGTCGTCGCCTCGAACCTCTTCGGCGACATCCTGACTGATCTCGGTGCCGCGATCCAGGGCGGGCTCGGGTTTGCGGCTTCCGCCAACATCAACCCTGATCGAAGCGCACCGTCGATGTTCGAGCCGGTACACGGCTCCGCACCCGACATCGCCCATCTCGGCATCGCCAACCCCGTCGCCGCCATATGGTCCGGCGCGATGATGCTGGAGCATCTCGAAGAAAAGGAAGCCGCTCGAACCGTCATGAGCGCGCTCGAAAGGACCACTGCCCGGGGCATCGGCACCGTGCCCGGTAAGGACAAGACAGAAACTATCACCGCGGCGATCCTTGCCGCGCTCGGCTGATCTTTAGAGGAGCAGAATATGATGTTGAACGACAAGGAACTTTTCCGGCAAGAGGGCTTCATCGACGGAGCCTGGCTGGGCGCAGCCTCGGGTAAGACCGTCGACGTTTTCGACCCCGCCAGTCGGATGCGTTTCGGCACGATTCCCGACATGGGCGAAGAGGAAACGCGCGCCGCCATCGAAGCCGCCAATGCCGCCTTCGGACCATGGAAGAAGAAGACGCATGCCGAACGGGCCGCATTACTTGAGCGCTGGTATGCGCTGATGATCGAAAGCCTCGAGGATTTGGCTCTGCTCTTGACAATGGAACAAGGCAAGCCGCTCGACGAGGCGCGCATCGAGATCCGTTACGGCGCTTCGTTTGTCAAATGGTTCGCCGAGGAGGCGCGTCGCATCGGCGGCCACACCATTCCTTCTCCGACGGCCGATCGGCGCATCGTCGTTCTGAAAGAGGCGGTCGGCGTCTGCGCGATCGTGACGCCGTGGAACTTCCCGAACGCAATGATTACCCGCAAAGTGGCACCTGCCTTGGCGGCCGGCTGCACGGTGGTGATCAAGCCCTCGGAGTTCACGCCCTTTTCAGCGCTCGCCCTCGGTGTTCTGGCAGAGCGCGCCGGCATTCCCGCAGGTGTGATCAACATCGTCACCGGCATGCCGACCGCAATCGGCAACGAGTTCATGGCGAACGAAACAGTGCGCAAGATCTCCTTTACGGGCTCGACGCGTGTCGGCTCTCTCTTGATGAGAGGCGCGGCCGACAGCGTCAAGCGCCTCTCGCTCGAGCTCGGCGGGAATGCCCCCTTCATCGTCTTCGACGATGCCGACCTTGAACTGGCGGTCGAGGGCGCGATCGCGTCCAAGTTCCGCAATGGTGGCCAGACCTGCGTCTGTGCGAACCGCATCCTGGTGCAGGCCGGCGTCTATGACGCCTTTGCAGAGAAGCTCGGCGCACGCGTTAACGCAATGAAGGTTGGCCCCGGGACGGAACCCGGCATCGCGATCGGACCGATGATCAATGAGGCGGCGATCGACAAGATCGACCGCCATGTCGAGGACGCGCTTGCCAAGGGTGCGAAGCTTGCGGCGCGCGGCAGGTCGGTGCCGGAGGGGAGACAATATAGGCCCCCGATCTTGCTCACGGGCGCCACCACCGAGATGCTGCTTGCCAGCGAAGAGACCTTCGGCCCCGTCGCACCGCTCTTCCGCTTCGAGACGGAGGAGGAGGCAATCGCCATCGCCAACGGCACGCCCTTCGGCTTGGCCGCCTATTTCTACACTGAGAGCCTGAAACGTTCGTGGCGTGTGGCGGAAGCGCTGGAATTCGGTATGGTCGGCCTCAACACCGGCGCCATCTCCACCGAAGTCGCCCCCTTCGGCGGCGTCAAGCAATCCGGCCTGGGCCGCGAGGGCGCCCAGGTCGGTATTGAGGAATATCTCGAGATGAAGAGCTTCCACATCGGCGGACTGGATTAATGCATGTTGCCCAAAAGTGTGCCGCGGCTTTTGGGACAACGACATGCACAAACAAGGGATCCACGGCGCGTGATTCGATTGAACGCGACGCGCTGTAGGTTGGTCACGACGGTCTTGGGTCTAATCGAAGCCTAAGACGTGATCGGTTCCAGGAGTAGGGCGGGATGCGCGCGAAAAGCCGGCGTGTTTCTTCGTCCCGCTCTCAAACGCGCGAGGCGCTTCAGCTCTTTGGCAAGACGCTGCACACTTGACGCGGCACGCCGGGCTAGATCATCCAAACAAAGAAGGGCGCGCCCCTGTCCGGTCCGCGCCCTTCTTCCTACCCCCGCGTCGTCTACTGGATCGTGTCCAGCATCTTGTAATACATGCCGACGAGCGGCAGGAACCAGGGCTTGCCGAAATGTCCCGGCACGGCCGGCCATTCGAGACCCTTCAGCGGGTTGCGGTCCGGCCGGTCGAGAATTGCGTCCGCCATAATCATGCCGAGATGCGTCGAAAGCTGCGCCCCGTGGCCGGAATAGCCCATGGCGTACCAAACGCCGTCTTGATAGCCGGCGCGGGGGAATCGGTCCTTGGTCATGTCGACGAGGCCGCCCCAGCAGTAGTCGATCTCGACATTGGCGAGTTGCGGAAAGATCGCGGTAAGGCTCGCCTTGAGGATCGCGCCGCTTTTTGCGTCCGAGCGCTGGTCGGACGTCGCCGAGAAGCGCGCGCGGCCGCCGAAGATCAGACGGTTGTCGGGCGAGAGCCTGAAATAGTTACCGATGTTCATCGACGTGACGCAGGTGCGGCTACCCGGCATTGTCGCCGCGATCTCCGCGCCTGTCAGCGATCGGGTGGCGATGATGAAGCTGCCGACGGCGATGATGCGGCGGCGGAAATAACCAAAGAGCGAAGGCGTGTAGGCGCCGGTGGCGACAAGAACCGCATCGGCGGTGACGCTGCCGCGGGAGGTCTTCAATGTGTGCCGGCCGCCCGCCTGCCGATGCTCGGTGACCGCCGCGCTCTCGAAAACCATGGCGCCATGGCGCGTGGCCGCTTCGGCGAGGCCGACGACATACCGCCCCATATGCATCATCGCGCTCTTCTTCGAGAGCATTGCCCCGAAGAAGGGCGAGCCGACCTCCTGCTTCAGATCCTCGGCGCTGAGAAGCGCCGTTTCGGGATCGACCTCCGCGTTGACCGCCTCGAAGTTGCGGGCGATCGCCTCGAAATGCTGAGGCTTCGAGGCAAGCTTCACTTTACCGGCGCGGCGGAAGTTGCAGTCGATACCTTCTTCGGTGATCAGTGCCTCGATCGTGTCGACTGAATCGTCGAACGCCTTGTAGAGCGCAATCGCCCGCTCCCTGCCGAGTTCCGCCTTGGCCGCGAGATAGCTATGGGCGAGCCCGTTATTCAAGTGTCCGCCATTGCGGCCGGAGGCGCCCCAGCCGACCTTCTCCGCCTCCAGAACGACGACCTTCGCCCCCGCCCTGGCGAGCTGCCGGGCCGCACTGAGGCCAGTGAAGCCGCCGCCGATCACGGCGACGTCGTAATGGCCATCGACCGGGCCTTGCGCAGCTCCGGCAAAGGCCGGGGCCGTATCATGCCAGTAGGACAGGAACTTCATGGCGCACCGCCTTTTCTAAAGACCGACGACGCCCGGCAGGCCGGAGATGTCGGCGATCTCGACATAGCCGTAATAGGGATTGGCGGGCTCGTGACCGCGATTGACCCAGACTTTGTTCTTGATGCCGAGGTCGTGCGCCGACATCAGGTCGTAGCGGAAGGAGGACGAGCAGTGGAGGATGTCCTCGGGGCCGCAGGCCAGCATGTCGAGCATGTATTCGAAAGCCTTGAAGCGAGGCTTGTAGGCCTGCGCCTGTTCGGCGGTGTAGACCGCATGGAAGGGTGCGCCAAGCTTTTCGACATTCGACATGATCTGCGAATTCATTGCATTCGACAGGATCACCAGTGGGATCTCCTTGGCGACCTTGGCAAGCCCCGCCGGCACGTCCGCATGCGGCCCCCATGTCGGCACGCGCTCGTAGACCACCTTCGCTGCTTCATCGCGGAACTGAATGCCGTTGCGCTTGCAGGTCCGTTCCAGCGAATTGTGCACCACCTCGGCATAGGGCTTCCAGGCGCCCAGAATCTCGTCCAGGCGGTAGGCCGCGAAATTCTTGATGAATTCAGCCATGCGCGCCTCGTCGAGCTGCTCCCGATAGAGGTCGCGGGCCGCTTCCGCCATCTGGAAGTTCGTAAGCGTGCCGTAGCAGTCAAAGGTGATGTATTTCGGACGGAATGTCGTCATGTGCGTATCCTTGAAAGAACGGGACCAGGTATTCTGTAAGGATCATAGACTCTGCGCCTCCCATCGCTTCGCCTGATTTGGCCGCGTTCGAAGCAGAATCTATCGTATCGAGAGCCGGCTTTGGCAGAAGGTTGTGCGGCCTGCTGGTCGTCAATGGTGTCTTCCGCCCCGGCGCCCCCCCAGCGCTCTTGCCTGCCAGCATAAGATGCGGCGACCGGTAGGTGCAAAGCTATAAGATACCGCGCGAGCCAATGCCTTCAGACGATCTGCCGGCCGGCACTCCTTCAGACTTGCGGGCAGACAATGAAGGAAATGCCATGCAGACAAGTCAGATCGATATTGCCGCCTTCGGGCCTGAGCATCTGGAAGCCGCCGTCAAGCTCTCCCGGCAGGCCGGCTGGCCGCATCGCCTTGAAGATTGGCAGATGGCGCTGACCCTGAGCAAAGGCGTCGTCGCGATTGAGGGCGACCGGGTCGTCGGCACTGTACTCGTCACCCCTTACAAGTCGGACTGTGCGACGATCAACATGGTTATCGTCGACGAGGCGATGCGCGGCCGCGGCCTCGGTCGCAAGCTGATGGACGCCGCGTTGCGGCTAGCGGCCGATCGTCCGCTCAGACTCGTGGCAACGACTGAGGGCCTGCCGCTATACGAAAGGCTCGGCTTCCGCGAGACGGGTCGCGTTTTGCAGCATCAAGGCATCGTCGGAGCAATCGCCGAGCCTGGGCATACCGAACAGGCGGCCGCTGGCGACATCGAAGCGATCGTCGCGCTCGACCGCCTCGCTTTCGGCGCCGACCGTGAAGGGATGATCGCCTATCTCGGGAAGGTCGGCAACTTTGCAGTGATCCGCCGGGACGGGCGCGTTTGCGGGTTCGGCGCCATCCGCCCCTTCGGCCGCGGCGAGGCCATCGGGCCCGTCGTCGCCGAAGGTCTCGAAGACGCCAAGGCGCTCGTGGCCCACTTCATTTCCACGCGAACCGGCCTGTTCATCAGGCTCGATACCACTGCCGAGGCGGGCCTTTCTCTCTGGCTTGCCGGCCAGGGTCTAGCCCATGTCAGCGGGGGTATCGCCATGATGAAGCCCCCGATCCACCGCGCCGCCGACCCGGCCGCTACCACCTTCGCCCTCGTCAATCAGGCGCTCGGCTGATCCGGAGATCGTCATGTACAGCAATTCCCTCATCGAACTCGATCGCGCCCACCTCATCCATCCGGTCGCCTCCTATCGCGGCCATGAAAAACTCGGCGTGCGCGTGCTCGCCTCGGCGAAAGGCGCGACGGTCACCGATGCTTCGGGCAAGCAACTGATCGACGGCTTTGCCGGCCTTTGGTGCGTCAATGCCGGCTATGGCCACGAAGCGATCGTCGAAGCGGCCGCCCGCCAGATGCGCGAGCTTCCCTATGCGACCGCCTATTTCGGGTTCGGCTCCGAGCCCGCGATCCGCCTCGCCACCGAACTCGCCGAGCGCGCGCCGGGCGATCTCAACCACGTCTATTTTACGCTCGGCGGCTCCGACGCCGTCGACAGCACGATCCGCTTCATCCGCTATTATTGGATTGCCCGGGGCGAGCCGCAACGCGATCAGTTCATTTCGATGGAGCAAGGCTATCACGGCTCATCGACGGTCGGCGCCGGCCTGACCGCGCTGCCGGCCTTTCATGCTGGCTTCGGCATTCCCTTCGACTGGCAGCACAAAATTCCGTCTCACTATGCCTATCGCAATCCGGTGGGAGAGAGCCCTTCGGCGATCATCGAGGCCTCGCTAGCCGCCCTGCGGCGCAAGGTCGAGGAGATCGGCCCCGAGCGTGTCGCCGCCTTCTATGCGGAGCCTATCCAGGGCTCGGGCGGCGTGCTGGTGCCACCCAAGGGCTGGATGAAGGCGATGCGCGAACTCTGCCGCGAGCTCGGCATCCTCTTCGTTGCAGACGAGGTGATCACCGGCTTCGGCCGCACCGGACCGCTCTTTGCGTCAACCGAGGACGAGATCGTGCCGGACTTCATGACTGTCGCGAAGGGGCTGACGTCTGGTTACGTCCCGATGGGCGCGGTCTTTATGTCCGATCACGTTTATCAGACGATTGCCGACGGCGCCGGCGCTTCCGCCGTCGGCCACGGCTATACCTATTCCGCGCATCCGGTCAGCGCCGCTGTCGGTCTCGAGGTGCTGAAGCTCTACGAGAACGGCCTCTTGGAAAACGGCGTCACGGCCGGTGCGCGGCTGATGGAAGGTCTCGAAAGCCTGAGGGACCATCCCCTTGTTGGCGATGTGCGCGGCCGCGGCATGCTGGCCGCCGTCGAGCTCGTCGTCGACAAGTCGAGGAAGACCCCTTTGCCGGCGGCCGCGGAGCCGGCGCGCCGCATCTTCGACCGTGCCTGGGAAAACGGTCTCGTCATCCGCGCCTTCGCCAATGGCGTGCTCGGCTATGCGCCGCCGCTGTGCTGCACTGCGACGGAGATCGACGCGATTGTCGAGCGCACCCGCCAGACATTGGACGAGACCTTGAAAGACCCGGATGTTCGCCAGGCTTTGAGGGCCTGATGGACGACTGACGCTATATAGCGCGGAACCGCCATATTCGAAATTTTGTGCCGCGCCACGGTGCCTTTTCGGAGACTCCGGCGCGGCACAACTGCCAAACTCAAATCAAGGAAGCGGCCGGATCCCGGTATATGCGGCCTTTCCAGCAAGAGCGGGGAAAACATCCCGCCGACGGGAACAGAATATTCTTCTTGAAGTCGGCGTTCCGGCCTGGAACGCGAAAAAACTGGGGAATCGATGTGCATAAGAGCCTTCCCGAATTCAAATACATGACCTTCGACGTCGTCGGCACGCTGATCGACTTCGAGGGCGGCCTCAAGGATTGCCTCGCCGGCATCGCCGCCGAGGCCAGTGTCGCCATCGATGGCGAGGAGGCGCTCAGCCTCTACCGCGCGGCGCGCTACTCCAAGGGCGCCGACCTCTTTCCGGACGATCTGGTGCGTGTCTATCTTGACATCGCGCCGAAGCTCGGCCTTCCGACTGAGCGGAAATATGGCGAGCGTCTCAGGGACTCCGCCGCGAACTGGAGGGCCTTCGGAGACAGCGCCGAAGCGCTGGCGCGCCTTGCGAAGAATTACCGGCTTGTCGCTATGACCAATGCGCGCCGCTGGGCGTTCGATTTCTTCGCCAAGGAACTGGGCGATCCCTTCTACGCCGCATTCACCGCCGACGATACCGGTACCGAAAAACCTGACCCCGCCTTCTTTGACAAGGTCTTCGACTTCATCGGCTCGCAAGGCAATTCGAAGGACGACGTCCTGCATGTCGCTCAGAGCCAGTACCACGACATCGGCATTTCGCGGAAGCTTGGGCTGACCAACTGCTGGATCGAGCGGCGCCACGCGCAGAAAGGTTACGGCGGCACTATAGAGCCGGCCGAGTTCACCGAACCCGACTACCACTTCACCTCCATGGCCGGCCTTGCCGATGCCGTGGCCGTCGCACGTAGCTGACCAGTTCACCGGATTGGGTCTAAGCCCGCGGAAGACGGGCAGCCCGCCAACAGACGAAAAGGGGAATGACATGAACGACAAGATCACCAATTGGACCAGATCCGACGACGCCATGGTCGAAAACGCCATCCGCCGCGGAGCAACGCGCCGTGAACTGCTGCAGATGATGCTCGCCGGTGGCGCCGCCCTCTCTGCCGGCAGTCTAGTGCTCGGCCGCGCCTCCAACGCGGTTGCCTCAACGCCGGTCTCCGGCGGCGCACTCAAAGCGGCCGGCTGGTCGTCCTCGACCGCAGACACGCTCGACCCGGCCAAGGCATCGCTCTCCACCGACTATGTGCGCTGCTGCTCCTTCTACAACCGTCTCACCTTCCTCGATAAGAGCGGGAGCCCGCAGATGGAGCTCGCCGAGGCTATCGAGTCCAAGGATGCGAAGACCTGGACGGTCAAACTGAGGAGCGGCGTCACCTTCCACGACGGCAAGCCGTTGACCGCCGACGACGTGGTCTTCTCGTTGAAACGCCATCTCGATCCCTCCGTCGGTTCGAAGGTCGCGAAGATCGCCGCGCAGATGACAGGCTTCAAGGCCGTGGACAAGCAGACGGTCGAGATCACACTCGCAAATCCGAACGCCGACCTGCCGACCATCTTGTCGATGCACCACTTCATGATCGTCGCCGATGGCACGACGGATTTTTCCAAGGGCAACGGCACCGGCCCATTCGTCAGAGAGCTCTTTGAGCCCGGCGTGCGCTCGATCGGCATCAAGAACAAGAACTATTGGAAGTCCGGCCCGAACGTCGATTCCTTCGAGTACTTCGCAATCAGCGACGACAGCTCGCGCGTCAACGCACTGCTCTCGGGCGACATCCATCTCGCCGCTACGATCAACCCGCGCTCGATGCGCCTGGTCGAGGCCCAAGGCGACGGCTTCGTGCTCTCGAAAACGACCTCCGGCAACTACACCAATCTCAACATACGCATGGACTTGGAGCCTGGCAGCAAGCGGGACTTCGTCGAGGGAATGAAGTCCCTCGTCAACCGCGAGCAGATCGTCAAATCGGCGCTCCGCGGCCTCGGCGAAATCGGCAACGACCAGCCGGTTTCCCCGGCAAACTTCTACCACAATGCGGACCTGAAGCCGCGGGCGTTCGATCCGGAGAAGGCGAAGTTCCATTTCGAGAAGGCCGGTGTCCTTGGCCAGTCGATCCCTGTGATTGCTTCCGAGGCGGCAAACTCCTCGATCGATATGGCAATGATCATCCAGGCGTCCGCGGCCGAAATCGGACTGAAGCTCGACGTTCAACGCGTTCCGGCCGACGGCTATTGGGACAATTATTGGCTCAAGGCGCCGGTCCATTTTGGCAACATCAACCCACGTCCGACACCGGACATCCTGTTCTCGCTGCTCTATACTTCGGATGCGCCGTGGAACGAAAGCCAGTACAAATCGGAGAAATTCGACAAGATGCTGATCGAGGCGCGCGGCTCACTCGACCAGGAGAAGCGCAAAGCGATCTATAACGAGATGCAGGTGATGGTCGCAAACGAAGCCGGCACCATCATTCCGGCCTATATCTCCAATGTCGACGCGATCACCGCCAAGCTCAAGGGCTTGGAAGCCAACCCGCTTGGCGGCCAGATGGGTTATGCCTTCGCGGAATATGTCTGGCTCGAAGCCTGATGAAAGCGAACGGTCGGGGTTGCAGCCGCACCGCTGCAGCCCTGGTCCTTTTGGTTTGAAATCTCGAATACCGAAAGGGAACGCGCGTGAACAACCATGTCCTATCACTCGTGTTGAGCAGATTGCTCATCGCCTTCATTACGCTGGTGATCGTCTCCTTCGCCGTGTTCTTCGCCACGACGCTCTTGCCGGGAGACACAGCGACTATCCTGCTTGGCCAGGCTGCCACGCCGGAAGCAGTCGAAGGTCTGCGCAAGGCCATGCATCTCGACGACCCGGCGATCTTCCGTTTCCTGCGCTGGATCGTTGGTTTGCTGCAGGGCGACCTCGGCACCTCCTATGCCAATGAGATGCCGGTCGCCAAACTGATCGGGGGGCGTTTCATCAACACGCTGCAGCTCGCGGGCATCACCGCGCTCTTTTCCGTGCCGATCGCGCTGACGCTCGGCATCACCGCGGCGATGCTACGTGGCTCGCTGTACGACCGCGCCGTCACCGTGTTGACGATCGGCGTCATCTCCGTGCCCGAATTCATGATAGCGACCTCTGCGGTGTTGATCTTCGCCGTCTACCTGAAATGGCTGCCGGCGCTCTCCTTCGCCAACGAAGTCACGTCGCTGACAGGCCTCCTGCGCATCTATGCCATGCCGGTAATCACCCTTACCTTCGTCATCTCGGCGCAAATGATCCGTATGACCCGGGCAGCGTTGATCGAGACCCTCAACACGCCTTACGTGGAGATGGCGTTGCTCAAGGGCGCCTCGCGGCCGCGCATTGTATTTCGGCATGCGCTGCCGAACGCTCTGGGCCCGATTGTCAACGCGGTCGCGCTTTCGCTCTCATACCTGCTGGGCGGCGTCATCATTGTCGAGACGATCTTCAACTATCCAGGTATTGCCAAGCTGATGGTCGATGCCGTCGCCACGCGCGACCTGCCGCTGATCCAGAGCTGCGCGATGATCTTCTGCCTCGGCTACCTGCTCCTGATCACGGCCGCCGATATCATAGCCATCCTTTCCAATCCGAGGCTCCGATGACAATGACCAGTTCTGAGACCAAGTCCGACCGGATTTCCGGAACCCGGCTCGGCTATCGCTTCAACATCATCGGCATGGTCGGTCTCTCGGTCATCCTTTTTTGGGTGTTGATCGCGATATTCGCGCCGCTGATCATCCCCTACCCTGTTGGCGAGATTGTCGACCTCGATTACTTCGGCCCGATGAGCCGCGACTTCTGGCTCGGCTCCGACTATCTCGGCCGCGACATGCTCTCGCGAATCCTGATGGGCGGCCGCTACACGGTCGGCATCTCGCTTGCGGCAGTTACGATCGCCTGCTTCAGCGGCGTGATGCTCGGCATGATCGCAGCCGTCGCCGGCGGCTGGCTCGACACGGTCCTGAGCCGCCTCCTCGACGCCCTCAACTCGATCCCGAGCAAGCTGTTCGGCCTTGTGGTCGTCGCTGCCGTCGGCTCCTCCATTCCCGTGCTGATCCTGACGCTGTCGGTGATCTATATCCCCGGCGCGTACCGTTTCGCCCGCGCGCTTGCCGTCAATATCAACGCGATGGATTTCATCACCGTCGCCCGCATCCGCGGCGAAAGCACCCTCTATCTCATCCGCTCGGAAATCCTGCCGAACATCGTCGGGCCGGTACTTGCCGACCTCGGCATCCGCTTCGTCTTCATCGTTCTCCTGCTCTCCGGCCTCTCCTTCCTCGGCCTTGGCGTCCAGCCGCCTTACGCCGACTGGGGGGCTCTCGTGCGTGAGAATATCGGCGGCCTGCCCTTTGGCGCACCGGCGGTGATGGCTCCCTCCTTTGCGATCGCCAGCCTCACCATCAGCGTCAACCTGTTGATCGATAACCTGCCAAAGAAGATCCGCGATCGGAGCGAATGATGGTCAATCTCGTAGAAATCCGCGACCTGAAGGTCGAAGCCACCACCGATTCCGGCCGGCGCGTCGAGATCATCAACGGCGTCAGCTTCGACATTGCCGAGGGCGAGATCGTGGCACTGATCGGCGAAAGCGGCTCCGGCAAGACGACGATCGCGCTCACGCTGATGGGCCATGCCCGCCCCGGCTGTCGCATCTCCGGCGGCAGCGTCTCCGTCGCCGGAAAGGATATGGTGACGCTGAGCGAAAAGCAGCGCGCCAGGGTGCGCGGCACCGAGGTCACCTATGTTCCGCAATCAGCCGCCGCCGCATTCAACCCGGCCGCCACGATCATGGACCAGGTCATCGAGGTCACCAAAATTCATGGGCTTATGTCGGCCGACGAGGCGCGCCTCCGCGCTGTCGAGCTTTTCATGGCGTTGTCACTGCCTGAGCCGGAAACGATCGGCAGCCGCTATCCGCACCAGGTTTCCGGTGGCCAGTTGCAGCGCCTTTCGGCCGCCATGGCGCTGATCGGCGACCCGAAGCTCGTCATCTTCGACGAGCCGACGACGGCGCTCGACGTGACGACACAGATCGAGGTGCTGCGCGCCTTCAAGTCAGTCATGAAGAAGGGCGGCATCGCCGGCGTTTATGTCTCGCACGACCTCGCCGTGGTCGCCCAGATCGCCGACCGCATCGTCGTCTTGAAGGGTGGAGAGACCAAGGAGATCGGCACCACCAAAGAGATCCTCGACGGCGCGAAGCACCCCTACACGCGGGAGCTGCTCGCCGCTTTTGAGCCCAAACCCCGTGGCGCTCTGGGCGCGGCACAGAGTGGTTCGGCCCCGTTGCTCGAAATCGAAAATCTCGTCGCGGGCTACGGCCAGGCCCAGGCCGACGGCCTGCCTCTCGTGCGCGCCGTCGAGCATGTCAGTCTCAAGGTGGAGAAGGGGCGCAACCTCGGTATCATCGGCGAGTCGGGTTGCGGCAAGTCGACGCTCGCGCGCACCATCGCCGGCATACTGCCGGCCGCTGTCGGCAAGATCGTCTTCGACGGCAAGGAACTCGGGCGCAGCGCCCGCGCGCGCTCGCGCGATGAACTGCGCGAAATGCAGATCGTCTTCCAATATGCCGATACGGCGCTTAATCCGGCGAAATCCGTCGAGGACATCTTAGCCCGGCCGCTTAGCTTCTATCACGGCATGAATGCCAAGGCGCGCAGTGCACGCATCGACGAGCTGCTCGACATGGTGCGCCTGCCGCGCAACCTGCGCCATCGCCGCCCAGGGGAGCTCTCGGGCGGCCAGAAGCAGCGCGTCAACTTCGCCCGCGCACTCGCCGCCGAGCCGAAGCTGATCCTATGCGACGAGATCACCTCTGCATTGGACACGGTGGTCGCGGCCGCTGTCATCGATCTCCTCAAGGAATTGCAGCGCGAGCTCGGTCTTTCCTACATCTTCATCAGCCATGACCTCTCCGTGGTGGAGGCCATCTGCGACGAGATCGTCGTGATGTATGGCGGTAGAAAGGTAGAGGAAATCACGCCGGCGAAGGTCAAGACACCTGAGCATCCCTATTCGCAGTTGCTCTTCTCGTCGGTGCCGAGGCTCGATCCCACGTGGCTCGATGGGCTCGAACAGGATCCGGAGCTCGTGCGAGCCTATTGCCGGCGCTGAGGCGCCGCAGGAGCGGGCCAAATCGCAAGCCCCGGCTGCGCAACCCGGCGCAAACCGATTTGAAGATCCTACATCCGAAACAGGCTGGTCAGTGGCATGTGCACCTTGACGATCGGCGACTTCAAGACGACGAAACTGAAATACTTGTCGATGCCGACGTCCATGTCGGTGAGGCGCTCCATGATCGTCTGGTATTCGCCGATCCCGGCCGTGACGAATTTCAGCAGATAATCGTAGCCGCCGGACACCAGATGGCATTCGATCACGTGGTCAACCTTCTCGATCGCTGCAAGGAAGCGGGCAAAGTCGATCTGCCGGTGGTTCTTCAATGTGATCTCGGTGAAGACCGTCAGGGTCTGCCCCAACTTGCCGACGTTGATTTGTGCCGAATAACCCTCAATATAGCCCTCCGACTGCAGCTTCTTCACCCGCATGAGGCAGGGGCTCGGCGACAGGTTGACCAGTTCGGCGAGTTCGACATTGGTGATGCGGCCATTCTTCTGCAGTTCGTACAGAATTTTGATATCGATGCGGTCGAGTTTCATGACGCCCTTTCCCCTTGCTGAAGTGGCCAACGGGACAGCAGATTGTGCTGCGACTTTCCCAATGATGACCTTAACACACTGGAGAGACGTGTCGAATTCGTTTGGCACAACGGGTCAAAGCAGAAAGGGCGGCATTGCTCCCGCAAGACGGAATCTTCTGCTGCGCGCCAGCCGCAGTCCAGCAACGCCATTGCGTAATAGCCGCTAGACTGTGCTGGTAACGGAGGTCACGCCATGCCCGCACCGCTGAAATTCATCGACACAACGCCGCAGTTGCCCGAAGCCGCCGATGCCGTCGTCATCGGCGGCGGCATTGTCGGCGTGTTTGCGGCCTACTATCTTGCCCGCCGCGGATTGAAGGTAGCCGTCGTCGAGAAGGGCCGGATCGGCGCGGAGCAGTCGAGCCGCAACTGGGGATGGTGCCGCCAGCAGAACCGTGACGCCCGCGAATTGCCAATGGCGACGAAGAGCCTCGATCTTTGGGAGCGTTTTTCCGCCGAGAGCGGCGAGGACACCGGCTTCCGACGCTGCGGGTTGTTCTACCTCAGCAATAGTGAAGAGGAACTGGCCGGCTGGGCCCGGTGGCGCGACTTTGCCCGCACACTCGGCGTCACAACGCATATGCTCGACAGTGCCGAGGCGAGCGAACGCGGCGGCGCCACCGGAAAGCCATGGAAGGGGGGCGTCTTTTCGCCGACCGACGGCACCGCCGATCCGGCAAGTGCAGCACCCGCGGTCGCGCGTGCGATCCTCAAGCTTGGTGGCACCGTGCATCAGTCCTGCGCCGCCCGCGGCATACAGACAGAAGGCGGTCGCCTTTCCGGTGTTGTCACCGAGCATGGCACCATCCGCACGAAGACGGCGATCCTTGCCGGCGGCGCCTGGGCCTCCTCCTTCTGCCGGCAGCTCGGCATCCGCTTTCCCCAGGCGTCGGTCCGCTCGTCGATTCTTGCCGTCTCGCCAGGCGCCATCAGCCTTCCGGATGCGCTGCATACGGCCGCCGTTTCGGTGACGCGTCGCGGGGACGGCGGCTACACGCTCGCCATCAGCGGCCGCGGCCGTGTCGATCCGACGCCGCAGCAATTGCGTTTCGCGCCGCAGTTTCTGCCGATGTTCGCTCGGCGCTGGCGCAGCCTTGCACCCGGCGGCCTCGAAGGCTTCCGCTCCGGTCACGAGAGCCTGACTCACTGGCGCCTCGATGCCCCGACGCCAATGGAGCGCATGCGCATCCTTGATCCTGCCGTCGATAAGGACACTATTCGCCTCACCCATTCGCGCGCGCTCGACCTCCTGCCCGACCTGAAGAACACCAGCATCACGGCCGCATGGGCGGGGTATATCGACAGCACGCCGGATGGTGTGCCCGGCATTGGCGAAATCGCCGCCATACCGGGGTTCATCCTCGCCGCCGGCTTCAGCGGGCATGGCTTCGGCATTGGTCCCGGCGCCGGTCACCTGATCGCCGACATCGTCACTGGTGACGAGCCAATCGTCGACCCCCGCGCCTACCATCCGGACCGCTTCCGAAAATCTGCCTGGGGTAAGGTCGCCGAGTTCTAGGGAGGCGAGGCCCGAGGTGCCGTAGCGAAGATGCTGAAGTCGGGCCCGACTGCGACGATCCAGTCCTGGCGGCAGGCCACGAATGGCGCCTTTGGCGCGATAGCACGTGACGGTCGGCCAGCGGCCTCGTGAGGTTCATAGAACCCAAATAGATGCTGGAGGAATGTATTGCCGGGACTGGTATCGCACAGATCATCGGGTGGGGAGCGAACGGCTCGAGAACCGCGCGCCGATCGATCAGCTTCCGGCCTGGCAGGGCTTTTGCTCATTCTGCGCCTGTAGCAAAGAACCAACGGACTAATTTCGGATGGCCGCCGTGAAGCAAAGCTTCTTGGATGCTGTGATCAAGGCGCGTTTCCAGTGCCGGTGACGGCCTGGACTTTGACACCATGGTCAAGCGGCCCCTGCGTCAAAATCCGGATCAGCATGAGGCGAGTACTTTTTGCTCGCTGTCGGGACAGAACAAAAAGTGAATCCCGGAAAAGCGGACGCGGGAGTACGTATATTCTAGTAAAAATGTAGAGACACTTTAATTTGGCGTCGTCTTATTCCGGAGGGTATGATGAAAATCACAAGACGAGCTTTCACTGCGGTGGTGGCAGGTGCCATCGCGACACCTTTGACGCATGTTCGACTGGCTGGCGCTGCTGACAAGGTCGTACGTATCGGCTACCAGAAATATGGGACTCTGGTGCTTCTCAAGGGCAAAGGGACGCTGGAGAAGAAACTTGAATCCATCGACTACAAGGTTGAATGGACCGAGTTTCCGGGCGGTCCCCAGCTCCTCGAGGCTCTGAATGCTGGTGCTGTCGATTTCGGATCGACAGGCGAAACGCCGCCGATCTTCGCCCAGGCCGCGAACGCTCCGCTGGTCTACATCGCACACGAGCCGCCCGCCCCGCGCGGCGAGGCCATACTTGTCCCGAAGGATAGCCCCATAAAGTCTGTTGCGGACCTGAAGGGCAAGAAGGTCGCCTTCAACAAGGGCTCGAACGTGCATTACCTGCTCGTCAAGGCGCTCGAAGAAGCTGGCTTGTCCTATGAGGATGTGACGTCATCCTTCCTCGCCCCGGCCGACGGTCGCGCAGCCTTCGAAAAGGGCGCGGTGGACGCATGGGTCATCTGGGATCCCTTCCAGGCAGCTGCGGAAGTGGCGATCGAAGCGCGAGAGCTCAGAAACGGCGAGGGTATCGTTCCCAATCACCAGTTCTATCTCGGCACCAGGACGCTGGTCGACGGCCACGCCCAGGCGATCGATGTCTTGATCGACGCCATTTCTGAGATTGACGAATGGACCAAGTCCGACACGACGGCTGCGGCTGCAGAGCTATCCCCATCGGTTGGCATCCCTGAACCTGTCCTCGTCAAGGCGCTCGAGCGTCAATCCTACGGGGTCAAGAACCTTGATGACTCTGTCGTCGCGCAGCAGCAAGACATCGCCGACACCTTTTTCAAACTCAAGCTTATTCCCAAGAAGGTGACGATTGCCGACGTTGTCCGCAAGGGCAAGGCCTGATACCCGGCGGCTGCACGTATCACGTCGACCGATGGATAAAAGAGTTCCGCTTCTGTCGGGAGTCGCAGCCTTTCGGAAAAAGGTTGAAGGCCGCCAGCTGAGAGACGACCGTCAGATAATCGTAATTCCTGCGCGCTTACCCCAGCCTCTCAGCTCCAGAAGAAGGTTGGGATTTGTAGCAACATCGATACAATCCAAGACATCAAAGTCGCTCTCTCGGACACGATCTCCAAAAAAGACCAGGCAGCTCTCCGGATCGCATTGGCGCGACGTCCAGATCATGCCTTTGATATCCGGATACGCTCTGTGAAGCGCCTGCGCCCACAAGACTGTTTTCAGATAGGTCGACTTTGGTGTCTCTATCAAATTCGTGCGGGCGATACCCCAGGCTTTGAGGTCCGGGGAATAAAGATTGACGACAGGGAGGTCTTTATTTGGAACGATTCTGCTGACGCTCCGCGATTTGACCGTGCTTAAGCGAGTGGTTTTAAATCGCGCGGTAGGAGCAATATCATGAAATATGCTCTCGAACGCGGCAGCCTCCCGGCTGGTCGCCGCATAAAGCGATGGAACACATGTGCCAGTCACGTCTGCGAATGGCGCAAATCTTGTCGGTTGCCCGAGGCACGGATTGAACTGACCCGGACGAAACGCAGATGAGTGTGTCCGATGAAGTACCGATCCAGCGCTGATCGTCGCGACATTGACGGTCGCGAATGCAGCCGGTGGAGGAGGAACACTGTTCCCCCTCACCCAATAACCTCCTCATGTTCCTTCTTCGCTGCAGCCACCAGGGCGTCGGCATTGTCGAGGAGATCGATAGGTGCGGCATCTTCCAGCCAGCCGTTCGAAGACACCAACCACAACGCCTTCTGCCAGGCTGTCATGGATTGAGGAAGCGCCGCCAGAACCTGCTTTATGGTTGGGTGCGGTCGGCCGTCCTGGAACTGAAACGCCGGGAAAAACTCAGAGCCTCGATGCTGAACGGAAATGATTTCGCCATTCTTCTTCCAGCGCGCTGCTGTTGCGTAACTGTTCTTTGCGCTGGATCCAGACTGCTTTCCAACATCGATACTATTTAGTTGAGGCAACTCCTGGACAAAGCGATCACGTAACGCAAGATTGTCTGCCGCAAGCACGCCGCGCGCATCTTCGAGTTCGTCCGGCAAAAGCACTTCCGCTAGTTTGCCTATTGCTGCTTCCAGTCGATTCTCTTCGACCGACCCGCTTACCCGGACCAGTGCGTCAGCGAAAGTTTTTACCGACTCCTTGCCGGCCCCGGATAAATTCCGGTGGAGACGCAGAATGACGGAGTCGCCGAATGCGATTTCGGCCACCGCATTGGCGAACCGCTGTAGCTCTTGCTCAGTTCCTCCGACCCTCAAAGTCTTGCCTTTCCGCAAAGAACCGAGGGCCTCAAAAATCGCAGCCGATAGTTTCGCCTGGACAGCGCTTGTATCCTTGCTGGCGATCGCCGGTGAAGCCAGGTCATCTATCAGTATGGCATGGTCGAACAGTGGCTGCATTGGGAGCCTCATGAGTTTAGTGATAAATCCTCTATATCACTTATGTCACGCCGCGTCGATATCAAGTGGCCGGCCAGGATGGAGCCCGTGGGTCGTGGCAAAGTTGCCGCACGCGGTCGAAAACGGCGCAGCCGTTCTCCTGCGGATGGCATTACACGCCGCAATGCGAAAGGAACCAGACTCGGGTCTTCAGATTTTATTTTATACCACTCAGGCGGCGCAAGTTCTTGCGCATACGTATTGCTGCATCGCAACATTCGTGCTTTAGTTCGTTATCTGAGCAAGGATATCGACCATGTCCCAAGTAGCTCTCCAGTCGAAAACGCTCCCCACGGTTCTGGTTGTCGAGGCCAGCGCCGAACTGCGAGCAGCGATGCGGCGGGCGATCGAAATGGCCGGTCTGGCGGCCGTGGATGCCGCCGGCGGCGAGGAAGCTTTGCGCATCCTGGATCGCCGGAACGACATCGACTTGGTCTTCACGGCGATAAACATGCCGGGCAACGTAGATGGTGTAAATCTCGCCGTGAGGATCCACCGGCAATGGCCCGAACTCGCCATTGTCATTACGTCCGCCGTCGTGAGCTTGCGGCAGTCCTCGTTGCCCGAACGGTGCCGTTTTCTGAAGAAACCGTACAATAGCGCCGAGGCGATCAAGTGCTTCAGGTTCTTGCTGGGGTGTTGAAATGGCACAAACATTGCGACCATCGCCCATTTCACTCAGGAGTTTCTGCGCCTGAGAGAGCCTGCGCGAGCTTCGCGTGCGGTGTCACCGTTCGTCCCGAACCATCGTACTTTCTGGGGGAACGCATGCGCGTACTTGATGCACGCCAGCCATCGGGAAGCGTCGCTGAACTACGAACAACTCCACAAGCTGACGCTCATGATGACCCGCGACAGTTCCGAAGTCCTTCAAATATTTCAGCGCATGGTCTTCGACGTGTATGCTCGAAACCAAGACGACCACGCAAAGAACCACCCTTTCTGGACACTCTCTCCTACTTACGATCTCACCTTCTCCTCAGGGCCAGGAGGAGAACACAGCGCTGATGTCGCGGGCGAAGGAAGAAGTGCAGGTATGCAGCACCTGCTGACCGTCTCCAGGGAAGCGTCTCTGGCTTACGTCTTCGGAACCGGGGGCGCCAGCTATTGAAGGGGGTGGACGCCCCTTCAATGCGCGCAGGTGACAGCGGCCAACAGACCCTGCTCGACGGTCTTGAGCAATTGCAATCGATCCTTTGTGGGCAACGACTACGAAACGTCCCCGGCCGTTGCTGGCAGTGTGGGCGCCGGGACCCGTCGGCAATACACCGCCATCGGCGACACGGGTAAACATCGGCTCGCGGCTGGAGGGCCCGAACCCGTGACTAGAAAACCTCGATCCTCGTCAGCAGGGCGGTTCGTGACGCGGTTGAAGAGAGCTGCCTCGTTGGTGGAGCGGACACTGAACCGTTACCGCGCCAGCCATCCGCCATCGACTGGCAGGACGATGCCGTGGATATAATCGGATGCCTGTGATGCCAGGAAGACCGCTGCGCCGCCGAGTTGTGCGGGGTCGCCCCAGTGGCCAGCCGGGATGCGGGCAAGGATGGCGGCGCTGCGGTCCGCATCCTCGCGCAGGGCAGTGGTGTTGTTGGTCACGAAATAGCCCGGCGCAATGGCATTGACGTTGATGCCCTTGCCGGCCCATTCGCAGGCCAGCAATCTCGTCAATCCGGCAAGTCCGCTCTTTGAGGCCGTGTAGGAGGGAATGCGGATGCCGCCCTGGAAGGACAACAGCGAGGCGATGTTGATGATCTTGCCGCTGCCTCTTTCCAGCATATGCCGGGCAGCAGCCTGCGACAGGAAGAAGACGCTCTTCAGGTTGATGTCCATGACCGCATCCCAATCGGCTTCCGTGAAGTCGATGGCATCGGCCCGACGGATGATGCCGGCATTGTTGACCAGGATGTCGAGCTTGCCGAAGGTCGCAACCGTTTCGTCGACGATTGCCTTGACGGGCTCGATAAAACCGAGATCGGCCTTGATGGCGTGAAAGCCTGCGCCGGTCTTGCGAACCGCGGCTTCGGTTTCGTCCATCGCCGAGCGGCCGACGGCAACGATTGAAGCGCCGGCGGTGGCCAGCGCGACCGCGATCGCCTGGCCAAGGCCGGTATTGGCACCGGTGACCACCGCCACCTGGCCGGAAAGGTCGAACATGGTCATGACAGCCTCACGTCAGAAATTCGGCGCGATGCGGCGTGAAGGTATCGATCAGCCGACCCTCTTCCAGCGCCTTGACCCCATGCACCAGGTTGGGAGGCACGATGAAGCTTCCACCCTGATAGAGGGTTTCGGTGCGGCCATCGATCGTCACCTCGAAACTGCCTTGCGCCACGTAGCTTGCCTGGATATGCGGATGCGAGTGCTGCGCGCCGATGGCATCCTTCTCGAAGGCAACCTCCACCATCATCATCTCCGGCAGATAGGCCATGATACGGCGGCTTACGCCCGGCTCCGGGCTGATCCACTCGGTACCCTCGGCCGATACGAAAAGATCACTCGCTGTCATCGTCCGTCCTCACTTCAGATCTTCGATGGCGATGAGATCGACATCGGTGTAGTCGACATTGTCGCCGGCCATTGCCCAGATGAACGCATAGCTCGATGTGCCGGCCCCGGAATGGATCGACCAGCCGGGCGCCAGAATGGCCTCCTCGTTCTTGACGATGAGATGGCGTGTCTCCTCAGGCTCGCCCATCAGATGCAGGACGCGGGCCTTTTCCGGCAGATCGAAGTAGAGATAGGCCTCCATGCGCCGGTCATGCACGTGGCAGGGCATGGTGTTCCACACCGAGCCCGCCGCAAGCGTCGTCATGCCGACGACGAGCTGGCAGGTCCTGGCGCCCTGCGGATGGATGAACTGGAAGATCGAGCGCTCATTGCTGGTCGCCTGAGAGCCAAGGTCGATACGCTTGGCATCGGATATACCGATGCGTTTCGAGGCGTGACGGACATGCGCCGGCGCACTCAGAAGGTAGAACTTCGCCGGCTGTTCGGCCGAAACGGAACGGAACGTTACCAAACTCCCCATCCCGGCATAGACCATGTCGCGGGCGCCGGCCTGAAACTCCTCGCCGTCGACGACAACGATACCCGCACCACCAATGTTGACCGCGATCAGCTCACGCCGGGCAAGTAGCGCGTCGGTTCCGGTAGGCTTGATCGTTTCCAGTGCCAGCGGGGCAGACGTCGGCATCGCGCCGCCGACGATCATGCGGTCGTAGTTGGTGTAGTGCAGCTGAATGCGCCCGGGCGCAAACAGCGGCGGCAAGAGGAAATTCTCGCGCAGCTCGGCCGTGTTGAACCTTGCCGCCGTCTTCGGGTCGATCGCGAAGCGGTTGGTAAAATCGGTGTGGCCCATCATGCCCTCCCAGAACCTCTTATTTCAAGTCATCATACATATTGATCACAGTGTGGCAACACACACCCTTCAATTGCATCAGCAACAGACGCGGGAAATACCGCACTGAATTATTGCTTTTCCTTATTAAATTTGATTATTAGCCGGACAAAATCCTTGTTGCTGCAATTTTTGTATGATGACTTCTGGCATAGTTGTCTCAACGAGCCGCTCGCGATATGCTCAAGCATCTTTCACGGACATGATGACGCCCTTGAACACCGCGCCCCCTCCGGTCGATCTCAATTCATCCCGACGGCAGAAGCTCTCCGAACGGATTGCCGGTTCTCTTCGCCAGGATTTCCTTTCGGGCCAGGTCTCCCTTGGCCAGAAGTTGCCGACAGAGACCCAGCTCGCCGGAACCTTCGATGTCAGCAGAACCGTCATTCGCGAAGCAATCGCCGCCCTCGTCGCCGATGGATTGCTGGAAACGAGGCAGGGCGCCGGCACCTTCGTGATCGGCCATCAGTCGTCCAGTCCGATCTTGAGGCAGGATAGATCAAGCAATATATCGCACGCGCTGAACGTGCTTGAAGTTCGCATCGCGCTCGAGGCCGAAAGTGCGGCGCTGGCCGCAACCCGCAGAAATGCGTCGCAGGAAGCGCAGATCCAGGAGAGTTTTTTCGAATTCGATCGCCTCCTGCAACTTGGCAAACCGACGGGCCAGGCTGACTTCGCCTTCCACCGTTCCATTGCAGAGGCAACCAACAATCCTTTCTATGTCGAAGTTCTCGACGCGCTCGGCGAGCGTACCATCCCGTGCGACGTCAATTCGCCCTATGCCACCGAAGATGTGCTCTCGTATAACTATCAGGCCGGATTGCAGAGAGAGCATCTCGCAATACTGAACGCAATTTCTGCAGGCGATGCTGCTGGTGCGCGCGATGCCATGCGCGCTCATCTCTCGGCAAGCCAGGAACGATATCGCGAACGCCTGCGGGATCGGCGAACGCGATATCAAGGCGTTGTCGAGGCGACCTAACGGATAACGGCGTTCAATCGGTCCGGGTCGACTGGCCTCATCATGACCCTACGATACGGTCTGCATCCATCAAATGTGCCAATCGTTGCCCGCACTGGCTTCCGTGGCTGCGTGCACTGAACTATCCGCAAGAGCATACGCCCTGATATAGTCGATGTGCATTTCCGATCCATTTGCCAGACCGTTCGATGGCGTTCCAGCGGGGCCGCCGACAGCAAGATTGACCAGCATGTACATGGGATCGTGCATGTCCTCGGGTGTGTCCGTCTGCGCAACGGCGACATCGTCGAAGTACCAGGTGATGTGATCCTCGTCCCAGAGGACGCCATAGTTGTGGAAGCCTTGAGTGCTCGCCACTTTGACAGGAAAGGACGTCATCGTATGCGCACCGCTGTGGTCGCTGTGTACCGTGACATTGACAGTGTTCGGGTCCTGCCCGCGCATCTCGACGACATCGAGTTCTGGCGGCCAGGATCCGTCCTCCGGAAGCAGCCAGAAGGCAGGCCAAACGCCCTGCTCTGTCGGCATATCGGCACGGATTTCGAAGTAGCCATAGGTCTGGGCGAAGGATGAATGCGTGTTCAGCAGACCGGATGTGTAGTCGTAGCCGTTGATCTGCGACTGGATCGCCTGCGAGGCTGGTTCCGCTGAAATCGTCAATACGCCGTTACTCACTGAGAACGGATTTGCCGCTGCGGTCGGCGCGTAGGACGGGTTGATGTACCATTGAAGCTCACCATTGCCCGTCAGCGGACTGCCGCGTTCTGGCGCCCACCAGAATTTCGCATCCCATGTCCCTTGATCTCCGCTGCGTAAAGACAGGCTGTTGAACTCGTCGTCGAAGGTCAGCGCCAGGTGAGAACGGTCGAGCGTCAATTGGAATTGGCTCGCCTGCAGATCCGACGCCACGGTATTGGCGATGACGAGGCTCTCGCCGCCGCCGAGATCGAGCCGCAGATTGGCGCCCTCCTGAACGGTATGAGCCAGGACCTGCTGGAACGACGAAAGCCCATAGCTGTTCAGCCGCACGGTATCGTCGCTGCTGAAATCGACGATCAGGTCGCTTCCGTTGCCCCGAGTGAAGAGGAATGTATCGGCCCCGCCTCCCCCGATCAGCACGTCATTGCCGGCGCCGCCGTCGATCGTTTGGCTTCCCGAGGCTCCGGAGATGATATTGTCCTGCGCGTTGCCGAAAGCATAGCGCCCGTTGCCGGTCACAGTCAGGTTCTCGAAATTCTCAGGCAGCGTGTAGCTCATCCAGGTGTTGATCGTGTCGATCCCTGCTCCAGGCGCCTCCACCGCGCGATTTATGCTGGAATAGAGATAGTAGATGTCATCGCCGGTTCCGCCGTGCATGGTCACGTTGACGGAGCTGTCACCCCATATTGAATCGTTACCGGACGTTCCGTTCAGCACGGGGCCGGAGCCGGTCGCGGAAAACCATGCGGTCGAGGCGCCACTGTAAAACAGCGGTAGGCCGACGGCGTTTTGTATCGACTTTGCCATTATCAACTCCTTCGGGTTTTGATAGGTCTCAAGGGTCTTGCTTCTCCCATGGCTGCAACTATTCCTCCCGAAATGCACGGGCCAGCTGGTCCGTGAACGGCTTTGCAAGATAGCCGAGTGCTGTGCGCTCGCCCGTCTCGATGAAGGCTTCGACGGGCATTCCGGCAACCGGTGCCAGCGCGCCAAGCCTTTGCCATTCGCTCTCGGGCACCGCGACCCGAAGCGTGTAGTAGGATTGACCAGAATGTGTGTCCGTCGTCAGGTCAGCGGATATCGACGCAACGCGTCCCCTCAGTTCCGGCGTGGTGCTGTAGCTGAACGCAGAGAACCGCAGGCCGACTTCCTTGCCAACAGCAACCTGGTCGACATCCTGTGGCGACAGCTTCAGTTCGGGCGTGAGCACATCATGATCGGGCACGATCTGCATGATGGCCTCGCCGGGCGAAATCACGGCCCCCGGCGCATGGACGGCGAGCTGGTGGACGATGCCGTCTTGCGGCGCCCTGAGGTCGACGTGTCGCAGCTCATCCTCTATCGCAATGCGGCGCTCGGCATATTCACCACTGTCGCCCTCGGCCTGCCTGAGCTGCTCGGACACTTCGCTTCGATGGTCGTCGCCCACCTGGATAATCTGCAGCTCTGTTTCGGCGATCTTGCCGTTGATTTCGGCTGTCGAGGCAACGAGGCTCCCGGCCTCTCCTGTCAAATCGGCCGCATCACGTTGCAAGGCATAGACCCGTGTTGCCGGAATGGCTCCCTGTCGAAGCAGCGGCTCAAGGCTTGCGAGTTCCTTGTCGATGATGCCGATCGCACGGCGCTTGCCGTCCTGCTGCGCTGTCAGACCTTCGGCCTGTTGCTCAAGCTGGCGCACGCGCTCGCGCAGTTGCGCCGTGCGTCCGCGAAGCGATGCGCGGCGGTCATCGAACAATCGCTGCTCGGCGCTCGTAAGGGCGGCAGCCTGAGCAGCATCTGTGCCGCTGACGACTGCCGGAAATGCGATGGCATCATGGCCGTCGCGCTCTGCTGCAAGCCTGGCGGATCGCGCCGCAAGCTCTCTCAGCCGTCGCGATATGATCGCAAGGTTCGCCTTCGTCTGCGTGTCGTCGAGATGAACGAGGATCTGGCCAGCCGTGACGCGATCACCGTTGCGGACGAAGACCTTCCCCACGGTGCCGCCTTTCTGGTGCTGCACCGGCTTGACGTAGCTGTCGACGACAAGTGCTCCCTGAGCGATCACTGCGCCGTTTATGCGGATCGCCGAGGCAAGCCCCCCAAGCACGCCGACAAGAAGGATGCCAGTTGCCAGAGCGAGAAAAGTGAGGCGGCGGATCGCCCCTTCTGTCGATGTAACGGCTGCTCTGATCATGACGAAAGCCCCTCGCCAGCGCGCAACAGTCTGACAAAGGAACCGGTAGCGGAGACGGGCTTTGGTCCCGTCTTGAGAACATCGCTCTTTTGACCGAACGCTTTGGCACGACCGCCGTCGAGAACCAGCACCTTGTCGACGACAGAAAGCGCGCTCGATCGGTGGGCGATGATCAACACCACCCCTTGCCGCGAGCGGATACCCTCGATCGCCTGCGCGAGTGCCAGCTCACCCTGAATGTCGAGATTGGAATTCGGTTCATCGAGCACAACGAGGAATGGATCGTCGTAGAGTGCCCTCGCCAACCCGATGCGCTGTCGCTGGCCCGCAGATAGCGCCGTTCCCTGCGCACCGATCCGTGTGTCGAAGCCATCAGAAAAACCCACAATCATATCGTAGACGCCCGCGGCCCGGGCGGCAGCGATGATCAACTCCGAAGAGGCTTCCGGGTCAAACCGGGCGATGTTGTCGGCAATAGTCCCCTCGAACAAGGACACGTCTTGCGGCAGATAGCCGATGTGGTGGCCGAGCGCTTCGGGCGCCCATTGTGAAAGCGACGCTCCGTCCAGCCTGATATCTCCGGCAAAGGCCGGCCACAGCCCGACGACACCGCGCGCCAGCGAAGACTTGCCCGAAGCGCTCGGGCCGATAATGCCAACTGCCTCACCCGCTTTGACCTCGAAAGACACGCCGCGAATGATTGGCACTTTCGAGCCCGGAGCTGCGAGGTGAAGGTTGTCCACCATTAACGATTGCCGCGGCGCCGGCAGCGCGACGTCGTGCAGCGTCTCCTCCGTGAGCCGGACCTCCCGGTCGAGCCGAGACCATGCTTGGCGCGCAGTTGCAAATCCTCTCCAATGTGCGATGGCAAGCTCGATCGGGGCGAGCGCACGGCTGACGAGAATCGAGCTTGCAATCATGATGCCGCCGGTTGCTTCCTGGCGAATGACCAGTATGGCGCCCACCGCCAGCACGGCAGACTGCAGCAACATGCGCGCCGACCGCGACAGCGTCGAAAGCGAGTTGACGAAAGTGGCGGTGCGCAAGTGACTGTCGAGGTGGCGCCGGTTGACCTCAGCCCAGCGCGCCGAAAGCGCAGCTGCAAAACCCATTCCAACGACCGCTTCGGAGTTGCGCCTCGCGGTTTCAGCAAATTCCATTCGCTCAGCCAGGATCTTGGCCGTCGCCCTTACAGGTTCGCGCGACTTGAGCTCGGCCAGCAGCGCCAGACCCGTCAAGATCACGGCGCCTGCCGCGGCTGTGACGCCAATCCAGTGGTGAAACAGGAAGCAGAGCGCGAGATAGAATGGCATCCAGGGCAGATCGAACAACGATCCCGGACCCGGGCCGGACAGGAATCCACGAACTGTATCGATATCGCGGATCGTCTGCAGACCATCTCCCGGCGACGGTTTGCGCGATGCTGACAGGGCGACTGAGAGAAAGGCACGCCCTGAGAAGTGCTCGTCCACCGCCCGTCCGATCTGCCCTAAAAGCAGGGATCGCGTGAGATCAAGCAGCCACTGGAAGGTGAAGAGGGCCACAACGATGACCACCAAACCGACGAGGGTCGGCAGGCTGCGGCTGGGAATGACGCGATCATAGACCTGCAGCATGAAGAACGAACCAGTGAGCGCCAGGACGTTGACAAGGCAACTGCTGACACCAAGTCCGACAGCACCTAAGCGCAACGACGAGAAGAGGCCAAAGAGAGATCGAGGCTGAGAAAGGGATCCGGCTTCAGACAAATGGGCTCCTTGGGGTCATAGCGCAGACGCACCGTGGCCGAAGCGTCGGCGACACGCGAAATCGAGATCGTTTGCCTAGACTGAGCCAAAAGGGACCGGATGACGACCGCAAACGGCGGTTTCTGTTCCACTGAGCGCTAAGTCACCAAACGAGGTGTTAAGCGCTAAGTCGTATCCCAGTCACGTCGTTAAACGACTGTCTTCTTCCAAGCGCAATCGCGTGATTGCTGCCCAATCGACCAGTACTTGTAAGCGAACCTCAGGAATTGAATAAAATTTCGGTTGCATTTGCGCTTGGATTTGCGTTTCGAGCCGCGGGTTCGAGGGCTCTGCAAGTCTCGCCGAGCGCGATCCCGTTCAAATGATCTGCGTTATGCAGCTGATTGGCGAGCAACAAACGCCTGCACCAAGCGATCGGACGAGTTTGACCAGCATGGGACTAAGTATCGCGCTCCATCCCGAAGCCCTCGACTGTCAAATTGCTGACCGCGGCTCGGACAGATGGCTGAGAACTCTGCTTAGGGTATGAATCCGCCAACCAACATTGATTTATGCCCCAGCGTCAGAATAACAGTCGCCACAATGCCCCGGCGGCCTCCAAAGTGGCGGTGACTGAACCACGGTCGCCAATTGCACGCGACAAACGCACTCATCGGTAAATTCGTATGTTTATCGACAAAAAACACTTGTCAACGCCAAGATAGATGATAACGTTTCAAGTAATTTGAGAGCCGACAGGCATTAGTCAACGTTTGGGAGGACGTGACATGACCAGCAGCATCGAATTTATGCCAGAAATCCGTCGCCGCACCCTGCTTGCGGGGGTTGGTGGCGCCGCTCTGCTCGCCATGACCGGCGGATTGGCTCGCGCGCAGGAGACCGTTAGCGGCGAACTCGTGGTTCTCAACTGGATCGGCGGTTCCGAACTTGAAATGATGCGCGAGATCCAGAAGGCGTTTCTCGCGAAATATCCCAATGTGACGATCCGCGAGGTCGCGATCACCGGCCAGGGCGATATGCGCGGCGGTATCCGCACCGCATTAATGGGCGGAGAAGTGGTGGACGTCCTTTTCAACACCTGGCCGGCCTTCCGCAAGGAACTCGCGGACGCAGGAATGCTCCGCCCTATCGACGATCAGTGGAAGTCCTACGGCTGGGACAAGGTCATCAGCCCCGCCTGGAAGGAACTTGGTTCGATTGGCGGCGCCCCTTATGGCCTCACCTACACTTTCGGTGACCGCTCCGGTATCTGGTACATGAAAGAACATCTCGCCAAGGCTGGCATCGCTGCGCCACCGAAGACTTGGGACGAGTTTATTGCGAGCTTCGACAAGCTGACAAAGGCCGGCTACACCGCGCCAGTCGCCATTCCTGGAAAATATTGGGCACATGCAGAGTGGTTCGAGACCCTGCTGCTCAGGACGGCGGGAGTGGAGACGGCGACTAAGCTTGCGGCGCATGAGATTCCCTGGACCGATCCGGCCGTGAAGACGGCTCTTTCAAAATACGGACAGATGCTCCAAGCGCATTGCTGTGGTGCGACCAATTCGATGCTGGCCAACGACTGGGACGGCGAAGCGGATCAGATCTTCCAGGCGAATGCAAAGAATTATCTGCTGATCGGCATGTGGATGAACAACCGCGCCAAGAACGATTACAAGCTCGCCGAGGGCAAGGACTACGGTTTCTTCCAATTTCCCACCCTTGGTATGGGGCATGACGACACCTCGAGCATCGACGCCAAGGAGCTTCTCGTCACCGCGAATGGTCCCAACCCCAAGGCGGCCGATGCCTTCCTCGACTTCTGGACCAGCGCGCAGGCCGCCAACATCCTGGCCAAGGCGGGCTACGCCTCTCCCAGCAGCAACATTGACGCGTCGCTTTATGGCGAGGCCCAGAAGACGGCGACGCAGGCCGTCGCAAGTTCGAAGCTGCAGTTCGTCCTCGGCGACTTGCTGCCTGGTGATCTCGTCGACGAGTACCGTGTACAGCTCCAGAAGTTCTTGCAGGATCCGTCCGACACCAATGCCGACACGGTTCTCGCCGCCATCGAAGCGAAGGCGAAGGAATCCTACTGATGGCCGGCACCTCTGTTTCCCACCTGCGGGAAGCGGCGGGCCTGTTTCACGGTTCTTCGCCGGCGACCGCTGTCAAAAGCCGCCGTCGGCTCAGGGAAACGCCCGCCGCACTGATCCTCATCGCACCGGTAATCGTGCTATTTGCGATCTCCGTGGTCTATCCGCTCGCGGAGACAATCCGGCTGAGCTTCTGGGATATCCAAGGGCTGAGGAAGCCGGCATACGTGGGTCTCGGGAACTACGCGAAGCTCTTTGCCGATCCAGCGTTCCGAAACACCCTTCTGACGACCCTGATATTCACGATTGGTACGACGGTGATCTCGGTCGCGATCGGTTGGGTGCTCGCCATGATGTGCGCCTTTGCACCGCGTCAGACGTTGCCATTCCGCGTCATGATTTTCGCGGCCTTCGGAATCTCCGAGGCGGTCTCCGGCTATATGTGGATCGGAATTTACCGAGCGGATGCCGGCGGCCTCCTGAATTCGCTCATACAGCTCTTTGGATTTCCGGGATTTGCGCACGCGTGGCTCGGCGACGCCAACACGGCCCTATGGGCATTGATCATTGCGGCGTCGTGGAGTGGCGTCGGGCTGCCGTTAATGCTGATCTTTGCCGCTATCCAGGCGATCCCCAAGTCAGTCCTCGAGGCCGCCTACATGGACGGTGCCAGGCCAGTCTCGACGATGCGCCACATCATGATGCCGCTGTCGATGCCAGGCGTGCGCGTCGCCGTCTTTATAAACTTGCTCGGCGCGCTACGCGCCTTCGACATCATCTACATCCTAACCGGCGGCGGGCCTGTCCGCTCGACCGAGACGGTCGGTTACTTCATGTACCGTGAGTCCATGACGCAATTCAAACTCGGCTATGGGGCGGCGGCGACGGTTATTCTCCTCCTCGCCGTCCTTATCATTTCCACTCCCGCAATCCTTCAGCGAACGGCAGGTGCGAGATGATCGGTAAGGCTCCGCGCTGGATCATCGTCGTGGTGGGGATCGTCGCCTTCATCTGGGTCATTCCGATCGTCGGCATCGTCGTCACCTCGCTGCGGCCGCCGCAGGGCGTGTCGCTTGGCTGGTGGCGCTTCGAACACTTCGACTTCACGCTGAACGCGTGGCGGCAGGTTTGGGTTAAGTATCCGCTCGCGCAGTCCATGTGGACCACCGTGAAGCTTGCGGGAATCTCCACGGTGCTGACGATGTTACTCACGCCGGCTGCGGCCTATGCCTTCCACTTCCTGAAATTTCCGTCGCGGCGCCTGCTGCTGATCATCATCATCAATGCGTTTGTGCTACCCCAGCAGGTGGTGATCATTCCGCTCTTCACGCTCTGGCGCGACCTCGGCCTGATCGACAACATCTTCTCGATCCTCATCCCCTATGTCGGGTTGTCCTTCGCGTGGTCGATATTCCTCGTGAAGAACTTCTTCGAAGACTTCCCGCACGAGTTGGTGGAGGCCGCAAAAATCGACGGGTGCGGCCCGCTGGCAACGTTCTGGTACGTCGTGCTGCCCAACAGTCTGTCGCCGATCTTCGCCGTCGGAATTCTGCAGTTTCTCTGGACCTGGAACTCCTTGCTGCTGCCGATGCTTTTCCTTCGCAACAACGTCCCCCTTCCCGTTCTGCTCGCACGCATCTCGGGAAGCTACGAAATCAACTGGGACCAGCGATCGGTGGCCGCCATCGTCACCACCATCGTTCCCCTCCTCGTCTTCCTCGTCTTCCAACGTCAGTTCGCCGCCGGATCGCAGACGCGCACCGGAGCAAAGGAATAGGATCATGCCCAAGAATACGAACAAGCCATTGCGCTACCGCCAGATCCATCTCGACTTCCATACGTCGGAACACATCCCAGGCATCGGCGCCGATTTCGATCCGGACGCCTTCGTTTCGACGCTGAAGGACGCGCACGTCGATTCCATCACGATTTTCGCCAAGTGCCACCATGGTTGGTCCTACTACCCGACCAAGGTCGGCAAGCCGCATCCGCAACTCGCGCGCCCGGATCTCCTCGGGGAGATGGTGACGGCTCTCTCGGCAGCCGATATCGAAAGCCCGATCTACATCTCCGTGCAGTGGGACGAGCTGACAGCACGAGAGCATCCCGAGTGGCGTGCGATGAACGCTTCGAACCGATACCAGCACGCAATCCCGACAGATCCTTCGGCGGGCAAGCAACTCAGCCCCGCGTGGCATACGCTCTGCCTCAACCATGCGGGACTGCGGCACTACATCCTCGAACAGGCGCGCGAGGTCGCCCGGCTCTATCCGACGCAGGGTCTCTTCTTCGATATCATTCTGACGCCGGACTGCGTTTGCTCCGCCTGCGTCGAGCGCATGCTTTGCGAAGGCCTCGATCCGGAGAACCCGGACGACCGCCTCAAGAACGACGAAGCGGTCAACGAACAGTTCCGTAGCGAAACGAGCAAGGCGCTCTTCGAGGAGTTCCCCGGCCTGCGCGTCTTCTATAACTGCGGCCACATCCACAAACAGGGTCCGGGACGGTTCGTCACATATTCCCATCTCGAACTTGAAAGCTTGCCGACCGGCGGCTGGGGTTACGACCACTTCCCTTCGAGCGCTCGCTATGCGGCGACGCTTGGCATGGACTTCCTCGCCCATACCGGCAAGTTCCACACCTCATGGGGCGAATTCGGTGGCTTCAAACACCCTGACGCACTTGAGTACGAGTGCGCGCAGATGATCGCGCTCGGCTCCAAGTGCCTGGTGGGCGACCAGCTTCACCCCAACGGGGCGATCAACCCCGACACCTACGCCTCGATCGCGCCAGCCTACCGTCGCGTCGAGAAGCTTGAGCCCTTCCTCGAAGGCGCCAAGCAGATTTCCGAGATCGCCATCCTCTCGGCCGAACATATGAACCCGCGGGGCACCCGCAATCATCCGAGCGACGACGGCGCCGCGCAGATGCTGCAGGAATTGAAGCGTCCGTTCGACGTGCTGGACCTGTCTGGTCGCTTTGAAGACTACCGCCTGCTGATCCTCCCGGACGAGATTCCTGTCGACGCCGCGCTCGCCGCACGGCTGAATTCCTATCTCGCCAGCGGTGGCAAGATCCTCGCCTCCTGGCATTCGGGCATCGGGGAGGACGGCAGCTTTGCGATCGACTTCGGCATAGAACGTGATCCGACGCCGGTTGCTTTCAAGCCGAGTTACGTGAAGGCGAAAAAGGACCTGGATCCGTCGATGCCGGAAACGGCCTTCGTCTTCTATGACGAGGCCGAAACGGTGCGTGCAGCCGGAGCTAACGTCCTTGCGGGCATCTATCCGTCCTACTTCAATCGCTCCTACAGGCATTTCTGCTCGCACCAGCATGCGCCGGACGATCCTGATTCCGCAATGCTGGGTGCGGCGGCGACGGAGCACAACGGAGCGGCTTATGTCGCCTATCCGATCTTCCGTCTCTACCGGGCCATGGGACAGCCCCTCTACAAATACCTTGTTCGTGGCCTGATCCATCGCCTTGTTCCCAATCCCGCTATGGTCACCGACCTTCCCTCATCCGGTCGCGCGACGCTGACGCGCCAGGTCGAGCATGATCGCCATGTTCTCCATCTTCTGTACGGCCCGCCGCAGATTCGCGGCAAGGAGGTCCGCGGTGATGATGGTTCGAGCCGTGTCATGGAGATGATCGAGGACATCCCAGCGATCGGCCCTGTCACCGCCACAGTTCGCCTGCCGACGCGGCCAAGGCGCGTCTTCGATGCGATGACAGGCGAGGACGTTGCGTGGAACGATACGGGCGACGGCGCTGTCAGCATTACGGTTCCGCGTCTGCGCATCCACAGCGCGGTCGTATTTGAAGGCGCTTGATGCAGATCGAGGCGACGGGACCGTCCAACTTCGCTCTTGCTGCCTGCAATACTGGTGGGCGGCAGGGCGCTGGGTTATACGACGGAAAGCGCCCGGCCGGGCGCCAATTCCCACGAACAAGTGCAGGAGCCCGCACGAAATGCGAGATACGGACCAGATTGCCGGAAGGAGACGAGGAGCCACGATCATCGACGTCGCCAAGGCGGCGGACGTCGCGATCGGTACGGTGTCGCGATACCTCAACGGCCAGCCGATCCGTCGGTCCAACCGCGAGCAGATCGAGCAGGCGATCCAGGCCCTCGGATATCGGCGCAACGCCGCAGCGGCCTCTATCCGCACCGACCTGACGCACATGATCGGTTTCCTTGTCCCGACCTTCGACGAATACCATGCCCGAATTTTGGAACATCTCGCCAACTCCGTGCGCCAGACCGGGCGAGCGCTGTTGACCTACTGCCACAGCGGTGACCCGCGCGTCGTCGCCGAGGCGCTGGACTTTTTCGCGGCTCAGCGGGTCGACGCGATCATCATGGACGGCACGGCGGAAGTTTACGACCGCGTCGACGATCTGATCGAGCACGACGTGCCGATCATCTTCTACAACAACGATGTCCGCGGCCTCGCCGCCGACCGCGTGATGGTGGAGAACCACCGCGCAAGCCACCGCATGATCAGCCACCTGATCGACCTAGGCCACACCCGCATCGGAATGCTGGCGGGCGATCCGCGGAATTCCTCGGGCATCGAGCGGCTTGCAGGTTATCAGCAGGCCCTACGTGACCGAGGTATTGAGCCGGATCCCGCGCTGACGATGCGCGCGAACTGGAAGGTCGAAGGCGGCTACGAGGGGGCGAAGCGTCTGATGTCGCTGGAGAACTCGCCGACCGCTATCTTCTGCGCGAACTATGGCATGGCAATCGGCGCGCTGACCTGGCTCAAGGAGAACGGTCTGAATGTCCCCGGCGACGTCTCGCTCGCGAGCTTTGACGATGTCCCGATTTTCCGGCTTTACGAGGCAGGTATCACGGCCGTCGCACAGCCACTCGCCCGCATCGCAGAGACCATCACGAATATTCTCGTGGAGCGTCTGACCGAAGAGCCGACGGGCACGACGCGCAACGTCGCGCTGGAGTGCGACATCATCCTGCGGGGTTCGACGCGACGGATCAACTGACGTGCTCGACCCGCTAACCGGTTAAAGGGAGGAAGCCTTGGCCAGCGTAGAACTGCAGAACATCGACAAGTCCTATGGAAGCTTTCAGGCGATCGAAGGCCTGAACCTGAGCGTCGAAGACGGCTCGTTCACAGTGTTCGTTGGTCCCTCCGGCTGCGGAAAGTCGACGCTCCTGCGGATGATCGCCGGGCTGGAGGAAATATCCGCCGGGGACCTGAGGGTCGACGGACGGCGAATGAACGACGCCGACCCGATCCAGCGCGGCGTCGCTATGGTATTTCAGAACTACGCGCTCTATCCGCATATGACCGTCGAGCAGAACATCGGCTTCTCGCTCCGCATGGCGGGGATGGCCAAGGCGGAAATCAATAGGAACGTCGCTTCGGCGGCCGCCACCCTGCAGATCGAGCAACTCCTGAAACGCAAGCCGGCGCAGCTTTCCGGCGGCCAGCGCCAGAGAGTGGCAATAGGTCGCGCGATCGTCCGCAATCCCGCGGTGTTTCTTTTCGACGAGCCCTTGTCGAACCTCGACGCCGAACTCAGGGTTTCCATGCGCGTCGAAATCGCCAAGCTGCACCGTCGCATCGGCGCGACGATGATCTACGTCACCCATGACCAGACGGAGGCGATGACGCTCGCCGATAAGATCGTCGTCATGCGCGCCGGCAAGATCGAGCAGGCCGGCACTCCTGACACGCTCTACAGTGATCCGGACAATCTCTTCGTCGCCGGCTTCATCGGTTCGCCGCGCATGAACTTTCTCGATGGCCGACTTCAAGCAGACGGTACAGTGAAACTCGATTGCGGTGCGGTTTTCGGAACTGGCCTACTTGGCGGCGGTGTCGAGAGCCCGGTCAAGGTCGGCATTCGACCGGAGCATTTCACCGGCCAGGACGACGCCGGTGGCGCGATCGACATCAAGGTTGACGTCGTCGAGAACCTGGGTGGAACACGTTTCATCTACGGCACGCTAATATCGGGCCAGCCCGTGATCGTCGAAGATCGTTCAGAAAGGACGCTTCGTCCGGGCGAGACGGTGACCGCAGGCTTTCCGGTTCGGCGAGCCCTGCTCTTCGACGCTGACGGAGTCCGCGTTCGCGACGCCCAATCTGCCAATGCGATACCAGCATAATGATCATGACGGACAACCTCCTGTGGTACGACTCCCCTGCCCGGCTATGGACCGACGCTCTGCCGCTCGGCAACGGCCGGCTTGGCGCGATGGTTTTCGGCGATCCGCTGTCCGAGCGTCTGCAGATCAATGAGTCCACGTTTTGGGCTGGCGGCCCATACCAGCCGGTAAATCCGGAAGCGTTCGACCATTTGCAAGAGGTGCGCGAACTCGTCTTTGCCGGTAGCTATGCGGAAGCGGAAGCGTTGGCGGAGAAGCATCTGATGGCTCGGCCAATCAAACAGATGTCCTACCAGCCGATCGGTGACCTTCGCATCGACCTTCTGCATCCGGATGGTGTCACCGAATATCGCCGGACGCTCGACCTCGACACGGCGACAGCGACCATCTCCTACGTGGCTGGTGGAACAAGGTTTGTCCGCGATGCATTTGTTTCGCCTGTGGACGGTATTCTTGCCCTTCGGCTTTGGGCCGACCGGCCCAACTCGGTGAACTGCCGAATATCCCTGAATAGCCCTCAGCAGGGGCGGTCTGCGGTGAATGGAGCTGAAGGACTGACGTTCTCTGGGACCGGCAAGGCCGAGATGGGAATTCCTTCAGCCCTCCGCTTCGCTTTCGGAATCAGGGTCGTCAGCACCGGCGGCTCGATCGCTTCCGCCGACGGCTCACTCTTGGTGGAGGGCGCGGCCGATTTGCTGATACTCCTCGACGCCGCGACGAGCTTCAGGCGTTACGACGACGTCACGGGGGATCCGGACGGCGACGTCGCCAGGCGGCTCGCACGTGCGGGCCAACGCAGCTTCGACGCGCTGCGCGAAGCCCATGTCGCCGAACATCGGAGGCTGTTCCACGGGTTCTCGATTGATCTCGGCTCCACGCCGGCGGCCTCCCTGTCCACCGATCGCCGCATCGAAGGATTCGCTCAAGTGGAGGATCCCGCGCTCGCCGCGCTCTACGTCCAGTTCGCCCGCTATCTCATGATCTCCTCCTCCCGGCCGGGAACCCAGCCGGCTAACCTGCAGGGAATATGGAACGAAGAGACCGATCCTCCCTGGGGCAGCAAGTACACGGCCAATATCAATCTGCAGATGAACTACTGGCTGCCTGGACCGGCCAATCTTCCTGAATGCATCGCTCCGCTCGTCGAGATGGTAGAGGAACTTTCGGAAACGGGGCGAACGACGGCACAAGTCCATTACCGCGCCCGTGGCTGGGTGCTGCACCACAACACCGATCTGTGGCGTGCAACGGGACCGATCGATGGCGCACAGTGGGGGCTGTGGCCGACCGGTGGTGTGTGGCTGATGACCCAACTACTCGATCTGTGCGACTATCTCGACGATCCGGACAAGATGCGCCGGCGCTTGTTTCCAGTGGCCAAGGGCGCGGCCGAGTTCCTGTTCGACGTCCTGATCCCAATGCCCGGTTCTGACTACTTGGTGACGAATCCTTCCCTCTCTCCGGAGAACGTCCATCCCCATGGCGCCTCGATTTGCGCCGGCCCTGCCATGGACAACCAGCTCATCAGGGACTTCCTTAGCCTTCTACGGCCTTTGGCGGTCGAGGTGGGTGGAGAGGACAAACTCGTTTCAGAGATCGACCACGTGCTTCCGCGTCTTGCTCCCGACAGGATCGGTTCTGCGGGCCAATTGCAGGAATGGCTCGAGGACTGGGACCTGCAGGCGCCGGAAATCCATCACCGGCACGTCTCCCATCTCTACGGCCTCTATCCGAGCTGGCAGATCGATATGGACAGGACTCCCGACCTCGCCGCGGCAGCCCGACGCTCCCTGGAAATCCGCGGCGACGCCGCAACGGGATGGGGCATCGGTTGGCGCATCAATCTTTGGGCGCGGCTTCGTGACGGCGAGCACGCGCTCGATGTGGTCAAGCTCCTTCTTCGTCCGCAGCGCACCTACACCAATCTGTTCGACTCTCATCCGCCATTCCAGATCGACGGAAACTTCGGCGGCGCCGCCGGTATCCTGGAGATGCTTGCGCAGTCGCGTCCGCACGAGCTCCGCCTTCTTCCGGCCCTTCCAAGGGAATGGCCCGTCGGATCATTGATCGGCCTCCGCGTTCGGGGCGGTATGACGCTCGATCTCCACTGGAAGGACGGACGACCGACGAAGCTGAAGCTCTCGGCGCCCCGCGATGTCGAAACGATTGTCCGATTTGCCGATGCGCGGCAGAAAATCAAGCTCTCAGCCGGCGCGGCCGTCGAGATCGACTGCACGGCGGAGCTGTTTCGGTAGACCGAGACCAAAAGGGGGCTGAGGAGCATCGCGTGTTCCCGCCAATCTGGTCAGGATCGCCCGAAATCCGTTCGGCGCAACGCAACGGCAGCGACATTGAATAACCAACATCTCAAAGACCGAATCGCGCCTATCGATCCGCACACCAACGCCGTTTCGAAGAGCATTTACCGCCTGCGAAAGGTGAGGCGGTTACGCCCCACCTCTCAATTTTAGTCTTGAGCCTCCGTAGAACCCCAAAGGCCCTGCCAATTCTGTTCGCCAACCATGGCGCCCAAAGCGAAGCAAATGGGTTCGCCGATCAAACGTACGAGTTTGCCCGCAAAATTGGGCTCTGCTCGCATACCCATCTGATATGCCAATTCCTCAGCGCGTGCTTTGGCAATCGGATACATGATGGCTTCCGCCACGCGGGATTTCCGCATCAAGCGGACATAGGGAATTGCCCAAAAGTGATAGCCGCGGATTGTTTGTGCCGAGAGGTTCTGGAACGTGAATGAAAGATCGGCCTTCCAGACATCACGCTCGAGCATGCCCTTCTTGAAGAAGTGGGTGCAAATCACACGACTGGAGCTGCTGCTAGAGCCGCCATACGTCTTACCGCGAGCGTCGTAGTTGGAGTTATAGGTCTTACCGTTTCGGGTCAGCTGACCACTTTCTCCGTAACCGTGGATACGGTTGCCATTGCCGTCATATGTGCCGTTACCTGTACGGGACTCAACGTTGGTTGACTGACGGCGACCATTCAGATTCATAGATATTCCCTTCTATTTGCTTGATCGCATCGTGCACTGATATTTTCGCTTTACGCATGCGATTTGAGGCGTGGAGCATTCAGCCTCTCCATCCACGACCGAGCAGAATGAGCATTGATCATTCATTTCCAGGCAGTCCGGATTGGCCTTTATGAAATCTTTCATGCTTTCGGTCTGTTCCTGCGCCCCTCCTTTTGGTTTGGCTGCGTCGGCCGCGAAGACGGGCGATACATTGACGGCTGCAAGCAGGACCAAGAGGGCAATTTTGGACGATACACGTTTCATTGAGAGGCTTCCTTCGTAGGTATGTTTCAACTCGGAAAAGTTGAATTATGTTAAAGTAGCTAATCCCAATGGAGCATGAATAAGCCTCGTTCTGCGCAACCAGAGCGATTCTTTCAATTTCTGTTCATCTGTCAATTGGAAAATGCCCTTATAAGTTTAGTTTTTTAGATTTTCGCGCAAAATGGATACAACTCCTAATAAGACTATTAGCGTTCCCCAAATGCGTCCTGAAGAACTTTAACGATAGGATCAAAGAAATAGCTAATGATCCGTCGGTCGCCGGTGATAACATCGACTTTGGCTGTCATGCCGGAAGTAAATTTGAGCTTCTCATGGCCCACGACAATGTACGCCCGCTCCAGTCGAAGCCGGGCAGCATAAATCCATTTTCTTGCAACGGGATCTTCGCGGGCATCGGCACCCACAGCACTGACGTTCGCGTTGACAATCCCAAATCTCTCGGATGGAAATGCGTCGAATTTTACGTAGGCTTTTTGTCCGCGAGATAGAAAACCGATATCGCGGTTGTCGAAGAAAGCTTCAATCTCCAAGGGAGAGCTTTCCGGGACCAAACGCATCACGACCGTTCCCTCATCGAGGAAACCACCCACCGTAAAAGTGGTGAGGTTCTCAACCACACCGTCAATTGGGGCGGTAAGCGTCATGTTTCGAAGGACGTTCTCGGCGGCATTCAGTTCGGCCTGCAGACTTGCGATCGCGTTGGTCGAGTCATTGAGCTGCTTTCTGTACTTCATCAAATTCGATGACACGAGCATCTGACGTTCCCGTCGGTTTGATTCCTCTGCCGCCGCCAATTCCTCGATCGTGCGTTCGGCCACCGTCACCTCACCCTGTGCGGCAGTAGTCTGACGCAGCCGGTCGAGATAGTCCGACCGGCTGATGACCCCTTGTCTTTCCAGCGACGCAACAGACCTGAATTTGTCGGAAACAATATTTGAGTCGGCTTTGGCATTCGCCAATCGTGCCTCGGCCACTTTCCGCGAAAGCACGAGTTTGCGCCAATCGGAATCAAGCTGACGGGCTTCGTCCCTGATAGAGTTCAGAGTTGCGACAGCCAGCGCTTCCGCAGACTGCTGCGATGCGTCTGTCAGGCCCGCAACGAACGAAACAGGTTCTGTCACGTCTTCCAAAGAAAACGTATCGCCCACACTTAGCGGGGCAAGGATAGCCGATGCGACCGCCTGCTCTTGCAGCGCGTTGTCAAGATTGACCCGGACGCGCCGCACATTGCTTTCCGCGTCCGCGGAATCCAACATGATTAAAGGTGTTCCTGCCTTTACAAAATCACCTTCGCCGACCTGGATGTTGGTGATTTTGCCTTTGTAGGCAGATTGGATCGACTGCACACGAGAGACGGGAATAATTCGGCCTTCGCCCCGCGCAACAATCTCGACCCGGAAAACCATGCTTCCGATGATCACGAGAGTGAGTATCGTCAGCAATGTCCATCCTGTTGCCCTGACGGTTGGTGAGACCGGTGCGGCTACCGTATACGTCGTCATGTCTGCTCTGTGGGGGGCTGTCCGGCGTTTGCCAGATCGATAATGGTGACGTCCGATCCGAGGAGATCCGGACTGTGTGTGATGATGACAAGGGTCATCATCGACCTTAGGTTATTCAACGTCTCTACGATAATTTGCGCTGAAGCTTCATCGAGTGCACTCGTCGGTTCGTCCAAAATCAGAACCGCCGGCTTGGGAATCAACGCCCTTGCCAACGCGAGCCGCTGGCGCTGGCCTCCCGACAAATAACGTCCTCCCTCTCCAACCTGGTGCTCCAAACCGTTGGGAAAGCTGCTGACAAAACGCTCACAGCCACTGCTTTTGATCGCCGATATCAGATCCTCTTCCGATGCGCTGCTATCCGCCATGAGCAGGTTCTCGCGGATGGAACCGGTGAACAGCGCTGGCTCCTGCGGCATATAGGTCACCTTCCGCCGTACGCTTGCAGGGTCAAAGTCGTGGAGCTCCTGCCGATTAATCAGTACCGTGCCGGCGTCGGCTTGATAAAGTCCGCAAATCAGCTTTCCGAGTGTTGACTTGCCGCATCCTGAAGGTCCCACAAGAAGCGTTGGTCGGTCGCCTGTAATGCATAGATCGTATGAACTGAGAATCGGCTGTTCAGGTGTGTAGGCGAAGGACACGGCTTCCAATTGAATTCTTGGACGCCCCTCCAAGCGGAGAAGCGGCCGTTCGTCCGCATTCTCGGCCGGATGATTAAGGAGATCCCCCAGGCGATATCGGGCAACTTTCAAGCCCAGCCAATGTTCCCAAACAGTCGACAGCGAGAGAATGGGCCCTGATATCTTGTCGGCCAGTAGGTGAAAGGCAATGAGCTCTCCCAGCGTGATCGTACTATTCAGCACAAGCGTGGAGCCTACGAAAATAATGAGTATCACTGTTCCGTTGCTGAGTACTTCACGTAGGGCGTCACTCAATAAGGTTAGCTTGGTCGTATCAAAACGCCGGGCTAACCCGTCGCTTAATGCAGCATGCAACGCATCTTCGTGGGCCGCCTCGGACGACATTGCCTTGACGGTCACAAGATTTCCAATCACTTCGACGAGGCGCGATTGGTAGACAGTCTCCGCTAGGAACGTGTCCTGCATGCGTTTTCGGATAAAGGGACCGAAAATGGCAAAGCCTGCTGCCTGCAGAGGCAACGCAACGACAACGATAAGCGTAAGCAACGGACTTATTGACAGCAGGGCGCCAACATAAACGAGTGCAAATAAGACATCGAGCACCACGCCACTGACGGTCGTGGTCAGGAACGCGCGCACAACGTCGATTTCGCCGATCCGCGCCAATGTTTCGCCTACCTGCCACCTTTGCAAGAACGACAATCTGAGATTCAGGACATGGTTTAAGATTCTTCTCGCGAATTCGGCCGTCAGTTGGTTGGCGACAAAGGCGCTCAGGTAGCCGACGATGATGTCCAATATAGCAACAAAGATCGTGGTTGCGACCAAAATCGCGACGATCAGCAGTAAAGTGGCTTCGCGCTGGAACGGTAGGACCCGATCAATTATTGCCTGAAAAACAAATGGTTGAACAATGCCCAGCAAGCGGATCGCGATAGCTAAAAGCATGAGCTCAGCCATCAGTGGCGAATAGCGAAATGTCGACTGGAAGAACCATGACAACGGAGCCGGTAGGCCCTGAGAACGATGCACTTAATTCCCCAATAGCGCGAGATATTTCAGAAAACAAGTATATCGGGAGTATGATGTTTCGTTAATCCGCGCAATAGGGTAGTCGAGCCTATCGCCAACAAGATGCTAACAATCCCCATTTGAGCATTTTCGGCCTGATAGCAAATCGGGGATGTCGACACGATCAAGGCAGACTGGAAGGTCTCGATCCGGCGCGCGTGTGTGCGCTCATGATCATCCTCCGTGGAAAAGCGAGACGAATTGTCAAGCTCCGCGGCGAGCTTGCATAGGATCTATAACGAGTTCCGGCCACACAACGCGATCGGCAACAAGGTGCCGATTTCGCTCATGAACGGCTCATCGGCACCCCCGCCGAACTGAGCCTTAACCCCGGAAAATTCCAGCT
Source organism: Rhizobium sp. BK538 (assembly GCF_014197575.1). NCBI lineage: Bacteria > Pseudomonadati > Pseudomonadota > Alphaproteobacteria > Hyphomicrobiales > Rhizobiaceae > Rhizobium > Rhizobium sp. BK538. The sequence goes on from NZ_JACIFT010000004.1 coordinate 187,381, forward strand.
CCCGCTGGCCCAAATTCGGGGTGCACATCAGGGACCGAATAAGGCTAATAGAATGTGCGTGGAAATATGGGTAGCAGTTCAACGGCCTTATCAGCGACTGCCTTGAGCTTTTCCGTTCAGCGGCGCTCGAGGCATGCATCGGAAGTGCGAAACAACGTCACCGAGTACCCCCGCCGAGCGCGCGGTTTGCGACCTCATGAGCTGCGATCGCCATCGGCACCCACTTTATCTTGCGTGAGTTTTTCTCGGGAAGATCAGGGGCGCCGGGAGGCACCCTATCCCAATCCAGGACGACGATGACGTCGAGGTCCCCGGCCTCCGGATTGAAACGAGCCCCCCATCATTGACCGTGCTGCCGAAGAGATAGGCTCCAATCGGCTTTGGGGATTCCAAATCCGACGACCCATTCGGAGAGAATGACCTGCAGTTCGTCGATGATCGCCGGGCGCTGAAGCACTGAAAGACCTTTCGCTGTTTTAGCAGGATAAATCAGAGAGATAGGCCGGCGGCGAGGCGGTCACATCATCTTGCGCTTTGCCCCCATAGTCAGAACAACGGTCGCCACAATGCCGCCATAGATTTCGAGGCTATCTTGCTTGTAAAACAAGCGGATAGCTGAAATGAAACTCCTGGCTCTATTTGCAACAGCGCTTTTGCTTATTGCCTTTCAGGCTCAGGCCCAGATTTACGGACCGTATGACGACTACGGCGATTATGGCTACTATGACCCGTATGGGCCATATGGCCCCCCACCCGACTATGGCGAGCCAATGCCGGAGCGCCAACGCCGAACGAGAAGCGGCGGGGGAACAATTGTCATTGCCACGCGGGAGCACACGCTGGTCTATACGACGCCTCGAGGCGAGCAGCTCGCCTATCCGATTGCTGTCGGGCGCGAGGGAAAACAATGGTACGGTACGACACATGTCACGTCGAAGCGCAGACATCCCGAGTGGCGACCGACGGCGAGCATGCGCCGGAAGAACCCGAGGCTGCCCGTAGTCGTGAAGCCGGGGCCTTCCAATCCGCTCGGTACACGCGCCATCTATCTTGCCGACGGCTTGCTGCGTATCCACGGTACCAACGACCCATCTTCCATCGGCACCAACGCATCGAGCGGATGTTTTCGCATGTACCGGGAAGATGTCGAGGAGCTTTACGATATGGTCCGACCGGGAACCCGTGTGATCGTCCAGCGGTGATACTGCCAAACCCACGTGTCGGGCACATAGAGCCTCGATCGCCAAGGGCTGTCTGGCGTCTGGACGCTCTTTGCCAATGCCACCGCTGCAGGAGAGCGCCAACGCTGGAGCCGGCGTTTTCGTCATCAAAGTTTCATACGAGCCTGCCATGACCTGACAACGATGTCGAATCCAAAACCCGCCGAATTCTCTCCTGCGTCCTCCCGCATCTCACCAACTGCCTCTCCGCGCCTGGCGGCATTAGCCGAAGCTGTTCTTATCGGAGGCGCTAAAGCGCGCTCATCGCTGCGCCGTCGCTTGGATGGCGAGTTGGTGGCAAAAGCGCAAAGGGATTATCAGACCGAGATCGACATTGCCGTCGAGCAGATCATCGTCGACGAAGTGAACAGGTCCTTTCCCTCCTACGCGATCAAAGGCGAGGAAGCGGTTGGCAACCGGAATGCAAAGGATGGCGTGCCTGTCATCTACATCGATCCAATCGACGGGACGACAAATTTCGCCTGGGGCATCCCGCATTTCGGCATGACGATCTCGATCGTCGAAGGCGCTGAGATCGTCGCCGGCGTCGTCTATGACGCAATGCTGGATGAGCTCTTCAGTGCGGAGCTCGGCGGCGGATCGTACCTGAACGGCGAGCGGATCGGGTGCGTGAGTTCCAAGGGGATCGAAGACGTTCTCGTCGGGGCTGGCTTGCCGATTCCGGGTCAACTCAAGGCCGTGCCCGAGGACGTCTATTTCAACGCGCTCAAGCGGTTGATGGCAACCACCGCTGGCGTGCGCAGGCTTGGTTCAGCGGCATTATCGATCGCCTATGTCGCCTGTGGCCGCCTGGACGGCTTCTTCGAGGATGGTCTCTCAATGCACGATTATGGCGCTTCCGCCTTGCTGGTGCACGAAGCGGGTGGCGTGGTTTCCGCTTTCAATGGTGGGCCCGTCACCTCAAACGGAGACATCCTTGCTGGCAACCGGGTTCTACACCCCTGGCTCGTTGAAGGCTTTCAGGCCTGATCTTCCATCAGAAGCCGATCCAGGCCGACCGGGTCATCCGTCGTGATCTGGTCAGCCTTCAGCTCGATAAGGCGCCTGACGCCCGGCAGGGCGGATGGAACGGCCGCGTTGATCGTGTAGGCGTCAACGACCCGTCCAGCATCATGAAAAGCACCGATCAGATCATAGCCGGACTGATCGGCGAAGAATACCAGGCGGCGATCGAGATAGATCATCCGTGCGCGGGGCACGGCGCGTTGAGCGTCAGCAACGAAGCCTGCGAAATCGCGGGTTTCCATCAACCTTTCGATAGCGCCACCGTGACATGGGTCGTAGCCGATTGCCATGTCAGGCACAGCCGTTGATAGCCGCGCGACGGCAACCGAATCGCCGCCTGAGAGGATGACGGTCCCCGCGACCGGCGAAATGGCTGCCGTAAACGCGGCAATGTCAACGTCGCGTATGGTGTTTGAACTCTCCTTGAGGTCAAGCTGCAACACAGCGCCAGGATCCCGGTTGATCTGAGCCAGAAGTTGCGCAAGATCGCCAAGCATCATGACCTTGTGCCCACTTGGCGCCCCGAAAGGATCCCGTAGATAAAGGCCACGCAAATAGGCCTCGGACGCCTCGCGAACCGAACCCGACCCTGTTGTCGCCGCGTCAAGGGTCTCGTCATGCAAAACAGCGAAGCCAACCCCGCCAAAGCGCACAAGATCGATCTCGACGCTTGCCCCGAGTTCCATACCTTCAACGATGCGCTCGCCTGTAAAGGAAATATCACCGGCAAAACGGTGGCCGCGGTGCCACTTCAGCCAGGTGCGATGCCCCGCTCTTTCAATTGCAATTCCGCGGCCTTCAAGCATGCCCAAACACCCGATCGTTTTGTCGAGCCGATACGGGGGCGAATTCGTAGACAAGCCGATTGTCGCGGAACGCCCTGAAGGCCGCGGCCACTGGCTCCACCGGCGCGCCCTTTGTCCAGTCGCTGTCGCTCGATGTCATTACCTTCAACCTTGTTCCGTCGGCGAGATCGACATCGACGACCTTATGGGTGCCAAAATCGATGCTGCGATGAACGATGCCGCTAGCTGCACCCTTCGTCACGGCAAGCGAGAGGGCTTCGGGCCGAACGGCAAGCACGACCTCGCCGTCTGCAACGGGAACCGGGAGCGCAAAGGCTGCATGCTGGCTCAAACCGCCCTTCACAGTCGTGCGAATGAAGTTCATCGAACCGATGAACCCGGCGACGAATTCCGTCTCTGGTTCTCGATAGATACGATCGGGCGGCCCGATCTGCTCGGTGCGACCATCACGCATGACGACGATCCGGTCAGCAAGCGCCAGCGCCTCGTCCTGCCCGTGCGTGACGAAGAGCGTGGTAATGCCAAGCCGTTGCTGGATATCACGCACCTCCTCGCGCAACCGCTCGCGCAAGTGCTGGTCGAGGCTTGCGAAGGGTTCGTCGAGCAGAAGGATCTTGGGTTCGAGGACAAGCGAGCGGGCAAGCGCTACACGTTGCTGCTGACCACCAGACAGCTGCGTGGTCATGCGTTTGCCGTAGTCGGCAAGGCCGACGAGCGCCAGCGCCTGTTCGGCGCGTTCCCGGATCTCTGCTCTCGGCAGGCGGCGAAGCTTGAGACCGAACGCAATGTTGTTGAAGACGTCCATGTGCGTCCACAGCGCATGGCTCTGGAACACCATCCCTGTCGGCCGCTTTTCCGGCGGCATTGACGTAACATCCTTTGCATCGATCAGGATGCTTCCCGCAGTCGGCGCTTCGAAGCCGCCAATCATGCGCAACAACGTCGACTTGCCCGAGCCGGAAGGACCAAGCAGGCAGACCAGTTCGCCGTCTTCGACATCGAGCGAGACATCGCGAACGGCATGGGAGGCGCCGAAGCTCTTCGAGACGCCCTTTATGGTCAAGCGTGCCATGTGAATCCCTTCCTGGCTTCATTCGCCGCAATGAGCCTCATGCCCCCAACCCCTTTGCGAAGGTTCCTGTGCCGACCACCCTGCGAGCAAACATGAGCGCGACAAAAGAGGGAACCCACAGCATCACTGAGAGCACGGCGCCGTATTGAACGACGATCTGATTGTTGATGAAGGTGACCATCAGCACCGGCATCGTTCGGATTTCCGGCGCTCCGATCAGCCATGCCCCCTCTGTTTCGTAGAACGTCCCGACAAAAGTCAGCAAGACGGCCGCTACAATCGTCGGCGCCGCTTGCGGCAGCGTAATCGACCAGAAGACGCGCAAAGGGGCGGCCCCGGCATCGCGCGCGGCCTCCTCCATCCGGCGATCGACGTTTTGGAAGGCAGCGACCGGAATCCAGATCATCAGCATCAAGGTTCCTACCAGCTGGATGAGGACGACGCCCCAGAACGTGCTGATCAGCCCGATTTGCAAAAAGATGCCAGCAATTGCGACCAAGAGCCCGAATTTCGGAAATGCATGCGAGGCGAGGAACGACAGAAAAAGGACATTCCTGCCCGGAAACTTCATGCGCGCGAAGGCATAGGCGGCGGGAAGACAAATGACGGCGGAAAGAATTGTCACAGTGGTTGCCAAGCGCAGGCTGAGGAAAAGGGCCTCCCAGACATCGGTTCGCGACAATGTCAGCGACCAGTAGCGAAGTCCGAATTGTTGCGGGATCACGAAGGGGTAGCGCCAGACTTCGCTGAAGGCCCAGGTTCCGACAACAATGAGCGGCAAAGCGATAAACAGCGTCAACAGCAATGCCAGCAAGGCGCCGATCCAATCCGCCTCCGCGACGGCAAGCCTTACAGGCTTCATCACACGCCTCCCCTGTTTCGGGCGATAGAGCGCACGTAGAAGATCCCGAATAGGAGGCAAAAGCCGAAAGCGATAACCGCTTGCGTCAGGGCGTTGACGGGGTCGTTCATGTCCGAGAACGTCCGCTGCATGAAGGGACCCATCATCTCTGGTGAAGCCGGCCCGAGAAGATAAGGGAGCGTGAAGGAAGAGAAGATACCGAGGATCGCAAAAGAGGTCGTGACGAGCAGCGAATTGCCCATTCGCGGCATGATGATCGACAAGAAGACGCGTAGTGGCGAAGCACCGACATCGCGCGCTGCCTCGATTGAGCTCTTCGGAATATTGCCCAACCCCGCCGTGAGCATCAGGACCGTGAGCGGCAGGTTGTCCCAGACGAGCCCAATGACCGGTCCCCATGGCGTCAGATAGGGGGATGGCAGCTTTGGTAATCCGACCGCATTCAGCAGCACGTCGACGGCGCCGTTTGGACCAATGGTGCGGATGAGCGCGTAGGACAGGATGATCGACGGCACGAACATCGGGAAGATGGCGAGCCCTTGCACATAGGCGCAGAGCGGCCCACGAGAAAAGCGAAGGTAGAGCGCGATCGGCAGACCGATGGCCAGCAGCAGAACGCCGCAAACCAGCGTCGTCCAAAGCGTGATCCAAAGATTGGCACGACTGTACTGGTCGCTGAAGAAGAAGCGGTAGGAGGCCAACGAAAGCACCGATGCTCCGTCCGGTTGGGCGACGAAGACCGTGCTCGCCACCGCCGACAGGATCGGGTAAAGGATCAACCAAGCCAGAAGAAGCACAGGCAGGGCAACCAACGGAAGCCCCACCCAGCCCTGCCCACTCGCCGGCGCGGAAAGCCGCGCCAGCGGCGGAAGTGTCATGGACCTGCGCATCAGGTGCGGCTGATGCCCGGCGCGACGTTGCGATACCAGCCGTCGTTGATGGTGGTTTCCCAGTCACCAGCCGGGAAGGTGGGGATCGTCGCCGGAATGACGTCCGCATACTTCTGGCGCAGCTCATCCGAAATGTGATCCCAGGAGACGCCGGGGAAGCCGCCGATTTCGGTGATGATCGCTTCCTGCATCTCCTTGGTCAGCAGGAAGGCCGCAAGCTTCATCGCTGCGTCTTTGTTGGCGCCATTCGAAAATATCGCCATGCGAGAAAAGCCACCGCAGAGCGCCAGGTCACCCAGCTGGACGAGGCCAGTCGTTTCCGGCAGCACGCCCTGAAAAATCGCTTGCAACACCTGGTCGGACCAGACTGGCGTCATTGTTACGACGCCTTGCGCAAGAAGCTGGATCGACTGCGTGTTTCCGGCCGTATAGGCGCCCTTTTCGTAAAGCGACGGCGCCAGATCGTTAAGAAGCGCCCAGGCTGGCGTCAACGTCTGGTTGGCGTAGTCGGCTGTGAAGTTGTCGATCGTGAACTTCTTCGGGTCACTGCCGTTGGCTTCATGAATTGCGCGGCGCACGAAGTTTCCGCCGGAACCGCCCTTATCGGGGCGGTTGTAGATGAACTGGCCCGGATTGGCCTTGATCCACGCCGAGAGTTGCTCCCAGCTCTTCGGAGCATCCTTCGGATCGAGCTTGGTCTTGTCATAGGCGAGCAGCACCTGCGATCCGCGATAAGGGAGAGAATACTTGCTGTCGACCGCCAACGGGTTGACGTGGTCAAACCCTTCGATGTTCTGCGCGGAGAACTCCACCCATAGACCGGCCTCCGCGCCAGCTGGTGGAAGGCGAGGATCAAAATGCTCAAAGATATCGGCTTGCGGATCCGTCTTCGTCTTTAGCGCCGCAAGGGCGCGGTCTGCAATCGCGCGCAAGCCAGTGTTGTCACCGGCGTCGGTGATCTTCACGACCAGATCCGGATGAGCCTTTTCGAAAGCCGGGCGAACGATGTTATTCCAGAAATCGATAATGTTCGCGTCCGATCCGCTGTAGAGATCGATCGTCGTTGTCGCGGCCGATGCAAGGCGTGGCAGCATCAGCATGCCCGCGGCTGCGGTGGTGGTGACAAGGAAATCGCGTCTGTTCATAGCCCTCTCCATTGGCTCGGATGTAGAAGGCCGTGCTACGCCTTAAGCGTAACAGAGTCATGACAGCGGGGCGATCTCAGCGATAAATTGCACAGCTGTGCAAGCCATTGTCGCGATGGCGGCGCAGTGAAGCCGATTAGACATCGGTCCAGTTGGAAAAAGCTGCTGCTTGGCCTCGCGACCTGCCGCGCTCATCAAGCAACTGCCAGACAATTCCATTCTCCATCCAGAAGTGTTTTCCAGACTTGGTGACGCGCAAGCCCCGGTAGTCCGCGACATAGCCTTGACGTTCGACGGCATCGAGAAGCAATTGCCGTTCTTTTCGATCCGGAGCCTCGGCAGACAAGCGCGACGGCAGCTTCGTGAACTCATCCCACGTATATTCGAAGCGCGTCTGGGCGGCGATATTGGCATAAATGAAGCGCGGATCAGGATCCGTATTGTGGACCAGAACGACAAAAAGCGCTTCACGATAGAGCCAGTCGGGGCCCTGCCCCGGTTGAACAAGCGCCTTGCCGACGAGCCGGTGAAAGCTATCGGTCAACAGCTTGAAGAACTCCAAGTCCGCAGCCAGATCGACTGGTTCAGGCAGCTTGCTTTCCACTCTTCATTCCACCGTCTGTAGATAATCGATGAACATCATCGTCGAATGAATTGTTAAGACCACCGAAGGGGCAGGACCACCATACGCCAAAGTGTGATCCGACAAGGATTCTAGGCGTCAAATAGCGATGAAGGCAACTCAACGGTTATTCGGTTCGGTTCTGCAAGACGCATTGCCACAGCTTCTCGCAACAGGGCAAAGCGGAGTTCCAACGCAGTGATCTCCGGTGACCTTGGCAGCATGGTCAATTCAGCTGCGAAAAGATCAAACTCCCTTCCCAGGGCGGTCTCATCAAAAGGTGGGTTCACGTGCTCACGACCGATAGATTGGTTGAAGACTCACTCAACCATGGACTTACAGCGAGCGCTGAGACTGCGCTTAACGCGCCTGTAGACATGCTGAATATCCAATTAACAAGCTCGCGCAGTGTAGAAAATTGGCACGAACGACGGCGCGCCTGCTCGGAACCCAACAATCTACAGAGCGACCTTTGGAACTCGCTGAACACCATCCCTTGCCTAGCCGCGGAGTTTGTCCGGCCAGCAATGGCTGGCCAGAACGGCGCAGGTCAGATGAATTAGGTCTCGCCCCGTCTGCAAGGCTTCAGGTTCTTGCCGGCAGGCACCGCGCGGCTGGGCACCCCACCCGTGCATGGGCTCGCAAGCCGGAGCTTCGGGCTGTAAACGTTCGTTGCGTGAGCACTACACTTACGGTCCCGTTCGATATCGTACAAAGAAGAGGGACGTAAGCAGAGGCGACGACCGCGATCTGTCAGTTCAAGTACCGCCGAGATTGCCATCGGACAACTGCTGGAAACGCGCAGGCACATCTTCGACGCTGACAAACTGCTCGTGGCTCTTCAGAAATTGCCTGAAACGCTCTTTCGCGACGGCGATTGGGCGTTCCCTGCAGGCGGCTTCCCGGACAACTTTCACGACCGTTTCGTAGGTCAAATCTCGCTTGCTGGTCGGCCATTCATCGAGAAAATCGAACACGTCGTCCAGGCCCGCGATTTCCTGGATAAAGTGCTTACGCTGCGCAAAAATCGGCGCATCAAACAAGTCAAGTGCCACTATATCTCTCCCTGGTTGGGCCTGTTTGGCAAACAGGAGTTATTGGCCGCCTATTGGAGCTCAAAGTCCCCTGCTGATAGCGCAAAGCGTTTCGGCATTCAGTGCGAAGTGATCGCACGTCGCTCATCAGACGCCAGGTGCTCTATAATCGCGCGCCGGATTTCGGTAACCGTGTCGAAGAGCCTGTTGTCCAGGCCGATGACATTGAACCGGACAGCGATGAACTTGAGGCGGTTCTCGACAGGAACCGCGATCCCAACTTCCTGACCGTTAAATACGACAGCTTGCTTTTGCATGACAAACCTCGGGCACGCCACACGGGAGCACCATCTTAGAAAAGTGGATAACGGATTTACGACGCGTCAGATTGCCGTCGTAGGTCGGTATCGGATCAAGACGAGATCAGGCGCTCGCTGCACCATTGCGAAGAAACGAAGTCGGACAAACAACGTCACCATCCTCCCTCAAGCGGGGTCAAACCACGGCTGAGTATCGTCGGCAAGGACCTATATTTCGGAACTCTTCTGCAAAAACGTAGTCGAGAAAATTCGAGCAAGCAACTGATTTTTGTCATTATTTAGCGTTTTAAATCGTATGACAATTACCGCAGGTGCGAAGTGAGAAATGACGTACGTTCGTCCGGTCTTATCGTCGCAAGGTTTGACGTTCTCCGCCATAGAAGGCGTCAACCACCAGGGACGGGTTCGTTCCTGCTCGGTTTTGGCTACCCATTCATTGGAGGCCCTAGCGTTGCTGCGCAGGACTGGCTCTCCGGCTTCGACGTTGTCAACCTCTGTGGCTTTTAGTTTGTGATTTCAAACCGACAAACGTCATACGGCGTGAGATCACGGCAATTGCGGCAGCCGCGAAACCCACAAAGCGTCAGCTGCGTGTGCGCAGTGCGCAACGCGCACGCTGCCCCGGCCGCAAAGCCGTACGAAGCCATGGGGCCACAAGCACCGGATCCCACCGAACATCCGGCACGCCCGAAGCGTCGGCTACCGGTGGAGGACTGGTAGCCCGTGACGGATCATCTGTTTGAACACGTGCGGCCGTATCTCGACCGCGATCGAGAGGAACGGATCGCTTGTATCCGCGTCCCGCGGTGGATCGAGCACGATGTCGCGACCGACGCCCATCGCCGCTGGAAGCCTTAGGCTGGCGGCACAGTGGAGATTTACCCCAATGCGCACTCGCACCGATAAACTCGAAGAACATCCTCACTCCGTTGAACCGTCGCGACCGTGGCGAAACGCGCGGCCGCCTTAACGAGTGCCGGGAGCGCGATCGTGCTTGATCTGTTTCGCGGCGGGTTAAAACTCTTCATGGCGATCGGTCGAATCGATCGCATAAAAGTCCGAAGCCCATGCCGCGAGGATCGTTCGCTTATCGTCGACAGGCAGAAAGTGCTGGCGCCCTTACCACATCGATTGGCCGTCGAAACAGCAGCCCTTGCGGCGCTAGAACTGTTTGCCCGATCGTCATGGCATTGCTGGCAGCCTGCTCCAACATGTTGTCCATCATCGGATTTACCTCAGCGTACGTGCGGATCCCTGTCCCGTCGCAGGCGAGACGCAACGTTGACGTTGGTTTCCGGAGCCAGCAGCTCGTGTTTCTCCGCAAAGGCGGCAAATAGGCCGCGGGCGGTCTCCGCTTCGATTTCACCGCGCAGCGCAGCTCCACACGCCTTAAGCGCAACTGAGTGCGCGTTATCTCTGAGCGCCGCCGGCCACTCGACGAGATGCCGGTAGGCGTCCATCACGCTGCGAACCTCCGCCGGAAAGCCGAGGCCGACAAGAATAGAAACTGGCTCTTTGAACATATCGGGTTTCATTACGCTCTCCTTCCCAACCCGCGATGTTGACGGGCGCCGCCGCCGCGACGCCCTCCTTGATGGGTTCTGCTTAAGCGGCCTTCTGCGCGTCGATCTGCGCGCAAGGAGCCGACGGCTCAACAGTCGGCGCAGTCTCGATGGCGATTTTCCGCGGCTTCATTTCCTCGGGAACCTCACGAACGAGATCCACGGACAGGAGACCGTTCTTTAGATCCGCTCCGTTCACCCTAACATGGTCGGCGAGCTCGAACCGGTGTTCGAACGGCCGGCCGGCTATGCCGCGATGAAGGTAGGCTTCGGCAGCCGCCTCCTGCTTCTTGCCGGCCACGATCAGAAGGTTGGACTGGAATGTGATGTCGAGATCGTCTTGAGCGAAACCTGCCACCGCTATCGAAATCCGATAGCTGTCATCGCCGGTCTTGACAATGTCATAGGGCGGCCAGTCGCTGATCGAGCGGGCGCGCTGAGCATTTTCGAGGAGATTGAAGACCCGATCGAAACCGACGCTGGATCGGAACAGCGGTGCATAGTCGTAGGATGTTGCCATAGCCATATCCTCCTTGAAGCAACATGGGTACGGAGCGCCGAAAGATGGCGCTTCCAGCAAGGCCAGCCCTATCCTCAGCGGCTGGCAGCTATCGATTTGGTTTTTGAGAATTTCGGATTCAAGGGCTGCGCCTGAGAAAAATTTGGGTGTCTTCAGTCCTAGCGAACCACTCGATCGAGCTCCTAACCTGCAGCTATATTCTGTATATCGCGCAGGCTTTCACAACAGGCGGGCGCAGATTGCCGCCGTCGGTCCAACTGCGGAATTCAAAGCCGGCAATCAAACGTGGGCTGCGCAGAAAAACAACGCTTACCCTTCAACGGCACAATCAGCGATCTCGTCTTCAGGCCATCTCTGGTGCTCCGATGCTTCGAGGCTTTGCCACTCAATTCTATTTTGCAGCGCTGGGAGCAACTGGCTTGCGCGATCCCGACTCGCTTTTGACATCGTCAAACGGAGACCGGGATGACGTGCTGCCGAGCTCATCAAGCCTCGGTCGGAAAAAGAACCAGGAAACGAAAAATCCGGATTCAAGTCTCAGTGCAGCTTGAACTCGCCTTCGACGCGGCACCATTCGTTCGGTCCGATCAGGCGCTGATGCGTATAGCGGACGGAATGCAGCGGCCCGTCGAGGTTGGCCTGCCAGTAATTGAGGAACTTCTGCATCTCAGGGAAATCGGGAGCCAGATCGTAATCCTGCCAGACATAAGTCTGAAGGACGGATTCGAAATCGGGAATGCGGTAGAGGATATGCGCGGTGGTAAGGCCATAACCGTTGAGCTGACGCTCCAGATCCGATGAAAATCGCATGCTTCATCTCCGTTTCGTGACAGCCTGAACGTGGCGTAATTTTTTGCGGCCATCAACGAATTTTTAGACGCTCGAGGCCAGGTTCTTGTTTCTTTCCAGAAAGTTAGCAGCCGCCTCCGAGGAGTGCTGATTTTTTTGTTTTGACCTCTTGAAATCAAAAAACCGCCAAACCAGATCATTTTGCGCAAAACGCTCGACTGAGGTTTTGCACCCACCCGGACTGGTCATCCGGTCCGGCCAGGGGAACAACGTCATCATTGTTTGTCCATCGGAGGAAAACATGTCGTTCCGACCGCTTCATGATCGCATTCTTGTCCGCCGGGTTGAGTCCGAAGAGAAAACCAAGGGCGGAATCATCATTCCCGATACCGCTAAGGAAAAACCGCAGGAAGGCGAGGTCATCGCCGTCGGACCCGGCGCGCGTAACGATGCCGGCCAGGTCCAGCCGCTCGACGTCAAGGCTGGCGATCGCATCCTGTTCGGCAAATGGTCCGGCACCGAGATCAAGATCAACGGCGAAGACCTGCTGATCATGAAAGAAAGCGATGTCATGGGCATCATCGAAGCCCCGGCAGAGCAGAAGCAGGCCGCCTGAAGGCCGACCGATCAGTTAAATTAGCTGCCTATTGAGGAGTTAAAGAAATGGCTGCGAAAGAAGTCAAGTTCCACACCGATGCCCGTGAACGCATGCTGCGTGGGGTCGATGTGCTTGCCAATGCTGTGAAGGTGACGCTTGGCCCGAAAGGCCGCAACGTCGTTATCGACAAGTCCTTCGGCGCACCGCGCATAACCAAGGACGGCGTTTCGGTCGCCAAGGAAATCGAACTGGAAGACAAGTTCGAGAACATGGGCGCCCAGATGCTGCGCGAAGTCGCCTCCAAGACCAATGATCGCGCCGGCGACGGCACGACCACCGCGACCGTTCTCGCCCAGGCGATCGTCAAGGAAGGCGCCAAGGCGGTGGCGTCCGGCATGAACCCGATGGACCTGAAGCGCGGCATCGACCTTGCCGTCGACGCCGTGGTCAACGAACTGAAGACCAACGCGCGCAAGATCTCCCACAATTCGGAGATCGCCCAGGTCGGCACGATTTCGGCCAATGGCGACGAAGAGATCGGCCGTTACCTTGCCGAGGCAATGGAAAAGGTTGGCAACGAGGGCGTCATCACCGTCGAGGAAGCCAAGACGGCCGAAACCGAACTCCAAGTCGTCGAAGGCATGCAGTTCGACCGCGGCTACCTCAGCCCTTACTTCGTCACCAATGCCGAGAAGATGCGCGTCGAGTTCGAGGATCCTTATATCCTCATCCACGAGAAGAAGCTTTCGAACCTGCAATCGATGCTACCGGTTCTCGAAGCCGTCGTGCAGTCCGGCAAGCCGCTCCTTATCATTGCCGAAGACGTCGAAGGCGAGGCTCTCGCCACGCTCGTCGTCAACAAGCTGCGTGGCGGCCTGAAGATCGCTGCCGTCAAGGCTCCGGGCTTCGGTGACCGCCGCAAGGCCATGCTGGAAGACATCGCTATTTTGACAGGCGGCACTGTCATTTCCGAAGACCTCGGTGTCAAGCTGGAGAACGTGACGCTGAACATGCTTGGCCGTGCCAAGAAGATCGCGATCGAGAAGGAAAACACCACGATCATCGATGGCGTCGGCTCCAAGGCCGAGATCGACGGCCGCGTTGCCCAGATCCGCGCGCAGATCGAGGAAACCACCTCCGATTATGACCGCGAGAAACTGCAGGAACGCCTCGCCAAGCTCGCCGGCGGCGTTGCCGTCATCCGCGTCGGCGGTTTGACGGAAGTCGAAGTGAAGGAAAAGAAGGACCGCGTCGACGATGCGCTGCATGCCACCCGTGCGGCCGTCGAGGAAGGCATTCTACCGGGTGGCGGCGTCGCGCTGCTGCGGGCCGTCAAAGCGCTCGACAATCTCAACACGGCCAACCGGGATCAGCGGGTCGGCGTCGAGATCGTCCGTCGCGCAATCGAGGCACCTGTCCGTCAGATCGCCGAGAATTCCGGCGCCGAAGGTTCGATCATCGTCGGCAAGCTGCGCGAAAAGTCCGACTTCTCCTACGGCTGGAATGCCCAGACCGGAGAGTATGGCGATCTCTATGCGCAGGGCGTTATCGATCCGGCCAAGGTCGTGCGCACCGCGCTTCAGGATGCAGCCTCCGTTGCCGGCCTGCTGGTAACGACGGAGGCCATGATCGCCGAAAAGCCCAAGAAGGAAGCCGCTCCGGCGATCCCCGCCGGCGCCGGCATGGATTTCTAAACGATCATTCTGGCTCGCCCCTGTTCGAGGGGGCGAGCCACCTGCGGAGTAAAACATGAGCTTGCCGTCAAAAGAAGATGCACGTCTATGCGCAGGTGTCCTTAGGGAGATTGTCCGGATGACGGGCATAGCGGACAATCCAACCGCTATCGGAACGCTGACGATAACGGTCGCCAGATTATACAATAAGGGCGTGCGAGACCGCGACACACTTTTGTCAGAGGCGATAAGAGTAGCCGAGATACCGAGAACTCATGATGATCGCGGCGCATCTTACTGAGCCGCGAAAAAAGGAATCCAGGTGCCATCTATTTATCCATGGAGCCAGGAGATGAGAAAGGACAGCAACAATATTAAATCCCAGCACGATGCCGTAGCCGCGACCAGCGCCGCTCATCTGTTGCACCCGGAAATGCATTTCGATCATCCCCGCGACGTGCTGATGGCGGGCAATATCAGCAAGGACGAGAAGCGGGCCATTCTGGCCTCATGGGCGTCCGATATATGTGCAATCGAATCCATGCCGGCCTGGCGAAGTTATCCGGGTACGCAACGGATCGTCGCCTATGATGAGGTTCTTGCGGCCTTGAAGGCCCTCGATGATGACGATCAAAGCACGTCGACGCAGAAGCCTATGGTTTTCTTTAATGACAGCAAAAGCCGCCGCCGCAGACCCCTGTCGCACCGATCTGGCGGCGGCTTCGGCCTGTGCAGCTACTGGAAAGGAGGGCGTCGCAAGCAACCATTCGAGATCTAGCCATTCCCTCTGACCGCCGCGTGCCTGTTTCGGACGCGGAGAAGATTTTTACCGACGATTCTTTGCTCACTTGAGGAGGTTTTGCCGATGAAGATCGCTCAGATCGCACCGCTCGCCGAAAGCGTTCCGCCCAAACTCTATGGAGGAACGGAGCGGATTGTCTTCTATCTCACCGAAGAGCTTGTTGCACAGGGCCATGACGTCACGCTCTTTGCCAGTGGCGACTCCGTCACAGATGCAAGACTGGTGCCCTGCTGCGACCTTGCGCTGCGGCTCAACCCGGCGATCAAGGACCACCTGCCGCATCAGGTCGTGATGCTTGAGGAAATTCGCCGCCGCGCCCATGAGTTCGACGTGCTGCATTTCCACATCGATCTATTGCATTTCCCGCTGATCCGGGATTTTGCCGACCGCACGTTGACGACCTTGCACGGCCGTCTCGATCTGCCGGATCTCAAGCCCTTCTACCAGGCCTTCGCAGATATTCCGCTCGTATCGATCTCCAATGACCAGCGCCGGCCTATGCCACCGGTCAACTGGGCGGGGACGGTTTACCACGGTCTACCCGCCGATCTGCTGCCCTTCACGGAAAAACCAAAGGGCAATTACCTCGCGTTTCTCGGGCGCATTTCGCCAGAAAAGCGACCCGATCGCGCCATAGAGATCGCGGCAAAAGTCGGCATGCAGCTGAAGATCGCCGCCAAGATCGACAATGCCGACCGGGCCTACTGGGAAACGGTCGTCGAGCCGATGGTGAAACGTCATTCCAATGTCGAGTTCCTCGGCGAGATCAATGAGCATCAGAAAGCAGCGTTCCTTGGAAATGCTGGAGCCTTGCTTTTTCCGATCGATTGGCCGGAGCCGTTCGGACTGGTGATGATCGAGGCAATGGCTTGCGGCACCCCGGTCATCGCCTTCGGCTGCGGCTCGGTTCCGGAGGTGATCGACAACGGCGTGTCCGGCCTTATGGTCGACAGCGTCACCGAGGCGGCCGAGAACGTCGAATGGGCGCTTCGGATTGATCGCCGCAGAGTGCGGGCCACATTCGAGAAGCGCTTCACCGCGGAACGGATGGCGCGCGACTACCTCGACCTCTACCGCAACCTACCCGGCGTCCGTACCAAAGCCGCTCCACTTCGCCGGTCGAATGGGCAGCCACTCGACCTGCAGGTGGTCGCCTGAGACTTCAGGAGGAGCAATGTCGATCGCTTCCGCAGGCAACAGTCCAGCGCCCGCATCGGCCGGCCCGGCGGCACCGGTCGCGCAATTTTTCATTCCGGCTACCACATCGCTGCAAGAGCGCCGGCCGCGCACTCTCAAGCACGGCGATACCTTCGCCGTCTTTGATCACAATGGCGACGCAGTTTCCGGGTCAGGCAGCCCGGAAGGCCTGTTTCATTGCGATACCCGATATCTCTCGCATCTCTCCCTGACGATCAACGGCAAGCGGCCGATGCTGTTGTCGTCGGCACTGCGCGACGACAACGCGACGCTCACCTGCGATCTCACCAATCCCGACCTCTTCGACGACAAGGAACGGCTTGTCCTCGGCCACGACCTCATCCACCTGCGCAGGTCTCGCTTCCTCTGGAATGCTCACTGCTACGAGCGACTATCGATAAGGAATTTTGACGACCGGCCGCAGCTTATTCGTATCGAGATTGCTTTCGGAGCAGATTTCGCCGATCTGTTCGAAGTTCGCGGAACGGTCAGGGCGAAAGGAGGGCGCCATCTTTCCCCTGTCATCGGGCAGGATTGTGTCTCTCTCTGCTATATCGGCCTCGACAACCGAGGTCGATCGACGCGGCTTTCCTTCGATCCGCAGCCGGACGAACTTGGCACCGACCATGTCATTTATGATCTCCATTTGGCCCCGCATGAGAGCCGCTCTTTGTTCATAGAAATCGGCTGTGACCAGAGGGAACCTCGAAAACCCGGCCACCGTTCGTTTTTCCATGCCCTGCGGGATTCACGCAGAGCCCTGCGCGCTTCTTCGTCGCGCGCCGCCTCGATCGCAACGTCGAACGAAATCTTCAACGAAGTCGCCCGACGCAGCATCTCCGACCTCTACATGCTGATGACCGACAAGCCGGAAGGCCCCTATCCCTATGCCGGCATTCCCTGGTTCAGCACGGTCTTCGGGCGCGATGCTCTGATTACGGCGCTGGAGACGCTCTGGCTGGACCCGGAGGTCGCCCGCGGAGTTCTTGGCCACTTGGCAGCCAACCAGGCAGCGGAGATCGATCCAGTCGCGGATGCGGAACCCGGCAAGATCCTGCACGAGGTGCGCTGTGGCGAAATGGCCGAGCTCGGCGAGGTTCCTTTTCGCCGCTACTATGGCAGCATCGATTCGACGCCTTTGTTCGTGATGCTGGCCGGCGAATATCTCAGACGAACTGGTGATCTTTTAACCATCGACCGTCTCCAGCCGCATATCGAAGCCGCACTGACATGGATTGACGACCATGGCGATCGCGACGGCGACGGCTTCATTGAATATGGGCGGCAGACGGAAGAAGGGTTGGTTAACCAGGCATGGAAGGACAGCCACGACTCCATTTTCCACGCGGACGGTACGCTGGCCAAGGGTCCGATCGCGATCGCCGAAGTTCAGGCCTATGTCTATGGCGCCTGGCATGCGGCGGCCGAGATCTTTCTCGTCCTCGGCCGGCCGGAACGGGCCGCCGGCTTCTTAGCGCGGGCGGAGGGCCTGCGTCGCGCCTTCGATACGAGCTTCTTCGACGAGGAACTTGGCACATACGTGCTGGCGCTCGACGGGGACAAGCGACCCTGCAGGGTCCGCTCCTCCAATGCCGGCCATGCCCTGTACACCGGCATCGCCTATCCCGAACGGGCCGCACAGCTCACCCTTACTTTGATGAGTGCCTCATCGTTCTGTGGCTGGGGCATCCGCACTATTGCCTCCACAGAGGCGCGCTACAATCCCATGAGCTACCACAACGGCTCGATCTGGCCGCATGACAATGCTCTGATCGCCAGCGGTCTTGCTCGCTATGGCTATCGGGCTGAAGCCGCGCGGATCTTCGAGGGACTATTTGCCGCTTCGACCTATATCGACTTGCGGCGGCTTCCCGAACTCTTCTGCGGCCTGCCGCGCAGGCGCCCGCAGGGACCGACCTTCTATCCGGTCGCCTGCTCGCCGCAGGCATGGGCGGCGGCAACGCCTTTGTCGTTGTTGCGATCGTGCCTCGGTCTCGAGTTCGATCCGAACGCCTTGCAGATCAGTTTGAACGAACCGCGGCTTCCGAGCTTCCTCGACGAGGTCACGTTGCGGCACCTGCTGATCGGCAATGGTTCGGCCGATATTGCCATTCGACGCTCCGGTCGCAATGTCGTGGTGGACGTGATCGATCGCAAGGGCGATATCCGCGTACTCACGACGGCATGACCGGTTGGATCGACCGCTCCGGCGGTCAAGTCCCAACCATGCTATTTGTCCTGCTCTTCCTGGTCGGCAGACAGCAGATCAACGAGCGCGGCAACCTTGCCTGTCGGCAGATGCCGGCCTTCACCCAACAAGGCTTCGTCGTTGCTGGCCCACGCAAATGCCTCGGCAAGCTCAGCCTGCGTAGCACCTGTCGCGATGACCTCGGCCACCAGCGTTTCGTCGGCAGGCCCAAGGACGGCAATGACGTGGTCTGAAGTCATGGGCATAGCCACTGCTCCCTTTCTATACCTCGGCTCAAATATGGTGGCGCCTCGGAAAAATTCAATTTTTCCACCGAGAAAATCCACTCCCCTTGAAACATTAACTCCCTGAATTATATCAATATTAGTCGATTGCCCAATGGGGATCGACATAAGGTCCAGGAGACGCCGGTCGCTCTTGGCGTCTCCTTGTATCCATGTTGCTTATAAGGAGGATATGGCTATGAGGACAAACCTCGATTTCTCCCCCCTATTCCGGTCGAGCATCGGCTTCGACCGGATGTTGAACGCGCTCGAGGCTGCAAGCCGCGCCGAGACGAGCGACAGTTGGCCGCCTTACGATATCGTCAAAGCTGGCGAGAATGATTACCGCATTGTCATGGCAGTGGCGGGCTTCTCAAAGGACGAACTGGCGATGACCCAAGAGCAGAACATGCTCATCGTCTCGGGACAGAAGGCAAGCGGCGATGACCTCCAATATCTGCATCGCGGCATCGCCAGCGGTTCGTTCCAGCGTCGCTTCGAACTAGCCGACCATGTCAGGGTCGTGAGTGCGGGTCTCGTCAACGGTTTGCTGACCATCGATCTCAAGCGCGAAATCCCCGAAGAGATGAAGCCGCGCCAGATCGAGATCCGAACGGGCCAGATAATGCCGAAGGCCGAGACCAAGCAGATCGAGGCCAAGCAGCAGGCGGCTTAAGCCTTCCCCAGCAGAGCGCAAACAAGGCACCGGACATGGTCCGGAGCCGGGAGGAAAGCTTCGCCAACCGACCCAACAGAAAGGAGAAGAAACATGAGTGTTCGTGATCTGATTCCCTGGGGCCGCAACAATGGCAACCAGGTTCCAAGTCTCTTGCGCGATGACGACCGTGATCCCTTCCTGTCGCTTCATCGCGAGGTGAACCGTCTGTTCGATGATGTCTTCCGCGGCTTTGGCTCCGGCCTGCCTTCCTTCGGCAACAGCGCCACGTTCAGGGGCGGCTGGCCGAGTGTCGAGATCTCCGACGCCGACAAGGAGATCAAGGTGACCGCCGAAGTCCCCGGCCTTGAAGAGAAGGACATCGAGGTCCTGCTCAATGATGGCGTGCTGACGCTGAAGGGCGAAAAGCGCTCCGAGAGCGAGGATAAGGATCGGCAGTTCTCCGAGCGCTACTACGGCCGCTTCGAGCGCCGCATTCCGCTCGGTGTCGAGGTCAAGGAAGACCAAGTCGACGCCACCTTCAGGAACGGCGTGCTGACTGTCACCTTGCCGAAGACCGAGAAGGCGCAGTCGCAGGTCAAGCGCATCGCCATCAAGAGCTGATCGAGACGAATGCGCGGCGCCGGCCACCTGGCGGCGGCCGCGCATCCTTCGCCAACATGGGGAGGACAAATGATGGAGACTGTCAGACACACACATAACGAGAGAATAGCAACGGCTTCCGGTTTGCGCGTCTCGAACGACAACCGGTGGAGCCATCCTTGTTTCGGGCACTCACGTTTTCCCGACAATGCCGTTGCCCGGATCTTCAAACCGTCGCGCTCGGTGACAACATCAGGGACCGCGCGGACGAAGGGCTGGCGGCTTGTTTTCGACCGCCGCAGCGCGCCATTCATCGAACCTTTGATGGGCTACACGGGAAGTGCCGACACGCTTACCCAGGTGAAGCTGAAATTCCTCACGCTCGAATCCGCCATCCACTATGCCGAGCGGCAGGGACTTACCTACGTGGTGCAACGCCAGCCAAGCAAAGCGGCTGCACAGATAAAGCAAGGCATCGGCCAGCGGTCGCACCAACCGTCTGATGCCTTCGCTGATGCGACACTGGAGGGGCTTGGCCTTGCCGCGCTTCAGCAAAACTATAGGCGGGCACTGGATGGGAAGGCGAACCAGGACGATGCCTGCGGCCCGTCGATGTGGTCACTTCTGATAGGCGTCGCCCGCGATCTAACGCTGTCCCTTGAAGCGAAGCGTTCGATCCTGATGAACTGGGCCTGGACAGAATATCTAGCCAGTCACGCGATGAACGAAGGCACGCCGGAGAACAACCGGTCCTCGCGCCTTCATGAGATCGAGGAGGCGCTGCTCGCGCTCGACCGAGAAACCGCGAACAGGCGGGACGATAGTATGGTCGGTCGAAAAGCCGCGTGAGGTGCGCCCATGGACCCACATGTCGGCTTCGATTGCCGGAGGATCCTGCCAAACAAGTTCGCGCTAGCTGTTACGGCAGCCGCGCGCTGCCGCGCCCTCAACCGTGGTGCGAAGCTAAGGCTCGATCTGCCGGGCATAAATGACAGCGAACTTGCGCTCCAGGAGACCGCCGATGGCCGGCAGCTGCTCGCAAAACTGATCGGCAGCGACAAGGAGACCGACATTGCGCTGCTGCAGATCGACGCGAAGAACCTCACCGCGATCCAGATCGGAGGTTCCGATGCTCTCAAGGTCGGTGATTATGTCGTCGCCATGGGCAACCCATTCGGACTCGGCCAGACGGTCACCTCGGGCATTGTCAGTGCGCTCGGACGCAGCGGGCTCAATATCGAAGGCTATGAAGACTTCATCCAAACCGATGCCTCGATCAATCCCGGCAATTCAGGCGGAGCGCTGATGACGCTTGACGGCAAGCTGATCGGGGTCAGCCATCAAATCGGACGCAGACTATGTCGATAGATATCGCGACCGTTAGACGTATTGCCCGCCTTGCCCGCCTCGCACTCAGCGAAGACGAGGCTGAAAAAATGTGCGGCGAGCTGAACGAAATTCTGACCTTTGTCGAGCAACTTTTGGAGGTTGATGTCCAAGGTATCCCTCCGATGACCTCGGTTGTGCCGACAACCATGAAAATGCGCCAGGACGTCGTGACCGAAGGCAATAATGCCGAAGAGATCGTGGCGAATGCACCGCTCAGTGAGCGCAACTTCTTCCTGGTCCCCAAGATTCTCGAGTAAGCAGAGACGGCCTCGGGCCTTGGAGCATTTGGCGGTCGGGGCAGGCGATCGCCCCCAAACGATGCGCGCCTTTGCGTGCCGCGTGTCAGCGGCTAGAGATTTTCCTGCGCACATCCGATGCTTCGAAAAACTTGCCGATCTCGTTTGTGATCGAATGATGCGTCATGACGAAAGTCCCGTTTGGCAAGATCCCAAGCGCACGCGGTCAGGCAGTACCGCACCCTAATCATTTTGGGTCTTGAGGGGGTCTAATTCTCTGGAAATCGAGTAGCAGTTACCCTAGGGTCAAGTTGATAGCGTGTGCTGCGGGTTCCCCCGAAATCGACGGAGACTTCGATCAACCTCTCACAAGGAGCGCGACCCCATGTCTTCGACATGTTCCAAGGGCCGCATTCGACCACTCTCCGTCAGTTCCTCGACGCTGGTCGGCGTTCCGGGAACGGTGGCAGTCCTGGTAGAGCTTGGCCGGGCCGATCTTCCTGCAAAGGCCAGTTGGGGTCAGATGACCGGAGTTGCTCTGCTGTGTGGTATCGGCCTCACAATGTCCCTTTTCATCGGCCTGCTGGCGTTCAGCGATCCAAGCGTGCAGGATCACGTCAAGATCGGAATTCTGATGGGATCAGTTGTATCCACCGTTCTGCGCGCAGTCTTCCTGCGCTGGGGTATCAGCCCAGTGTTCCTGCAAACCGCTCCGGCCATCGCTCGCGTTGGAAGACGGCTAAATACTCCCAAGCACCAACATTCCAATGGCAATCCAGAACAGCGCACACACTTCTGCCGCCACCAAGTAGCCAATCGCGCGATCACTCATTAATGTCCCCTCCTCAGACGACCTTTCAAATACGTCTACTCCACCAAGACGTGTCTGTTTCGCCATGCAATGTCCCGCGCTCGCGGCAGTTCGACGTACCTGCGTCGAAGGATCGGGATGTCAATGGCGCCTTTTGTCCACTCCTCCAACCAACTTTCGAATTGCGCGGATCCCTCCAGGGCAGCCCAACCTCTTTGGCACGGTTGAATGCCCTAGCGATAATTGCGCGCCGACCTTCAATTGACATCGCATTCCCTCAAAATAGGACGCCCGTGCGCGCCGACTAGTTGTCAAATCCTTTGCGGCACCAGCAAACGTGACGCGATATCATGCATAACGCAACGATTTTATTTAAGACGGCACTAAAGTGCAGCCATCCATCAAACACGGCTGAGTGCAATTTCCCTCTTTCGCTTTGCACAACGGGCACCGAGGAGGCGCGCTGGTAGTGGAACGACCGCGAGGCCTTGGCGAAGGCTCAAAACAAGCTCTATTTTTCAGGACGTCCCCAAGGTTGCTCGACCAACCCCTCTCTTTTCCACGAGCCTCGACGAGATCAGAGCCTTCATCAGACAGCCCGAAACGCAGTGTCATCTTGAAACCACTGCAGCGGTCGGGAGCCGACATGCCGTTGCATTTTCTTGGCTGAGAAAGGCGCCTACTCATCGCGCTCTGCCGGCAGCCATGCCCTTGGCTGAGCAGCGAACATTTGATCATTGATGCTTGTCACGAAACAAAGATGAGAACTGCTTACCTTGAAGGCCTCGAATGCGAGGCGTATCGTCCGTTTGTTGCCCGCTCTAGGGCACTGCTCATCATTCTTTAGCCCTGCCCTCTGCAGGGCTCTCTTTTTCAGCCGGCCTTCCGCACCTTTGCTGCGTCATCCGGCAAGACCTTAAGACCTGCCTCGTGGGCGGCTACAACGAAGGCCGCTCGAGCGCTTGCCGCGTCCGTATAGAATTCCAAGGCTTCCAGAACCGACATGAGTGCGTGATGGAAGGATGGGACATTGGACCAATCCCATTTGCTGCTTAGGAGAATGGCGGCGAGGTCCTCGACTGTATCAGCATGCCGATAGCGGCCGGTATTGCCTTCAAATCCAACCTCCATCGGGTTGATAAAAACGGGAATCTCGCTGGCCATCTCCTAAACCCCTTGACATCACAGAATCCAGTAAATGGAAAAGCGATTCGTTTCGTCCAGTGCCGTTGCGCAACATCACGTTTGACGACGTGCCAAGATAAGAACAAACTGAGAACATTCAGACGGAGGTTCTCATGACCCATACGGAACAAGTCATTGCGAAGGCCCTGGCTGTGGTTGCCAACATCCGGTCCGAGCGGGAGCGAGATGCCGAAAGGCGAAAGCGGGTCTTCGGTAAACTCGATGTCAGCCGCCCGCGACCGACAGTCCGAGGCCAGCAACTCACGCTTGACCTTCAGTCACCGCAGCTGACTTGAAGCGGGACTTTCGGACAGGCCGCGCGACGCATTCATGTCCGGAGAAAGGGCAATAAGTGGGATATTCGGCAGCCCCGCACTGCGGCTGCGGTTACCGTTCAACGCGATGAGGCTCTTGGCACGCTGGAGTGACGCGCTCTGTTCGTTGTGATAGCGCGCGCCGATTTCCATCATCGGCACGATGCCCGGCATGAACTCAAGCTCGCTGAAGATGCCCACCCTGTCGATCCCAGCTGAGGGGCATCTTGCAGATCGCAGATGCCGAGCGCCGTCGATTCTCCCCAGATACTACAGCTTGTAGAGGGCCTCTGAGAGGCTGAAAGCACCGGCTCTTGTGATCCCTTGGGGTCGGGTCGCCCGACGGTCGGCAAGCAAAGGCGCTGACTTACCCGTTCCTTTATTCCGTATTAAATTTTGCTCCCGCGCGCTCCAATCATGGCGCGCGAGAACTCGCTATTGCGTACGACTTTATGCTGCACGCTCCATCGCCCGAGTATCAACGCAACCGATGAAACGTTCAAGTCACAGCAGCTTTTCGAGTGTTATCGGCAGGTCGCGGACGCGTTTTCCGGTTGCGTGAAAGACGGCATTGGCGATTGCCGGCGCGACACCGACGATTCCGACCTCGCCAACGCCTTTGCCTCCCAGAACCGAGGCATTGAGGTCGGGGATACCAACCGAGATCACCTGGATCGGCGGGATGTCGGCATTCGTCGCAACGAGGTAGTCACCGAGATTGTTGTTGATGACTCGTCCGTTGCGCGAATCGACCAAACCTTCTTCGAGCAACGCCTGACCGATCCCCATGATGATGCCGCCGCGCCACTGGCTTTCGGCAAGCTTGGGGTTGTAGATCCTGCCGCAATCGAATGCCGAGACCATTCGCGACACGCGGATCGTGCCGAAGTCTTCGTCCACCTTGACCTCGACGAAATGCGCGCACCAACTGTGCATGGAGAATTCACCCGCGGTCGGCCCTTGGATGCTTCCCATGGTCGTCCAGGCCTTCTTGTGACCCTCGGGCCCCTGCTCTCCTTCTGGAAGGGTGTTTCGCCGTGTGTCGATGCTGTCGCGACCAAGGGCCGTCATGAGTTCCGAAATGGAGACGGACAGTCCCCCATCGCGGGGCACAAAGATCCGGCCATCCGCGACCATCAGCGTATTGGCGCCCGTATCGCGGAAGGGAGAGGCGCCGTCGTTGAGAGCAAGTTCGATCAGTTCGTCGCGAGCAGCCGATGCCGCCTTGTGAACGGCTCCGGTGATGGCGCCGGCAAGCATCGAGCCGCCAGCGACCGTGGCGCCGGGAAGCGATGAATCGCCAAGTCGGACATTGATGCTCTCGGCCGGGACGCCGAGCACCTCGGCGGCGGTCTGCGCGAGTATCGTATAGGTACCCTGCCCCATGTCGATCGCGCCGCTGACGACTTCCACGGAACCATCGGCGAGGATCCGGATCAGTGCCTCGCTGGATGCGCGCAGGACGGGGAATGTGCCGCACGCAACGCCCCAGCCGATCAGTTGCCTGCCATCCCGCATCGAGCGCGGGGCAAAGCTGCGGTGTGACCAACCGAACGCCTCGCCGCCCTTGGAAAGCGCCTCGCGCAACCGGCGGGTCGACCACGGCTTGCCTGATTGCGGATCACGCTCCGCGTAATTGCGAAGCCTAATCTCAACCGGATCGATCCCGACCGCATAGGCAAGCTCATCCATGGCGCTTTCCAGGCCAAAGGCACTGGGGTTCTTGCCGGGCGCGCGCAGGGCTCCAGGCATGACCGTGTTCACCCGCACGAGGCTGTGTTTCGCGCTGAAATTTTCCACGGCATACATCAATGGGGTCGCCGCGCTTGTCTGCTCGGGAAAATCCGCATAGGTGGCGGTCTCGCTGGCACCCTCATGTACGATCGATTGCAGCACGCCATCGGCATTGGCGCCGAGCGCGATCGTTTGTCTTGTCGCGGCGCGGCCGCCATAAGCCGTGAACGTCTGCGGGCGCGTTACAGCGAGCTTCACCGGCCGGCCAAGCTTGCGGGCTGCAGCCGTTGCGATAGCGCCATAGGCGTAGGCTGTGGCCTTGGAACCGAAGCCCCCACCGATAAACGGCGAGACAATACGAACATTCTCATATGGGAGCCCGTACCACTCGGCATAGGTGCGCGCCATCCCGTGCGTCCACTGGCTGGGTTCCCAGATGGTCAGTTGGTCGCCTTCCCACCTCGCAACGAGGCCATGCGGCTCGATCGCCACATGATATTCGCGCGGCGTTCGGTACTCAGCCTCGATGCGGACCGGCGAAGTGGCAAGCGCGGTCTCTGCGTCGCCCCAAGTCACCGTAAGCGCATCGAGCGGCCTTTCCTCACTCGCCTTGGGATCATCGAAGTCAACGATCGCCGACACCTCCTCATAGGTGACGTCGACCAGCCGGGCAGCTTCGGCAGCCTGCTCCAGCGTTTCACAGATCACGGCAGCGACGGCCTGGCCGTTGAAGGTGATATCGTTGGACAGAGGAGAGTAAGGCTGGTTGTCGGGCCGGTTTCCGTACCAGTCGGAAGCCATCTTCAAGCCGAGTTCGACATCGGGTGTCAGCACCAACAGCGTACCGGGCGCCGCTTGCGCCTTTGTGGCGTCAACCTTCACAACCCGACCGGCGGCGATCCGGCTCTGCACGAGGACCGCGTAGACCAGACCCTCGACCGGTTGTTCCAAAGCATAGGTCGCTCCGCCGGTTATTTTCAGCCTTCCATCGAAGCGCGAGAGGCGACTGCCGATCGTACCGTCAGAGGCGTCGCCGCGTTTGCGGGGTTCCATGATGGTCATGCGAGACCTCCCATATTCAGAATGGCGCGCGCAACGACACGCGGCGCAAGTTCGATCTTGTAACGATTGCCGCCGTTAGCGACGGCGCCTTCCATGGCCAGTCGGCTTGCTTTCTCGACTGTGCCGGCATCGAGGACCTTACCGATCAGCGCCTTCTCGACCGACCGTGCGCGCCACGGCTTGGTGGCAACGCCACCCAATGCAACGCGGATGTCGCAGATCGTCTTGTCGTCCGCCTCCAACTCCAGCCCGACGGCTGCGCTTGCGGCAGCGAACTCATAGGACTGCCGATCGCGAACCTTGAGGTAGGTCGAGGTTCTGGCGACCGGCGACGCAGGAATGTTGATGGCCATCACCATCTCGCCACGCTCAAGGATCGTCTCACGTTCTGGTGTGTCGCCGGGAAGCACGAAGAAGTCTTCCGCAGTGACTTTGCGGTCACTGAGATCGATCGTTGCCTCCAGGGCAACCAGTGCAACGGCAAGATCACCCGGATAGGAGGCAATGCAGGCCCCGCTGGTGCCAAGCACCGCGTGATTGCGGGTCACACCACCGATCGCAGAGCAACCGGAGCCGGGATTACGCTTGTTACACGCGGAAAACGTTCCGGGATCGCGGAAGTAGGGACAGCGCGTCCGCTGCAGAAGATTACCGCCGATCGTCGCCATGTTGCGCAACTGCGGAGATGCTGCCAGCAAAAGCGACTGCGAAATGGCGGGATAATTTGCCCGGATCCCCGGGCTACCGGCCACATCTTCCATTTTCGCAAGCGCGCCGATCGTAATGCCATCGGCATCGGCCGAAATCTGCGACAGGCCGGAAAGGTGAGTGATGTCGACAACGGAATCGGGTTCGGCAACACCGCATTTGGCAAGATCGAGAAGCGTCGTACCACCGGCGAGCAACATTGCGCCTGATTGCATAGCGAACTGGCGGGCATCGTCGAGCGAGCCAGCTCGGAAGTAGCTGAAGTCTCTCATCACGCCATCTCCGCCGCTTCGCGCACTGCCGCCACGATGTGATTATAGGCACCGCACCGACAGAGATTGCCGGCCATGTATTCTCGGATCTCTTCGTCCGAGCCGACCCGCCCCTCACGGATGCAGGCAACGGCCGACATGATCTGGCCAGGTGTGCAATAGCCGCATTGGAACGCGTCATGCTCCAGGAAGGCCGCCTGGACCGGATGCAGGTCGCCGCTTTCGGCCGCAAGCCCTTCAATCGTCGTGATGTTGCGCCCTTCAACCTGTGCGGCAAGCGTCAGACAGGCAAGCACGCGCTTGCCGTCGACATGGACGGTGCAGGCACCGCATTGTCCCTGGTCGCAGCCCTTCTTTGTTCCGGTAAGACAGAGTTGCTCACGCAACGCGTCGAGTAGCGTCGTGCGCGCATCGACATCGAGCTCATGCAGCCGCGCATTGATGTCCAAGGAGAGATGAACCGTTCGTGTCATGATAAGCTCCTGCTATCGTCACGAGATTGGAGGTCGAAATCCAAAAAAGGGGTGGCCGCTCAGGATCAGCGCGCTAGCTAAGCTCATGGGAAGCAAGCCTGGGCACCTTTGGGCATGACATCCCGCCCCGTTCTGGATTAAGAGGTAAAAGGCACTCCACATAAACGGAGGCGCCTCCGTTTAATCTAGTGACTTGCCGCCGAGCGTCAAGTCCAGAATGTGCTTGGAGCTTATTTTGGCCTCGGCCCCGCCGAAGACGGAACCGTCCACACTGCCGCCAATGCGCGCGGATGCACGCCGCAATCGCGAGAAACTCGTCGACGTCGCAGCAGCCGCCTTTGCGGAGGCAGGCGTCGAAACTTCGCTGGAAGACATTGCCCGCAGGGCCGGCGTCGGCATCGGTACGCTCTACCGGCATTTTCCGACGCGTGAGCATCTGGTTGAGGTGGTTTACCGCCGTGAGTTGGAAAGCCTAGCGGCTGCAGCAAGGGAACTGGCTGAAAGCCATGCGCCTGATGCTGCACTCGAAGAATGGATGCGCCGCTTTGTCGGTTATATCGCCGCCAAGCGCGGGATGGCGACCAGCCTGAAGATCCTGATGAACTCCAATGCCTCTCTGTTTGCTGAAGGCAGCGGCCTTTTGCGAGGTGCCGTCGACGGGCTCCTCAAGGCAGCCGCTGAGCAAGGCCTCGTTCGAAGCGATATCGATACGACCGACCTTCTGCATGCCCTTTCGAGCATCTACTCGCTACCGGCGTCGCCAGATTGGCGGGACCGCTCGAACCGGCTTATCGGCTTGCTGATGGACGGGTTGCGGACACAAAAATAGTCGCCTCACTCTCCGTGAGACGACGTGGCACCGCCGGATTGCATATGTGCTCTCTCGAGGCAAAAAAGAAGCGGCGCTCGTGGCGCCGCTCTCGTCTTTTAGGCCGCCCGAACGCTCGCGCCCAACGGAATTTCCACATCGATTTCGAGGATGGACATATGCTCGTCGCGATCCATCGTCACTCGAACCCTTTCGCTATCGACTTGTACGTGCTTGGCGATAACGGCGAGGATTTCCTCGCGCAGCAAGGATACGAGATCGGATCCCGCCGAGACGCGCTCATGCGCGAGCAGCACCTGCAGGCGTTCGCGGGCCGCCGGCGCGGTCCTCTGTTTGCCAAAGAAGTTGAAGATGCTCATGCAGCGGCCCTCCGTCCGAAGATCTTGCCGAAGATGCCCCGCTTCTCTCCCGGGATGGTGACCGGCAGCTCTTCGCCGGCCAGTCTGCGCGCAGCATCGAAATAAGCCATGGCGGGTGCGCTGCGGCTGTCAGCCAGGGTGACTGGGGCACCGATATTGGACGCACGCAGCACATCCGTGCTTTCAGGAATGATGCCGAGGAGTGGAATGGAGAGGATCTCCAGCACGTCATCGACTTTCAGCATATCACCGCGTTCAGCGCGGTTGGGGTCGTAACGCGTCAAGAGCAGATGTTTTTCCATCCGTTCTCCGCGTTCGGCCTTCGCAGTCTTCGAGTCGAGCAGCCCGATGATGCGATCGGAATCACGGACTGAAGAGACTTCGGGATTGGTGACGACCACGGCGACGTCGGCGTGGCGCATGGCAAGCGTTGCGCCGCGTTCGATCCCGGCGGGGCTATCGCAGATGATCCAGTCGAAATGACGCTTCAGATCGTTGATCACGCGCTCGACACCCTCGGCCGTGAGGTTGTCCTTGTCCCGCGTTTGCGAAGCCGGCAACAGGAAGAGTGTCTCCAGCCGCTTGTCGCGGATCAGCGCCTGAGAAAGCTTGGCGTCGCCCTGGATGACATTGACAAGGTCGTAAACGACTCTGCGCTCAGCGCCCATGACGAGATCGAGATTGCGCAGGCCGACATCGAAGTCGACCACGGCCACCTTCTCGTTCCTCTGTGCTAAGGCCGCTCCGAGGGCTGCAGTGGATGTGGTCTTGCCCACCCCGCCCTTGCCCGAAGTGACGACGATGACTTTCCCCATCTTTCTCTCCTGTGTGATAGCCAGCTTCGGGCCTAGATAAGTTTCTCTGCCTTGATCGAGTCGCCTTCCAGCCAAAGCTGGACGGCCTGTCCGCGAAGGTTCGGCGCTATGTCTTCCGCCATCTTGTAGATACCGTCGATCGCGACCAGTTCGGCTTCAAGCTTGCGGCAGAAGATGCGCGCCGAAGTATTCCCGACCGATCCCGCCATCGCGCGCCCCCTGAGCGTGCCGTAGACATGGACCGAGCCCCCGGCGATAATTTCCGAACCGGATGCGACGGAGCCGATGACCGTGACGTCGCCTTCCGGAAAGATCAGCGACTGACCCGAGCGAATCGGCTCGCGAATGACGATCGACTGCAGCGCCGGCCGTGTCTCGACGGCCGCTGACTGCGTGCGAACATCGATGACCGGTTCCTGTTGCGGAACCTCGAAGTCCGAGACCGGGCGCCCGCCCTTGAGAGCCGGCGGCATCCCAGGCCCGATCAGCGAAGGCCGGCACCCCTCGATGCCCATGATACTGACGTTGCGCTGCGCCAGCTCAGCGATCAAACCCTTGAGCTGCGCCCGGTCAATCTCCAGGTCGCTGACATCAAGGACGACCGGTCGCCCCAGGAAGAAGCCGGCGGAGCGCGCGGCAAGATCGTCTAGTCTTACGAGCCAGTCATCGAAGGGAAGATCTGGCGAAAGCATGACCGCCAGGAAAGAGCGGCCCTTGATGCGGATCGAGCGAGCGTCTGTTAGCACTTTGGTCATCTAGGTTAAGAAATCGTTGAACATTTCTACGTCTGATTTGGTTAACAAATGGTTAATTTCCGATGCCCGGATCGTTAACAAATCTCAGTTCGCACACTCCCAAAACTCGCAACTGAGCGTCTGATTAGCGCTCGACACATCGTATCAGGCAGCCATATCTTTGGGTTAGATGCCAGGTCGAAACGCTTCGCGTGAACAAGCGAGACGAAACTCGCCTCGAGAGGCTCAAGCTTGCCCCCTGCCGCGAAGGATCGGGCTGAAATGGCGCATCGGGTGAGATCCGCAACAAGCGTATTCGCTGGAGCTGACGCGGCACCCCAAAATAGCAAAGGCCCGCTCGAGCGGGCCTTGATCTCTTGGTCTTCCGGAGGTCTTAGCGACCGTAAACCAGGCGCTTGATATCGCCACGGGTGACGCCAATGTCCTTCAGTGCTGCGTCGTCGAGTCTGGAAAGATCCCGGTATGCCTTACGGAGCTGAAGGAACTCTCCGATCCTGTTGCCGATTTTCATGTCATATCTCCTTGTGCGTTGCACAATTATATAGCTCATTGCTTCCTCAATGAGCACTTCGAAAACCGCATAAGAGGCATCTCGAAATTGCAATCTCGACATGCAGGTTGAGGAGAAGCACGGGGGCAAGGCACTTGGCGCGCCTCACGCCCGATTTGCCGTCACCCTCACCGCCCGACTCAGCACCCGTCGGACAGCGAACCAATCAGCAAACCAGAACAAAGATTTCGAATTGATTCATCGCAGTTTCGCGCTCCGGCGAAATGAACGTTTCACCTTGCCGCATTTTTCTCTCAAAACTGAAACGCAGTCCCCGATAAATCGCACTAAACTCTTCAGAGATCAGAGATTTGGGAGGATCGACGATGGCGCAGGCAACAGCGGTTCTATTGCGCGGCAGGAACGCACCCGATGAGGGAATCGACTGGCAACGCGTTACCTACCTTGTGCACCTCTCGCGAATTCTTGACGAGATGGAGGAGACGCGGCTCGTCCCGGAGAAGAAGGTCCTCTATCAATTCTCCGCCCGTGGCCATGACATGGCGCAGATCATGCTCGGCTTGCAGCTGACGAACCACCACGACGCCACCTGCGGCTATTATCGGTCGCGCCCGCTGCTTCTTTCGCTCGGCGTCGACCCGGCCGATGCGCTCGGTTCCGCCATGGGCCGCGCCGGCGGCTATTCGGATGGCCGCGATATCGGCGTGGTCTTCAACTATCCGAACCGCAACGGCGCTTCGGCTCTGCCGATGTGCGGCGGTGTCGGAGCTCAATACACCCCGACGGCGGGCTGGGCCCAGGCGCTGCAATATTACGCAACCGTGCTTCACGAGCATGACTATCGTGATGCGATCGCCGTCGTGCTTGGCGGCGACGGTTCGGTCGCATCGAACGGTTTCTGGTCTGCGCTGACGATTGCCACGACGCAGTCGCTGCCGATGTTGTTTTACGTCGAGGATAACGGCTTCGGAATCTCGGTCCCTTCCGACGTGCAGACGCCTGGCGGAAACATCGCGGCCAATCTCGCGAGCTGGCGCGGCCTGACGATCTTTGAAGGCGATGGGTGCGATCCCGCAGCGGTCGCGCGATTGACGCAGCAGGCAGTCGGCTTCGTCCGCGAGCGTAGAATGCCTGCTCTTTTGCGGCTTACTGTTCCCCGATTGGAGGGGCACAGCTTCCAAGACACCCAGTCGTATAAGAGTGAAGCGCTGGTCAAGGCTGAATGGGCTCGCGATCCGCTACCACGCCTGCGAGACTACCTGGTTCCCGCAGTGATGAGCTCTAACGAGTGGGAAGCCTGCCGGCTTGAGGCGGAGGGCGTGGCAGAAAAAGCGCGCGCCGAGGCCGAAGGCCGGGTTGTTGCCGCTCCCGAAACGGTCACCCGCCATGTCTTCTTCGACGGCGAAATGCAGGCGATGGGTGGTCAGCATTGCGACGGCTATCGTGCCCCGGAATGCAGCGACGAGGCGGCACCGGACGGCCAGCGTATCAATATGGTCACGGCGATCAGGCGTACGCTCGATCACGAATTGACGATCAACGAGCGCGTGGTGCTGTTCGGCGAGGACATTGGCCCGAAGGGCGGCGTTCATGCCGTCACGCTGGGACTGCAGGACAAGTTCGGCAAGGAACGGGTCTTTGACACATCGCTCTCGGAGGAAGGCATCGTCGGCCGCGCCGTCGGGATGGCGCTTGCGGGTCTCGTTCCCGTTCCTGAAATTCAGTTCCGCAAATATGCCGAACCCGCGACCGAACAGATCAATGATTGCGGCACGATCCGCTGGCGCACCAACAACCGGTTCGCCGCACCTGTTGTCCTGCGCATGCCGGGCGGCTTTTTCAAATGTGGCGATCCCTGGCACAGCCAGACGAACGAGGTCGCCTTTGTCCACCAGCCGGGCTGGAAGGTCGCCGTACCCTCGAATGCGGAAGATGCCGTCGGGCTCCTGCGCACCGCCTTGCGCGGCAACGATCCTGTCATCTTCTTCGAGCATCGCGCCATGCTCGATCATCCGTGGGCACGCCGCCCTTACCCGGGTGACAACTACGCCCTGCCCTTTGGCAAGGCACGCTTTACGCGCAAGGGCAATGCGATCACGATCGTCACCTGGGGTGCCATGGTTCCCCGCTGCGAGGAGGCGGCGGAAGGCATCTCTGCTGATGTCATCGATCTTCGCACGTTGATGCCCTTCGACCGCGCAAGCATCGTTTCCTCCGTCCGTCGCACGCGACGGTGTCTCATCGTCCATGAGGATCTTGGGACCGGTGGCTTCGGCGCGGAAATTGCCGCCATCGTTGCCGACGAGGCCTTCATGGATCTCGACGCACCAGTGTCGCGATTGACGATGCCGGATATCCCAAGCCCACACAACCCGGCCTTGCTCGACTGGGCGGTGCCGTCGGTCGACCGCATCAGGCAGAAGATCACGACGCTCGTGGAGTACTAAGACATGGCCGATTTTTCCGAAGTCCTCGTCCCCGTCGAACAGGAGGGAACGAAGGCAGTTGTCCGCAACTGGCTGAAGCAGCCAGGCGAGATCGTCGCCGTGGACGACCCGCTCGTCGAGCTCGAAACGGACAAGGTCACGCAGGAGATTTCCGCACCCGCAGCAGGAATCCTCGACGAGATCGTCATGGCATCAGGCACGGATGCAGCGCCCGGCGCGGTTCTGTGCCGCATTCGTCTGAGGGCAAGCACTGCCGGAGATGACCATGCGCCGGAGCTTCCACCTTTGCCATCTGGCGAGACTGGCAATGAGAGCGGCGACCGCTTCTCGCCGGCAGTTCGCAGTGCTGGCGAGCAATACGGCATCGACCCGGCTGAGGTCGTCGGCACCGGCAGGGATGGACGTGTTACGCGCATTGATATGGATGCGGCGTTCGCGCTGAAACAGAAGATCGAGCGCGATGAGATGCCATCTTCCATCAGGACCCCGATCACCCGCGATCAGATCACTCACCGCTCGCACATGGCTGCTCATACTCCCATGCGGCTTTCCATCGCCCGGCACATGCTGGAATCGGTTACGACTGCCCCACATGTCACGGCGATCTTCGAGGCCGATTTCAGCGCGATCATCAAGCATCGCGACAAGAGCAAGGCGGCATTTGCCGCCGACGGCATCAATCTTTCCTTTACGGCCTATATCATCGCCGCCTGCGTCGCGGCGATGCGGGCTGTGCCTGAGATCAACAGCCGTTGGCATGACGATCATTTGGAGGTCTTCGACGATATCAACATCGGCGTCGGCATGGCGCTTGGCGACAAGGGCTTGGTCGTTCCGGTCGTTCGGCAAGTCCAGGATCTCTCGCTGGCTGCGATTGCCGCCAGACTTCAGGACCTGACCATCCGTGGGCGGGCCGGCGGCCTCACCAACGCCGATATGCGCGGCGGTACCTTCACGATCTCAAACCACGGGGTGTCAGGCTCCCTGATCGCTGCACCCATCATCATCAATCAGCCGCAATCGGCGATCCTTGGCGTAGGAAAAATGGAAAAGCGTGTCGTCGTGCGAGAGGTCGATGGCGTCGATACTATCCAAATCCGACCAATGACCTATGTGTCCTTGACGATCGATCATCGCGCGCTGGACGCTCATCAGACAAACGCCTGGCTGACGCGTTTCGTCGAAACCCTCGAAGGCTGGCCGGCATAGCGCCGGCGGCCGCGCAAAGGAATGGGGCACCGTGAGGCGCCCCTTTGCTATCATCTGGCGTTGCGGATCGTCAGCGCCGGATTATGCGCAAAGAAATTGTGCGGCTCGATATGGATCGTTTTCCATTCGGTCGACATCACGGGCCAATCCTCCATGCGCGGGATATGGTGGAAGCCGGCCGTGAACCAGGTCACGATATCCTTGCCCATCAGCGGCTTGTTGGCCTTGACCCATTGCGGCAGCGTATCCGAGCCATCGCTCTGCATCGCATACTTGCCGCCCGCATACTGCTGATCGATGTTGTAGACGGTGTTCCAGACCGAATACTCGATATAGGCGTTGCGCTTCATCGGCGGGTCCTTGGCAAAGTCGAACGGGCCGTAGGCAACGTCGCCATGATGGATCATCCAGCCCGGCTCTTGGCCGAGATAGCCTTCGCGGGAGGGATCGGAAATCATGAAGTAGCGCGGCTTCATCGCCGACAGTTGATAGCGCGCCTCCATCTCGGTCTTCGGCATCGTGTGCTGCACCGTCCACATCGAGCGCCGCGGGTTCTTCGCGTCGACCTTGGCCGGAACGATATCCATCGTCCCGAAATGGTTGTCCGGCTGGTCGACGTCGAAGTCGATGCGGAAGTTGAAGTAATGGTCATGGTTTGCCGCCACCAGGTTCGGTGCGATCAGCGTTCCATGCGCAGTGTCTTGCGCGGCTGTCGGATCGCTCATCGAGGTCGATGCAACGCCCTTTACTGCGTCCAGACCCGTTGCCCCGATCATGATCCTGATCTGACCGTCCTGCTGCAGGCGATAGTCGATCAGGTAGTCATAGTTTCCGACTTCGGAGGCAGTGCGGACGACGAGCTCGCTCGCCGGACGGCCTTCGGCCGGGATCGGCTTTTCGGGAGTCTGTGCGAAGACTTCGAAATGGCGCCATGCCGGATCGCCGATGCTGCGCTCGAAGACGCAGATTGCATTCGGAATGGTCAGCGGATTGCCCTTGTCGTCGGCAATCGTTGCGGGCAGGAAGGTCGCATAGTCGGGGCAATCGACGCCAGAGCGCAGCGGGCTTAAGAACAAGCCGAAGCCATACTCCCCGCTGTCCATATAGGTACGCCAATACCAGCCTTCTGTCGGATCCATGTAAGGTACGAACACCTCGGACAGATGCGACTGGTAGATCACCGAACGCCACGTGCCCCCATCCTTCACGTCGAGGTTGGAGACGACGAGGCCGGGGCGCTTGTCAACGCGGAAGTTCATCCGCCACATATCCCATTCGAGGTGGCTGCCTGTGATCTTGTAGTTCGGGCCGCCGGGCTGGGACAGCTTCGCAGGGTTCATCTCAGGGCGCAGCGGCTCGCGCTCGGCAACTTCCTTCTCGGTGTAACCCCAATTGTCCTTTGGGCCGTCGATCACACCGGTGTCGATGACGCGAAGGACTTGCCTCTTACCGATATCGTAAACGGCAAACAGGCCCTCGATGGGCTTTGCGTAGAAGTTCGATCCCTCGGGCACCTTGTAGCAAGGCACCTTCATCAGACGCGAGTTCTCGTATTCATCGGTGAAGAAGTTACCAGCAGTCAACGGCAAGCAGAAAGCCTGTTCCGGCGTCAGGCCACGCTTCTTCAGGCCGGCGATCATGTCCGGATTGGCAAGCGCACCCTGAAGAGCGTCCATGAACTCGGTGAACAGCACCATCGGCTGCCCTTTGATCGGCGTCGTGCTCTCAACCGTGCCCTTGGTGATGTTGACGACTGTCTCCTTGAACCCCTGGGGGCTCGTCAACTGGACCTTCGCCTCGCGGTCGATCTGGTCGTCGCCTTCCTTAAAGGAGAGAACCTCCTCCTTGCTGGGCTCCTTGAGCTCGATCAGCGGATAAAGCGTATTGTCGTCGACCACTTTCTGGTCGCGCAGGATCTTGTTGATCTTCTGATATTCCTCTGCCGTCAGCCCATCCAACGGATGAGCGATAGCAGCTGGCGCGCCCAGCGCCAGAAGCAAGCCGGCCGAAGCCAGATATCGCTTTATGTTCATTGCATCCTCCCTATTGCATGCCTTCACTAATCAAGCGAATACCACCTGGATATTCGTGTATTCCTGCAGCCCTTCCTCGGCGAATTCGACGCCGAACCCGGAAGCCTTCACGCCGCCGAACGGTGCGTTCGGCTGAATGGCGCCATGCTTGTTGATCCAGACCGAACCGCACTCCATGCGGCTGGCAACCACCTTCGCGGCTGAGATGTCGCACGACCAGACGGAACCTCCAAGGCCATTGGCGCTGTCGTTTGCAAGTGCAATTGCCTCGTCGACGCTGCTGTACTTGATGACAGGAAGCGCAGGACCGAACTGTTCCTCGTCGACAAGCGGATCGCCGTTCTTCAAACCAGCAATGATGGTCGGCGGAAAGAAAAGCCCCTCGCCCGGCTCACCGCCCAGCAACACCGCTCCTCGCTCTTTGGCATCCATGACGAGACGCGAGAGCTTTTCGAACTGCATGCGGTTCTGCACGGGGCCGAGAACGCTGCCCTCCTCCATGCCGTCACCGATAGGAATGTTGCGTGCATAGGCGACAAGGGCATCGCAGACGGCATCGTGAATCGACTCATGGACATAGAGGCGCTTCATCGCCGCGCAGGTCTGGCCGTTGTTGATAAAGGCGCCCCAGAACAGGCCCTCGGCAATTGCCTGCGGATCGGCATCGGGCAGGACGATCCCGGCATCGTTGCCGCCGAGTTCGAGCGTCAGGCGCTTCATCGTCTCTGCGGCAGAGCGCATGACTTTCTGGCCTGTCGCACACGAGCCCGTAAACACGATCTTGCTGATGTCGGGATGGGCCGACATTGCCGCGCCGATGTTGAACTCGCCGTCGTCGCCAGTCACGACATTCAGTACGCCGGGCGGCAGCACCTCGTTCATGATTTCGACCAGGCGAAGCGTCGCAAGCGGCGTCAGCGGCGACGGCTTGATGACGACGGTGTTGCCGGTGCGCAGAGCCGGCATGACGTGCCAGATGGCGATCATGACCGGGAAGTTCCAAGGGGTGATCGAGCCGACGACGCCGAGCGGCTTGCGATGAAGTTCGATACGCCCTTCGTTGTTGTCCTGGAGGATTTTCGGCGGCAGCGACAACGCGGTCGTATAGCCTGCCCAGGCAACAGCACCTCCCAGCTCCCAGCGCGAGCCGAGCCCGTTCAGTGGCTTGCCCTGCTCGAGCGTGATCAGCCGCGCGAGTTCGTCGGCGTGTGCTTCAATGTGGGCGGTAGCGGCCGCACAGGCGGCTTGCAATTCCTGCTCGCTTTTGGCCGACCATGCGGGAAAAGCTGCCTTGGCGGCAGCAACGGCAGCGTTGAGCTCGGCAGCGCCCATGTTTGGCGCACGGCCAACTTCGCCTCCCGTGGCCGGGTTGAGCACGCTGAAACTGTGCTCGCCGGTCATCGGCTTTCCGTCGATCGTGGCGCTATGGATCGTCATTCTCACCTCCTCCGAATGAGGTCCGACCATCGGGCAGGACTGGAAGCGGAGACTAGGCGATTACAGGCATCAGGACTTGGACTGAGCCGTCTGCATCTATGGACAAATCCGTCAGTGGCGGCGCGCAACAACGCCCGGTGCACAGCCGTATTTCTTTCGGAACTCGCGATAGAAATAGGAAAGGTCGTTGAAACCGGCGTCGTAGGCGACTGCGGCAATCCCGTCGGCAGGCTTGGTGGTACGCGGCTGCGTCAGCGTTGCATGCGCAAGTTCCAGGCGACGGCTGAGCAGCCGATGGCCTGGCGTCTCGCCAAGCAGGCGGAAATGCCGCTGCAACATGCGCTCCGAAACATTGAGCCGCCTTGCCAACTCGCCGGGCCCGAACGTCGGATCGGCACGGTGCCGATCAATCATGGCGAGCGCTCGCGACAGCAGGGTTTCGCTGGGTCCCGCAGCTTCGGCTGTCTTGGTACTGTGAAGGTAGGCGCCCAAAAGCGACAACATCGCCTCACCGAGCTGCGCCGACGCTCCAGGCTCTGTGAGCATCTTGGTAATCACGGCCCGCATTGCCAGCCAAAGGGGATCGTCCCGACTGATGGCGACGCCATCAGTACAGGGCTTGCCAAACCGATGAAGCATCTCGGCGCGTGGCATATGGACTGACAACTGGCTGGAGCGCTCACCGTCATAAACGAACGACGACGGCCGAACGGAATCGACAAGGAACATGTCTCCCGGGGCCAGCCGGGCTGAACGCTCGCCCTGCTCCACGCGACAGTGTCCCTCGTCCTGGATCAGCAAGAACAGATGCTCACCGGGGTCCTGCCGGATTGATTTCATCCCACGCTGCACGTGGCGGGCATCAAGTGCGACGATCGCAGTATCGAAAAGCCCCATACGACGCGTTGCCACATCGCCGGCCATCACATTGGTGCGGGCCATGGGTTCGACATCGAACGCACCGCAAACTTTCCGGATTTCCTCCTGCAGAACCTCTACGGCCACCGGCTTGTGCACCGGCGTTACCAGCGACTGCATTCTCCCCTCCCTGGCTCCTGCAGACTTGACTTAAGCGTTCCTGTCGTATCGCATCCTATTCCGAATTGATACAGGCGGTCTATCAGCACATTCTCACGTGCGTATTGAATGCCGGTCGGTCAAGGCGCTTTACGAATGCGCTAACGCAGCGTCTCGCTCGAGGCGTTCGCAACCCACTCGAAGATGACACACAGCGGACGAGTGGAGACACCTGCAGCTATAAATTCCAGAACCAGGACTTGCCGATCTCAGCCGAAGCCTCCTCCTGCGTGACCCCGATGTCCTGAAGCTGATCCCTCGTCAGCTCCGCGATTGCCCGCCGGCTGCGACGTTTCTCCAAGCGCCAGGACAGAAACGCCAGTGCGCGTCTCAGAGCGCTTCGCAGTGGGGCAGCGTCGCTTTTCAAATCCAGTTCCTTCCCGACGTCGGTCGACATTGCACTCTCCTGTCATCAGCGATCCACAATGCGATCACGAGAACGCCCATAGGATAAGGCTGGCGAATACATCGAAGGAAGGTTATTGCACTTATACAAAGCATTAGGATTTTTTATGATACCCAACCTTGATCAACTCTTGGCCTTTGTAACCGTCATCGATCTAGGGAGTTTCACGGCGGCGGCCGACAAGGTTGGCCTTACCCAACCGGCCGTCAGTCTGCAGGTCAAACTGCTCGAGCAGCGGCTTGGGGTTCGGCTGATCGAGCGCGTGGGGCGACGCGCACTGCCATCGCCAGCCGGCTCGGATCTCCTCGTTCACGCAAGGCGCATCCTGGAAGAGTGTGGTGCGGCGGCCGATGCAATGACGCCACATCGAGAGGGCTCGGCCGGTCGAGTCAGAATCGGCAGCGGCGGGACGGCGTCAATACACCTGCTTCCTCGCGCAATCGCGTCCGCGAGAACGCGAATGCCGGGACTTGAGATTACCGTCCGGATCGGCAACACCGAAGAGGTCTTGCGTGATCTTGAGGCAAACGCACTCGACCTCGCCGTCGTCACCCTTCCCGCCTCTGGCCGGTCGCTGGAGATCGAGCCTTTCTACGAGGACGAGTTGCTGGCAGTGGCTCCCAAAGACAGCGAAATACCCGAAGGAGGACCCGACGCCGCGTTTCTCAAAGACAAGGTTCTCATGCTCTACGAGGGCGGCAACACGCGCGCTGCCACGGACGGGTGGTTCGCCGACGCGGGCGTCCGGATACAGCCTGCGATGGAGTTCGGAAGCGTTGAAGCGATCAAGGAGCTGGTCGCCGCAGGATTGGGCTGGTCGCTGCTGCCTGCACTCGCGTTGAAGCAAGACCGTGCAGGATTTCTCATAACGTCGCCCGTCAGGCCGCGCCTGGTCCGTCAGCTCGGCATTGTTTTGCGCCGGGACAAGCACCTCACCAAAGGTCTGCGGGAAGTTATGAAGTGTCTGCGCGAATTCTCAGGCTAGCTTTAGCGCGAATACTGTTGGCGGCGTGGCCATTGCTGTCATGTGTCGTTCTCCTGATCCGACAAGGGCACTGTCTGCGTACATCCCATATCTGCCATTCACATGAATATGCACAATGGGGCCCTATGGTAGCGTTTTTGATTGACTACAACACGGCATGCGCTAGCTGTTATACAACGAGCTGATTCAATCCTGGTGGATACATCAACGAATCTAGGCGCCGCGCAACGAGGAGGCTCAACCCATATGCCGGAAAATCGTGCGAATTGGCCTAAGCTGGTTCCACAAGGATCCGAATTCTTCAACCGCGCCGAGGCAGTTTTCTCGCTCTGGGATCTCGACCTCGTTCTGGTCGATTGGTCCGAAAAACTCGCCGAGCGCTCGGGCTTTAACGAGCAGGCCCACACGAAGTTGGCTGATATTTACCCGGCGCTGGCAACCCCTCCGTCCGCAGACCTCGTACAACTCGTCATTAATACCGGCCGGCCACAATCCATCCGGTTAGGTGTATCAACGCACGACCGGTACGACCTGCTGCTGCTGCCGGCCAGGGAGGGGTTGGCGATCGTCGAAATCGGCGCTGCCGATCGCAATGAGACGACAACTGCGCACGAGCAGGAGCGAGCGCTGCTCCTGCACCAGGCAACCCATGACGTCCTGACGGGATTGCCCAACCGCCGGCAGTTCAGCGACGAGTTGGGGCGGCTTCTTCCTACCGACGACAAGCGCGGTCTTGCGCTGATGCAGATCGACCTGGACGACTTTAAACCAGTCAACGATACGTTAGGGCACGGCGCTGGAGACATTGTTCTGAAGCTTGCCGCCGGCAGGATCCGAAGCGTGCTTGGCATGGACGAGACAGCCTTCCGCCTTGCCGGTGACGAATTCGCGGTCATCCAGACTGCTCAAGAGCAGCCACGTGAGGCCGAGCGACTGGCTGACGCGCTGGTTGGCGAATTCAAGAAGCCATTCGTGGTAGACGGCATCACTGTCTTTGTGGGAGCCAGTATCGGCATTGCGATTGCGCCCCGCGATGGCGATGAGGGCGAGCAGTTAATGAAAGCAGCGGACGTCGCCCTCTATGCTGCAAAAAAGGAAGGACGCCGCCGCGCGCGAACCTTTGATCCCAGCATGTTGGTGGTGCTGGAGCAACGGGAGGTGCTGAGGCGCAGCCTTAGAGTCGCGCTTCAGCATAGAGAGTTCTTCCTCGAATATCAGCCTCTTGTCGACAACTCGCGCACCGTAACCGGCTTCGAGGCTCTCCTGCGCTGGCGCCATCCCAGGCTCGGCGTGATCCCTCCGATCGCCTTTATCTCGATGGCAGAGGCAGATGGGCTGATGAGCGAAATCGGCCAATGGGTGCTGGACGAAGCCTGTCGGGAAGCCTTGAGTTGGCCGGACCATTACACCGTTGCCATCAACTTATCCCCGGCGGAATTCCTGACAACAGGCTTCACTGATCGCGTGTCGCAAACTCTCGACCTTATCGGTTTTCCCGCCGAACGCCTGGAACTCGAGATTACGGAAACCGTCCTTCTGGAGCGCACGATCAATAACCTCGATACTTTGAACATCCTCAACGTGCTTGGCATCCAGATCTCCCTCGACGACTTCGGGACTGAGTACTCATCCTTGAGTTACCTGAAGAATTTTCCCTTCGATAACATCAAGATCGACAAATACTTCATCAACGACCTCCTGGACGACGAAAAGAGCCAGACGATCGTGCGGTCCGTCATTGCGCTGTCGCACGGGCTTGGCATGCGTGTCACTGCCGAAGGCGTGGAGACAGCCGAACAGGCCGCGTGGTTGCTGGAAGAGGGCTGCGACAGGCTGCAGGGCCACTTCCTGAGCCCACCGATGCATGTGGACCACATTGGCCAATTCATCGGCCACCGGAAAGCGCGGCGGGGAAACGGCGGCGCAACGAGGACCATGACGGGTCCGGAGGGAGCCGGGATGGCGCTTGGCCAAGGAGGTGCAGGTTGAAAAGGCAGGAGGCGGCGACGACAGCAGACACGGCTTTCGAGCAACTTCTCAATCTGGAAATGGAGATGGCAACGTTCACGGCCGACTGGCTGCATTGCGATCAACTCTCGAACTATGTCGCCCGAATGGTCAGCCATGACCGCCGTGATCCGCTGCGCCACTCCAATCTTCTTTCTTCGGCCCTCAACGAACTCCTCGAGATATCGTTTCGCTCGAACGCGCAAGAGGGTGAGCTGATATGCGCCTTCTATCGTCATGAACAGATAGAACGGATCGAGTTGAGCTTTCCGTGC
The DNA here is from genome assembly GCF_014197575.1 of Rhizobium sp. BK538. Classification (NCBI taxonomy): domain Bacteria; kingdom Pseudomonadati; phylum Pseudomonadota; class Alphaproteobacteria; order Hyphomicrobiales; family Rhizobiaceae; genus Rhizobium; species Rhizobium sp. BK538. The sequence goes on from NZ_JACIFT010000004.1 coordinate 230,578, forward strand.
CCGTCGCAACAGCGTCGCTTTTACTCTGAACTCGTCCAGGGTCTGAAACACAGCGGAAAACTGGCAAACTACGTAGAGGTCATCGCCGACGAGACGGCTCCCCTGGAGCAAGCAGTCCTATTGGGATTGGCGGTCAACTATGACGCGGACATAGAGCTACGCGCCTCGAGCGCCGACGCGCTCACCTTCGTTGTCGACCTGCCGCTCGAGAGGCTCCTCCATTGACCCCGAACGGTTCTTCACCTGTCTTTACGACGCAATTCGACACCGGCAATCAGGAGTTTGTAGCAACCGGCGTTCTCCGACCCCGTTCGATCACCGACATCGCGGATGATCTCTTACTGCTGCGCGACAAGATTGAAACGGTCCAAGGGATCTTCTACGTCAATCTGAAACGCGTTACCCACATGAACAGCACGGCATTCCGTGCCCTGGCGCGGGTCCTGGTCGACGCCTCCCGCTCGCGGCCGGAGCTCAGGATTGTCGTTCTGACGTCGAGTGTTGTCACATGGGCAACGCAGGTGTTTCGGCACCTGAGCGAACTCTCGCCTAACATCTCCATTGAGATATATGATTCTGCCTTTTATCCCGGTCAGACATTTGTCGAGAACGAGAGCTTCATCCCTATCCTCCGGACACAGACGAAAATGACCTGGCGTCACGAGCGGGAGATCCTGCCACGGCACGGACTTCGCAGCGGCATGACGATCGCCGACATTTGCTGCGGCATCGGTGATTTCGCAATGCTTGTCAGGAAGGAATTCGGCCCCGCCAGGATAGTCGCGCTCGACCATTCCATGGCAAGCCTCGACTATGCGCGCTCCGTTGCGGAAGACTTCTGCGTTCGCGATATCGAGTACACTTATGGTGATGCATCGCAGATGCTGTTCGAAAACGACCAGTTCGATTTTGTGACGTGCCGGCACTCGCTGCAGATCTTCAACCGACCCGAACTCCTGTTGAGGGAGCTTTATCGCATCTGCAAGCCGGGCGGCAGGGTCTACATCACCAACGAAAAGAACTCCCACTGCCTGGGTGAGCCCCGCGCCGACAGCATCCAGTGGACCTATAACGAGGTTGCCAAGCTCTTTCGCCATTTCGACATGGACGTCGAAATGGGGCCAAAGGGTTCTCGCCTGCTGCTGGATACTGGTTTCGAGGATGTGAGGATCGAAAGTTTCATGGTTACCAACCTCGACGGCAATCCGCAGGAATTCGCCGACGTCATTGAAGCCTGGGAAGATGTTTATGCCGGGGAAATGTCCGTCAGACGAGGAGACGCGCCCGAATTCATCGCGCGGTTCAGGCAGGGCTTTAGAGATCATATCTTTGCCGCGCTTCACCCGAGAGGCTATGCCGGCTGGCCTATCTGGGCAGCGTCGGGGCAAAAGCCGCTATGACCGGCGCTTCAAAGAAACCAAGCCTCGGATTGCGCTCGTTTCGGACGAAATTCATCATCGTCGTCGGCGGCGCCGTGCTTTTCGATCTTCTTGTCAGCGGCGGCCTTGCGCTCTGGAATGTGCAACGTCTGTCGCGCGATGCGACCACTCAGGTCGGCGAGGGCCTTGAAAGAGCGAGCCAGGATTATATCCGCTCCTCCACCGATTCCACGGTCGCGCAGGTCGGGCTGCTTCTCGACCAGGTGCATTCCGACGTTAAGGCCCTCGCCGGCGTGCTACAGGCGCAGATCGATCGACCGATCAGAAACAACGAGGTTGGCGACGCAATGGCCACAGCTGACCCTGATGCTGTGACCCTAAGCTTCAACAGTATCGGCGGCTGGGCGCAGAACGCTCCCGGCTCACAATCCGTCGTCAGTGTCTGGGGCTACCTCCTCGACAAGGATCATCGTCCGCTGCCGCAAGTGCAGGCCGATATCGAAACCAGTGCCGTTATTGATCTCGTTGCCCCGAACCTCCTGCAAAACGGAGCCTCCAAACTTCAAATGTACTACATCGGCCCGAAAGAGCGGCCGATCTTCAGAACTGCTCCCTATACCGATCAGGCGCAGACATTCGACAAGCTCTATCCCGGCCACAATGAGGCGAACTTCTGGGACTTCTTCTTCCCCGGCATTTACGAATCTTGGCAGCAGTGGGCGCAAAATCCAGCCTCCCGCCCCGTTCCTGAAAACATCACCCAGACCGCCCCCTACACCGACGCCATAACAGGAAAGCTGATCGTCAGCTTCTTCCATCCTCTCTGGACGGCTGATCGCCGCGACGTAGCCGGGACGGCCGGCGCCGACATCACGCTCGATCAGCTTGCCGAAATCGTCGAACACGTGAAGGTCGCCGAAAGCGGTTTCGGCTTCCTCGCAATGTCAAACGGCAATGTTGTTGCAATCAACCGAACCGGGGAGAAGGTCATCGGCTTGCGCGCGGCAAGCGATGCGACCAACCAAGGCGTGACAGGAGTTGACCGCTCGCTGCGAAACAGTTCGCAGAAAGCCATTGCCTCTCTTCCACTCGATGCGGATGGCGTCATTCAGCACATTTCACTGAGCGAAAATGGCGAGGACGTGCCCTATCTGGTGGTCACCAAGCAGCTCCGCCCTTCCAATCTTTGGGTCAAGGGCCCCGTTCAGCGCGAAGTCATGTCGCTTGGTATTGTCGTGCCAGAGCGGGAGATTTATGCCTCGCTCATCGCTGCCAGGGAGCAGATAGCGCGGGCAACCAACCGTATCCTGCTCTATCAGATCCTCGCGGTTCTCGTGTCACTGCTCATCGTCGCAGCCGCAGTATTTGCGGCGTCGAAGCGCATCACCAGCGGGATCCGTGCCCTGGCGGCCGCGGCAAAGCGCATTGAAGCGAAGGACTATTCCGTGCGGGTGGCGATTACCAGCAAGGATGAGGTCGCGCAGGCGGGGCTTGCCTTCAATCGCATGGCCGAGCAGATCAGCTTCCACACCGAGAACCTCGAAAATCTGGTCGAGGAACGCACGAAAGAGATCGAGGAGGCAAAGGAAGAAATCTCGGCATTGAATACGCAGCTGAAGAGCGAAAACCTACGCCTCGGCGCCGAGCTCGATGTGGCCCGACACATCCAGATGATGGTGTTGCCACGCGCAACGGAGCTCGGCGCGGTAGAGCATTTGGAAATTGCCGCTTATATGCGTCCCGCCGACGAGGTTGGTGGCGACTACTATGACGTCTTGCAGAACGGCAGGCTCCTGAAGATCGGTATTGGCGATGTTACAGGTCATGGCCTGGAGAGCGGCGTTCTGATGCTGATGGTGCAATCGGTCGCCCGCGCCTTGCTCGAGGCGGGAGAAACCGACCCATCGAAATTCCTTGCACACCTGAACCGAGCGATCTTCAAGAATATCGAGCGGACGAGGACCAATAAGCATCTCAGCTTGTCTTTTCTTGACTACGATGGTGAGCGCCTCACGATCTCTGGACAACATGAGGACCTCATTGTCATTCGCCAGACAGGCGAGGTCGAGCGCATAGATACCGGTGACCTCGGCCTGCCGGTTGGACTTGAATCCGATATCTCGCCTTTTGTTGATACTCGCGAGATATCCTTCGAGAAAGGCGACCTGATCGTGCTTCATACGGACGGTATCACGGAAGCCGAAAATACACGGGGCGAGCTGTTCGGCATCGATCGGCTTTGTCAGAGCGCACGGCGCCTGCACGGCCAAACCGCCGAAGAGGTAAAGGACGGTATCATCGAAGGGCTGATGGCCTATATCGGAACGCAGAAAATACATGATGACATCACGCTGGTTGTGATGCGGCATAGGTGATGACATGACCGTCACGCTCTTTGGACAGAAACACCTCACCTCCCCCGATACTACTCACGCGTTCCGGCTTCGGTTGTTTGACGGTCCGCTTGATCTCGCCTGGAAGCATTCCGGCATGACGTCCGACTTCATCGCCGAGATGATGGCGCCAAGGTTTCGTCCATCGAAGCGGATCTACAATCAGCTCAAGCAGGACATCGGTTACCTCGCAAACGAACTGATCGAGAACGCCATTAGGTTTCGCGTTCGTGGAGAAGTCGTGGTAGAAGCACGTGCACAACCGGATTATTTTCGACTCAGGGTGTCCAATTTTGTCGACAGCGAGACGGCCGACAGATTCAAGCAACTGCTCGGGAAGGTAACGAGCGGCGATCCCGGCGATCTGCTTATCAGGCAGATCGAGTCAAATGCCACGACCGCGACCGGCGATGCGTCCGGCTTGGGTCTGCTGACCTTGATGAGCGACTACGAGGTGCAGTTTGCCTGGCTCTTCGAGGAGGACAACCCTCGCGAACGAACAAGGCTTGAAACATATGCCGCGATGGCAATTCCGGCATGAAACGGCAGGAGGTGCGCCATGGAAATTAGAGAAGAAGCCTACCGCGTCTGGTCCGAAGGCAGCACCATCTATTTTGATGGGACAATGCGTCTGTCGGGACCTGACGCGTATGCGCCTGTCCAAGCACTCGCGATGAAGGCGCTCGAAAATGGGGGCGGCAAAACCACTTTGGACCTGACGGGCCTGGAGTTCCTCAATTCCTCCGGCATAAACCTGCTCGCCAAACTGACGATCGAAGCGCGCAACCGCCCGGATATTCATTTGACCGTGCTGGGGTCATCACAGATTTCGTGGCAGACGAAGTCGCTGCCCAACCTCAAGAAACTCCACCCGGGCGTGGATCTAAGGATGACCTGACGGCGTACCACTGAGTGAAAAGAAAGGGCAGCGCTCGCCTGATCGATAATGGAGGCCGAATTGCCAGATGAACGATCTCGCTCCTCCCCCGCACCATCCGATGCCGGCGTCGGTGACGACGGCAGGGCTGTGCAGATGGAACGTCGTCGCTTTCCTCGCGAGACAAAACCACAAGAAGAGCAGCCCGCACCGCCACCAGCATTGAAGCCGTTGCGGTTTTCCACGCGCGACCTCGAACTGCAACAGCAATTTGCCGGCTGGCAGTCTTACGTCGCGCCGCTTGTCGATATCAGGCGCCCGGATGGTTCTCCCATGGGCTTTGCGGCCGACCACGCGGCCTGGAACCTCGGCGGCATGCTCATCGTGCAGCAAAACACCCCCGCCCATAGCTACATGCGTTCGGAAGCCAAGGTGAGGTCAAGCCCTATCGATCACTGGCATATTTCGGTATTGCGCAGCGGCCGGACATGGACGGAAGTCGGTGGACACGTTTCCGAGGGCGAACCTGGAAAGGTCGAGTTGCGCAGTTTGGGGCATCCCTTTCGCGGTCGATCGACGGACACCCAAACCCTGTCCCTGTATCTGCCTCGGGAACTGCTCCATCCCGCCTCCACCGAGATCAAGAACAACATCGCGCTTTCCGGAACGCGTGCCAAGCTCCTGATCGACTATCTGGACGGCGTGGAGGCGAAGCTCGCGCAGCTGGCGGAGGTTGATCTTCCGCATGTCGTCCAGACCATCCGTGACATGATCCTGACCTGGGTTTCGTCGTCGTCAGCACACCCCTCATCGCCAGAGCCGCACAACAATCTGCCGCTGAAGGAGCGCGTCTACCACTTCGTCCAGCACAATTTGATGTCGTCCGACCTGACAACCGACCGTTTGTGCCGGGAATTGGGCGTCTCGCGCACGCGGCTCTATCAGGCTTTCGAACCGGACGGCGGCGTGCATCACTATATTCAGCGACGCCGGCTTTTGTCCGCACACGCCGCTTTGAGTGATACCTCCAACCGGCAACAGATCGTCGATATCGCCTTTGCAGCAGGTTTTTCCTCGGCCGCGCATTTCAGCCGCGCCTTCAGCAAGGAATTCGGCTACAGCCCGCGCGAGGCGAGGCACGTGGCCATGCCCTCTTATCTCGGGCACTCGGTCGAGCCCGAGTCCGAGGCCGAGAGCGCCCAATCCTTCGACACGTGGCTGAAAACACTCGGGCACACCCGCCGCGCCTGAGTGCTGCCATTCCGGTCGCGTTAAAGCGGCCGTCGGCAGGATGCCGACGGCTGATAGCCCCCACCCGTTCGACCACTCTGATCGCCCGCGTCACGCCCATCCGTGTGCCAAAATCAATCATGGCGAAAGCGGCTGGGGCACGACCAAAGGCAGCAGAAATGGACGCTGCTGCAAGTTTCTGGATGCGCAGCTAACGACAGGCGTCCCGTAAGCCCTTAATAAAGAAGCATAATCGCAGTGCAGTCAGTCAGACGGAACGCACAGCAAATGCGCTCCCCTTCGTCAATGAAGCAACATTCAGGGGCATGTCATGGAACCGACCAATCCTACGATCCAGATCAGCAATCCTCGATATCCTGCGAATGATCCTTACCGCGTCGTCGAGCGCGAGGAAGTCCTTGCACAGGCCTTTCGGGCTTTCGTGCAGCGAGCCGTTGCTGCCGGTTGGAAGGAATCGGAGGTTGCCCTGACCTTGGCCGATATCGCCGATGACTACGTAATGGCTCTCGCTCGAAGGGTTGCGGCAAACTAGTACCGAGTACCGTTCCGCGTATCGCAGCTGGGGGCAAACGCGGAAATGCCAACATCCCTTCAACCGGCCCGAGGCCCGCCGCTTTGCAGATGACGCGAAGCGGTGGGCCTCGGTCGTTGCGCCCTGGCTAGCCCAGTTCAACACCCTTGGCCGCGTCCTCGATAGATCAAGTCGGTGCCAGGACCGACAATCGGGAGCAGTCATTTGCTTTACAGATATCACGCTGTACAGTCTGCGAGCAGCCATCGGCAGCGGCTCGAATGAGAATGACTGCCGCGCCTAGAAGGAGGAATGATGTTCCATCATGTTTCTATCGGCGTGTCCGATCTTGAGCGCGCCCGCAAATTCTACGATGCAGCACTTGAGCCTTTGGGCTATGCGAGGCTTTCAACGAGTGACAAGTGGCTGGGATATGGCGGCGAACAACCCCAGCTTTGGATAAAGCTCGCGGAGCGCCCGGTTGCCCCCGATATGGAGTCGGGATTGCACTTCTGTTTTGTTGCCGACAGCGAGGAAGGTGTCAGAGGCTTTCACGCAAAAGGTATAGCCAATGGCGGGACGGATAATGGCGAACCCGGCATACGTCCCGAGTACGCGTCCTTCTATTATGCAGCATTCGTCATCGATCCGGATGGCTATCGCTTGGAAGCCTTTTTCCACCACCCTGAATGAAGGCCCGCGGGTCGCCTCAAATACCCCTGATCGCAAGGCAACCGCATGTCGCAACACCTTGAGCCGGCCTCCTCTCGTTCGCCTTCAGCGGTGATTTGGGTCGGCTTTATTGCGATGTGCGTCGGTATGTTCATGGCGATCCTGGACGTGCAGGTCGTCGCCACATCCCTGCCAACGATCCAGCAGGCCATCAATATCGATCCAGACCAGATGAGCTGGATCCAGACCATCTACCTCATCGCGGAGGTGGTCGCGATACCGTTGACCGGCTTGCTGACGCGCGTCTTGACGATGCGATGGTTATTCGTCGCCTCCATCGGCCTGTTTGTCGTCGCTTCTGCCGGCTGTGCGGCAAGCAGCGACTTCAGCGAGTTGGTTGCCTGGCGGGCGCTTCAGGGCTTCTCCGGCGGCACGTTGATTCCCGCGGTGTTTTCGGCTGTTTTCATCCTCTTTCCAAACGAGCGGCAGGCAATCGCCACAACAATTGCGGGCGTACTGGCGGTTCTGGCCCCAACTGTCGGCCCGATCATCGGCGGCTGGCTGACGTCGACCTACTCGTGGCACTGGCTGTTCCTCATCAATATCATCCCCGGGATCGTCTCGGCGCTCGTGGCGTGGCGGTTCTTGCCGCCGCAAAAGGGCGACACCTCCGAACTTCGAAATCTCGATAGTCTGTCGCTTATGATGATGGCGTTGGCACTGACGAGCCTCGAGTTGGGACTGAAGGAAGCGCCGACGAGCGGCTGGATCTCGCCTTATGTTCTGAGCCTGCTGGTGGTAAGCCTGGTCTGTGGGGCCGCGTTTGCATCGCGGTCGCTGCGCAGGACACGCCCGATCGTCGACCTGCGTCATTTCCACGACCGGAATTTCCTGATCGGTTCGGCCCTCAGTTTCGTGCTGGGGATCGGGCTCTTCGGCTCGGTCTATCTCATGCCGGTTTTCCTTGCCTTCATCAGGGGGCACAACGCCCTGGAAATCGGGACGACGATGCTGGTTACGGGTATCACGCAGCTGATCGTCGCGCCGATCGCCGTTGCGCTGGAAAAGCGAACGGATCCGCGCCTGCTTTCGGCCGCAGGCTTCGTATTGTTCGCAATCGGATTGGGGATGAGCGCATTTCAGGATCCACGCTCCGACTACGACGCCATGTTCTGGCCCCAGGTCGTGCGCGGCGCAGCGATCATGTTCTGTCTGCTGCCACCGACCCGCCTCGCGCTCGGAACCTTGCCGCCGGCGCAGGTGCCTGATGCAAGCGGGCTCTTCAATCTGATGCGCAATCTTGGCGGGGCGATCGGCATCGCAATGATCGATACGATCATCTACACGAGGTCGGAGCCGCTTGGGCAGAGGCTATGGGATCAACTGCGAGCCGGCGACGCAGCCACGGCAGCGTTTGTCGGGGCTCCAACCGGCACGATCACCGGCAGTGCAGGCACCTTCAGTCCCGACACCGTCGCCGCGCTGGATCCGCTGGTGCAGACGGCAGCAAGCGTCCAGGCGATCAACGAGGCTTGGCTGATCGTCGCCGTACTGACAGGCTGCGCACTGCTCTTTCTGCCATTCGCAAGACCGGTCGCTCCGCCACAATGAAATTGCGGGAAGGCCCTTCATTTGGCGATGCCAACCTCAAAGAGTGAACAGAGCGTTCAGTCGTCTTTTCATGGCAGATGCCGCTTCCCATGTTAAACCAATCGCAAATCCCACGGCAAACCGTGATATCCAACGGGCAAAATCATGAAGAAAATCGGCTTTCTCTCCTTCGGCCACTGGACGCCTTCGCCCCAGTCGCAGACCCGCTCCGCAGGCGACGCGCTGCTCCAATCGATCGACCTCGCCGTTGCCGCCGAAGAACTTGGTGCGGATGGTGCCTATTTCCGCGTCCACCATTTTGCTCGGCAGCTTGCCTCCCCCTTCCCCTTGCTGGCGGCAGTCGGTGCCAAGACGAAGACCATCGAAATCGGTACCGCGGTCATCGACATGCGCTACGAAAACCCGCTTTATATGGCTGAGGACGCCGGAGCCGCGGATCTGATCGCAGGCGGGCGCCTGCAACTCGGCATCAGCCGCGGTTCGCCCGAGCAGGTCATCGATGGCTGGAGCTATTTCGGCTACCAACCACAGGACGGCTCGACAGATGCCGATATGGGCCGTGGCCATGCCGAAGTGTTCCTGGAAGCGCTGAAAGGTGATGGCTTTGCCCAACCAAACCCGCGTCCGATGTTCCCAAACCCACCCGGCCTGCTGCGCCTTGAGCCCTATTCGGAAGGATTGCGCGACCGCATCTGGTGGGGTGCCGGATCCAACGCAACCGCCGTCTGGGCAGCCAAGCTCGGCATGAATCTGCAAAGTTCGACGTTGAAGGATGACGAAACAGGCGAACCCTTCCACGTCCAGCAGGCGGCGCAAATCCGTGCGTACCGCGAGGCATGGAAAGAAGCCGGCCATAGTCGCACGCCACGCGTATCGGTCAGCCGCAGCATCTTCGCGCTCGTCGACGATCGCGACCGCGCCTATTTCGGTCGCGGCGGCAAGGAACAGGATTCGATCGGCTATATCGACGAAAACACCAAGGCCATCTTTGGCCGCTCCTACGCGGCCGAACCGGAAGCGCTGGTCAAACAGCTCGCCGAAGACCAAGCGATTGCCGAAGCCGATACCCTGCTGCTGACCGTCCCCAATCAGCTTGGCGTCGACTACAACGCCCATGTGATCGAAGCGATCCTGAAGCACGTAGCCCCTGCCCTCGGCTGGCGTTAACTCTCGCGCCCGTCTATTGCTTTAGGGCGAGCGCGCTGCGTCCGCTTGTCGTATCGGCGATCAGCCGGGCAATTTCCTCTGACTTTGCTTCGGGAAAGCTGGCAGTGATCTCCGCACCCGCGCCAGAGAATGCCTCGCTCAGGACCTGCACGCCCTCGAAGGCGGTGAGCCTTGCCTTGAGGATGGCAAGGTCGGAGAACCCGGCGCGGATCGTTCCTTGCAACGTTGGAACGAGCTCGACGAGCTCGCCGGCCCGGAGGCAGGCGGCGGCCGTGCCGCCATAGGCGCGGATCAATCCACCCGTGCCAAGAAGAACGCCGCCAAACCAGCGCGTCACGATAACCATGACCTTGTCCAGCGATTGACCGTCAATCGCCTGCAGTATGGGTTTTCCGGCTGTTCCACTTGGCTCGCCGTCATCGCTGAAGCGGTACGTATGACCAACACGCCAAGCCCAGCAGTTGTGGTTTGCATCGGCCTGGGAGTGCGCTGCAAGCGCCTCCTTCGCTTCGAGCTCACTGGCGATCGGTACGCCGATCGCCAGAAACCGGCTCTTTTTCACGATCTGCTCAAGGGATGTGGTTCGTTCCAGCGAATACATGACAGCTGTATAGGGCAGCGCGAGCGCCGAGCGAAGACGGTTTATCGGGCGGCGGCGGACATGACAGTGGAGAGTCTCTCCGTGGACGCAGCGCTGCCCTTACCCCACTATTGTGCCGGCATCGAGATCCGACCCTTCATGTTCGGATGAAAGCGACAGTAGTAGTCGACCGGGGCGGTTGCCTTCAGCACCACTCGTCCCGATTTGCCGGGAGGAATGACCACCTCCCAGTCTCCCTTCATGGTCGCCGTATGGGCTAGAATGTCCTTGTTGATCCATTCAATGGTGTCGCCTGGCCTTGCGCTAATCTCGGCGGGCAAAAACTTCATCTTTTCGATTGTCACCGTGACCGTTTCTGCCCGCGCCGGAACGACACCTGTTGTCAACGCAGATACCGCAGCGATCCACAGATGCCGTCGCAGCATGTCGAAATCTCCTATTTGAGGTTGGCAGCAACGTGCTCGGCGTGCTGCTGGTGGCCCTGGAAGATTTTCAGACCGGTTTCGAGCAGTTCCTTGAGCTCGACATTGCTCGCCGAGGGGATCAACAGCGTCTCGAGCGCGCCGTTGACCTGCTTATGGTAGGCGACTTCGTTGGCGACGTAGGCCTTGTCGAAGCCCGCGCCGTTGAGCTTGGCGAGTTTCGCCCGCTCATCGGTCGCAGCCTTGGCCAGCGCCTTGCTCGTAGCGTTGTCCTCAGGCGTAACCTTGAGCTTCTTGACCAATGCGAGAGCCTGCGTATTCACGGCCTCATGGTCTCGCACCATGTCCTCAGCGAAGGCAACAACGTCCTTGTTCTTGGATTTCGAGATCGCAAGTTTTGCTGCCTCTACGTCGATGACACCGGCTGTATAGGCGATATGAGCGATCTGCGGGTCCGTCGGTTTGTCCGCGGCCCATGCCGATGGCGCAATTGCGAGCAGGCAAAGCGCGGTCAAGGTTGTCATCTGTTGGGTATGCATGGAACCTCCTTGGCCCGAGCCGGCGAGGCTGGGCGTTGTTTTCTGGAACGAACATTGGATGCCGGCCTAACGATTAGGTTCCCGCGATTAATCGGGAAAGCCGAGACGGCTCATCACGGCGGCCGTCAGACGCTCGCAACGGCGACCGGCAAAGGGAAATGCGGAAAGGAGCACGGGACCGATCTGCTCGTCGAGGCGCTCCCGCACCAGGCGTCTGGCGCGATGCAACCGGGTCTTGACGGTCTCGGTCCGTAGGCCAAGCAGCGCAGCCGTCTCCTCCATGCTCAGCCCCTCGATGACTCGGGCGACAAAGACGGTTCGATAGATATCGGGAAGCGCATCGGTTGCTTGCTCGACCAGCTGCAAGATTTGTCGCTGCGCCATCGTCCGCTCCGGATCGCCACTGGGGTTGTCGACAGGAAACTGGACGATCGTCGCTCCACCGCTTTGCTCCATCGAACTCACCAAGCCCGTCGTCCGCCGTTTTTTTCGCAGACGCCCGAGTGCCTCGTTGATCACAATGCGTGATAGCCAGGTCGCCAGCGACGACTCTCCCCGGAAGCGATCGAGGTGTGCAAATCCCAGCACATAGGCTTCCTGAACAACATCTTCGGCTTCGCTGTCGTTGCGAACGATGCTTCTTGCGAGCCTAAAAAGCCGCTGATTGTGAGACGTCATGATTGCACGAAATGCGTGGCGATCACGTGCAACCGCGCGACGCGCCAGCTCGACATCGGCGAGCGTATCGAGTGCTTCTGCCCGATCGGTTCGAATGTGCGACATGGTCATCTCCTTGCGATGGTTATAGATGGCGCTCGATCGGAAAGGTTCCCGAAAATCATGCGCCTGCATTTAGGCTGTCAAAGGCGTTGACATTGCCGTGGGCCCAGCCGCTCATCTGCATGCTGCGACCATTTTTAAGTGGATGAGTTTGACACGACAGAAAAGATGCCGACATTGCCGTAAAGGCTTTACCGACGCGGCCGCAGAAAGCGGGACCAACGCAGTTTCTGGATGGGATGGATAAGATGGACCTCAAGGACTCGACACTCTTTCGTCAGGCAGCCCTCATTGGCGACAAATGGATCGAGGCCGATCTGTCGAATGCGATCGAAGTCAACAACCCCGCAACAGGCGAAATCATCGGCCGCGTACCGAAACTTGGAGCAGCCGAAACGAAAGCCGCGATCGAGGCCGCACGCATTGCCCAAAAGGGCTGGGCAGCGCGCACCGCCAAGGAGCGTTCGGGCATTCTTCGCAAATGGTTCGAGCTGATGATCGAGAACAAGGATGACCTCGGCCGCATCCTGACGCTCGAACAGGGCAAGCCGCTTGCCGAAGCGACCGGTGAGATCGTCTATGGTGCAAGCTTCATTGAATGGTTCGCAGAGGAAGGCCGGCGCGTCTATGGCGATCTGGTTCCCGGTCACCAGCCCGATAAGCGCATCATGGTGATGAAACAGCCGATCGGGGTAGTCGCGGCGATCACCCCCTGGAATTTCCCGAATGCGATGATTACCCGCAAGGCGGGGCCGGCCTTTGCCGCCGGCTGCGCCATGGTGCTAAAGCCGGCCAGCCAGACGCCGTTCTCGGCCATTGCGATTGCCGTGCTCGCCGAACGCGCCGGGCTGCCGAAAGGGCTGTTTTCTGTCATCACCGGTTCGGCACGCGAGATTGGCGCCGAGATGACCGCCAACCCGACCGTCCGCAAGTTGACCTTCACCGGTTCCACCGAGATAGGCGCCGAGCTTTACAAGCAGAGCGCTGCGACGATCAAGAAGCTTGGGCTGGAACTCGGTGGCAATGCCCCCTTCATCGTCTTCGACGACGCCGATCTCGATGCGGCGGTCGAGGGCGCGCTGATCGCCAAGTTCCGCAACAACGGCCAGACCTGCGTGTGCGCCAACCGGCTCTACGTGCAGGACGGCGTCTACGATGCCTTTGCCGAGAAGCTTGCGACCGCCGTCGGCAGGCTGAAGACCGGCAACGGCTTCGACGAGGGTGTCATTCTCGGGCCGCTGATCGATCAGCCGGCTCTGGAAAAAGTCGAGGAGCACGTTGCCGATGCACTTGCCAAGGGGGCGAGCGTCGTTCAGGGAGGAAAGCGCCATGCCCTCGGCGGCACTTTCTATGAGGCGACGGTGCTCGCCAACGTCACGAAAGAGATGGTCGTTGCCCGCGAGGAGACCTTCGGCCCGGTGGCGCCGCTCTTCCGCTTCAAGGATGAGGCCGACGTGATCGCGCAGGCCAACGACACCGAGTTTGGCCTGGCCTCCTACTTTTATGCCAAGGATCTTGCCCGCGTCTTCCGGGTGGCCGAGGCCCTCGAATACGGCATGGTCGGCGTCAACACCGGGCTGATCTCGACGGCAGAAGCGCCATTTGGCGGCGTCAAGCTCTCCGGCCTGGGGCGAGAGGGCTCAAAATACGGCATCGAAGAATTTATGGAGATTAAATACGTCTGCCTCGGCGGCATCAGTTGAATGCCCGGGGGCTGACGCAGACCGCACGGTCCCCACACTCTTCTTTGGTAGGAACGGCAGGGGTTCTAAGGCCACCGTCCAATACAATGCGACCAGCCAAAGGTGTAACTTTGTTCGCCGGCGTAGCGTTGTATCAACCGAAATTACGCCATTCCTACCAATAGCGTGATTACCTTAGCCATGGTTATTGCACGTCTTTCGTGCCATATTAGCAATCAGCACTGCTCAACATTTGAGTCGCGATCGAGCGCAAGAATGGAGACGATAAAGATGCTCTATGGCCTTCCCAAGCCAATTTCGAATTCCTCTAAGTATTTGAAGGAACGAATACTAGGTTCTGCCGTTTTCTCAGTGGGCGCGCCGACAGGGCAGCCATCCCGTTTCAACCAGCCGGCCGCGGGAGAGCATCATGCAAAAAGGTGAAAGCGACGTCTTCGATCTTTTCTCGGAAATTTACACAAGCGCCGCGCAAGAAGAATTGAGCCTACAGGAATATCTGCTGGCCTGCCGCGATGATAAAAGCCTGTATGCGACAGCACAGGAGCGAATGGTCGAAGCAATCGGCGAGCCGACCCTGATCGATACCAGCGTAGATGAGCGGCTTGGCAGGATTTTCGCCAACCGCACTGTCAAGATCTACCCATCCTTCGCTGATTTCTACGGAATGGAAGATACGATCGAGCGGATCGTCGGCTACTTCAGATATGCCGCTCAAGGGCTCGAGGAACGAAAGCAAATCCTCTATCTGCTTGGGCCGGTCGGCGGCGGCAAATCATCGCTTGCCGAGCGCCTCAAGAGGCTGATGGAGCAGCGCCCGATCTACACCTTGGCCGTTAACGGCAAAATCAGTCCCATCTTCGAGTCTCCTCTCGGCCTCTTCCATCCTGAACGGATGGCAGGGCTGTTGGAAGACAAGTACGGGATTGCACGACGCAGGCTCACGGGCCTGATCTCGCCCTGGGCAACGAAACGGCTCGACGAGATCGGCGGCGACATCTCGAAGTTCAGTGTCGTCAAGCTGACGCCTTCCCGTCTGCGGCAGATCGCAATCGCCAAGACCGAACCGGGTGATGAGAACAACCAGGATGTGTCTGCGCTCGTCGGCAAGGTCGATATCCGCCAGCTGGAAAACTTCAGCCAGGCCGATCCGGACGCCTACTCCTATAGCGGCGGACTGAACAGAACCACGCAAGGACTTCTCGAGTTCGTCGAAATGTTCAAGGCGCCTATCAAGGTGCTGCACCCGCTGCTGACTGCGACGCAGGAAGGCAGCTATAACGGCACCGAGAACTTTGGCGCCTTCCCCTTCCAGGGCATCGTCGTTGCTCACTCCAACGAGTCCGAGTGGCTGCACTTCAAGAACAACAAAAACAACGAGGCGTTCCTCGACCGCATCCTCGTGGTCAAAGTGCCCTATTGCCTGCGGGTCACCGAGGAGCGGCAAATCTACGAGAAGCTGCTGCGCGAGAGCGAATTGGCAAAGAGCCCATGTGCCCCCGAGGTGCTCGAAAATCTCAGCCGCTTCACGGTTGCAACACGGCTCCACGTCCATGAGAACTCACCGCTTTACACCAAGATGCGCGTTTATGACGGCGAGAACCTGAAAGACACCGATCCCAAGGCCAAGTCCGTACAGGAGTATCGTGACGCCGCCGGTGTTGACGAAGGCATGACCGGTATCAGTACGCGCTTTGCCTTCAAGGTTCTCTCTGAAACCTTCAATTACGACACCAAGGAGGTGGCAGCCGACCCCGTACACCTGATGTATATCATGGAGCAGGCGATCCGACGCGAACAGTTTCCGAAGGAAACCGAGGCGCGCTACCTTGATTTCATCAAGTCCGAGCTTGCTGCGCGTTACGCCGAATTCATCGGCCATGAAATCCAGAAAGCCTACCTGGAATCCTATAGCGAATATGGGCAGAACCTGTTCGACCGCTATATCGCCTACGCCGATGCATGGCTGGAAGACCAGGACTTCAAGGACTACGATACCGGACAAATCCTCAACAGGGAGATACTCGATAGCGAGCTGTCGCAGATCGAGAAGCCGGCGGGCATTGCCAATCCCAAGGACTTCCGCAACGAGGTCGTGAAATTCACGTTGCGCGCGCGCGCCAAGAACCATGGGCGCAATCCCTCCTGGACGAGCTATGAAAAACTTCGCGAAGTCATCGAGAAGCGCATGTTCGGTCAGGTCGAAGATCTCCTGCCGGTCATTAGTTTCGGCTCCAAGAAGGACAGCTCGACAGAGAAACAGCACGCCGAATTCGTCCAGCGCATGACGCAGCGTGGCTACACGGTTCGCCAGGTCCGGCGGCTCGTCGATTGGTACATGAGGGTCAACAAAGCCGGTTGACGATGCCGAACCGGGAGATTGGCAGATGCCGAATTTCATCGACCGCCGGCTCAACCCGAAGGACAAGAGCCTCGGCAACCGGCAGCGTTTCCTGAAGCGTGCCCGCGAGGAACTCAAGCGGGCCATCAAGGAACAGGTCAAGTCCGACAAGATTGCCGACGTGGACGCCGCCCATGGCGTCCCGATGCCGAAGCGTGGCGCAGGCGAGCCGACCTTTCAGCCCGCCTCCGACAGCGGTGAGCGCGAGTATATTCTGCCCGGCAACAAGGAATACATGGCGGGTGACAAGCTGTCGCGACCGCAAAGCGGTGGTGGCGGCAGCGGCCGCGGCGCTGGCCGTGGCGAGAGTGAGGATGACTTTCAGTTCATTCTATCCCGCGACGAGGTTCTCGATCTTTTCTTCGAGGACCTTGAGCTGCCTGATATGGTCAAGCTGAATCTCAAGGAAACGGTGACCTACAAGCCGCACCGCGTCGGCTTCAGCACAGCCGGAACACCCACCAACATCAATGTCGGGCGCACCATGCGCAACAGCTTCGGCCGCCGCATGGCCTTGCAGCGGCCGAGCGAAGCCGCGGTGAAAGCGCTTGCGGACGAGATCGCCGCCCTGGAAGCCGAGAAGGCGTTATCCACTGCAAACCGACGGCGCCTACAGGCGCTGCGCGAGGAACTGGAGCAGATGGAGCGCAGACGTCGGCGCATTTCCTATGTCGATCCGGTCGACATTCGCTTCAACCGCTTCGAGCGCCAGCCGCTTCCCAATGCCAGCGCCGTGATGTTCTGCCTGATGGATGTGTCGGCATCCATGGGCGAGCGGGAAAAGGATCTTGCAAAACGCTTCTTCGTCCTGCTGCACCTCTTCCTGACCCGCCGTTACGAGCGGATCGATATCGTCTTCATTCGCCATACCGACGAAGCGCGCGAGGTCGACGAGGAGACGTTCTTCTACAGCAAACAGAGCGGCGGGACGGTCGTTTCCACCGCACTTGAGGAAATGCTTCGTGTGATCGAGGAGCGCTATCCGGCACATTTGTGGAACATTTACGCCGCGCAGGCCTCCGATGGCGATAACATCAGCGGCGATTCCGAACGCTGTGCGGCACTGCTTCGCGACCATTTGATGCGTCTTTGCCAGTATTATGCCTATGTCGAGATCATCGACGAGCGCGAAACGGAAATCTTTGGAACGACCGACAACGGCACATCGCTGTGGCGCGCCTATCGCACGGTCGACGGGGAAGTGCCCAATTTCCAGATGACGCGGATCTCCCGACCCGCAGATATCTATCCCGTGTTCCGCAAGCTCTTTACCCGACAGCCTGCCATGCGTACGCGCAAGTAAGGACGACCAAATGGCGAGACGCTCAAGTTCAGGCCTGCTGTTTGATGGTTCCGATTGGAATTTTGCGACTCTTTCGCGCGCCTACGATGCCATCGAGACGATTGCGCTCGATGAGATGGGATTGGACGTCTATCCCAACCAGCTGGAGATCATTTCCTCCGAGCAGATGCTGGATGCCTACTCCTCGGTGGGCATGCCCCTGATGTACCAGCACTGGTCCTTCGGCAAACGCTTCATTTTCGAAGATCACCTCTATCGCAAGGGACAGCGCGGCCTCGCCTACGAGCTGGTCATTAACTCCAATCCCTGCATCACCTATCTCATGGAAGAAAATACCATGGCAATGCAGGCGCTCGTGACCGCGCATGCCGCCTTCGGCCACAACCATTTTTTCAAGAACAACTATCTTTTCCGCCAATGGACCGACGCTGGCGCCATTCTGAGCTACATGGACTTCGCGAAGAAATACATTGCCAAGTGCGAAGAACGGCACGGGTTGAGCGCAGTGGAGGCGATCCTCGATTCAGCGCACGCCTTGATGGATCAGGGCGTATTCCGCTACCGTCGCCCGCCCCGCCTTTCTTCCGAAAAGGTCAGAGAGCGCGCCCGGGAGCGACTGGAATACGAAGAGCAGACCTACAGCGATTTGTGGCGTACGCTGCCGCTGGCAACCGAAAGCCGCGACCCGGAAGATGCCGAACGCGACGCATCCGAACGCAAGAAGGTTCTCAATCTTCCAGAAGAGAACCTGCTCTATTTCCTGGAAAAGCATAGCCTCATCCTCGATCCTTGGCAGCGCGAGCTTCTCCGGATCGTTCGCGTCATTGCGCAATATTTCTATCCGCAGCGCCAAACCAAGGTGATGAACGAGGGCTGTGCGACCTTCGTGCACTACACGATCATCAACCGCCTCTTCGATCAGGGCCGGATCAGCGAGGGGGCGATGCTGGAATTGCTGAAAAGCCACTCCAACGTCGTATTTCAGCCCGCTTTCGATGACCCGCGCTTTCCTGGCATAAACCCCTACGCCTTGGGGTTCGCGATGATGCAGGACATCGAGCGCATGTGCATGGAACCGACGCAGGAAGATCGCGATTGGTTTCCGTCGTTTGCCGGCAATGGCGATTGGCAGGGGACGCTGCTCGACGCCTGGGCAAACCACCGGGACGAGTCCTTCATGCTGCAATATCTCAGCCCGGCAATGATCCGTAAGTTCCGCCTGTTTCTGCTCTCCGATCGCTCCACCGACAACTACTGCGAAGTATCTGCAATCCATAACGAGCGCGGCTATTCCAAGGTCCGCTCGGCGCTTGCCCACAGTTACGACGTCGGCGCCAGACAGCCCGATATCCAAGTTATCGATGTCGACCTGCTTGGTGATCGGCAGCTTCGGCTGCAGCACAATGTAAAGAACGGCATCCTACTGGAAGAAGGCACACGCGATGCCACGCTGAGCCACATTCGCCGCCTCTGGGGCTACGACGTAAGCCTGAGGGGCGTCGATGCTGAAACCGGCGCGGTTTTCTACGAGTGCTCGACAGCTGAGATCTGAAGCCGGATTGGTCGCCCTGAGGCCCGTTGGCACGACATCGCCGCTCTCGCAATCAGCGAATGCGTTTGCCTTGCCGCAGCCCCGGTTATGCCTTGGTGGACGTTGCGGCATCTGCACGACGCCGAAATTCAATGCTTGTCCTCTTCCGCATGTCTACGCCTGATGCTTCGCACGACGAGCCACATACCAGCAACGACGATCGGAACAGACAGGCCGGTCAGCGTCTCGGGCGACACTTCGAGGCCGACATTGTGCGCGCCTTTTGCCAGGTAACCGAAGAGCCCGACGACATAGTAGGAGATTGCCGCCACCGACAGGCCTTCGACCGTCTGCTGCAGGCGCAGCTGCAGCTGTGCCCGGCGATCCATCGAGTTCAGCACCGTCGTATTGATACGCTCGAGTTCGACGTCGATCCAGCTTCGTAACAGCGCGGTGGCCCGGGCCAGCTTGCGCGAAAGATTCGCCTGACGCTCCTCGACCGACTGACAGGTGCGCATGGCCGGTGCCAGTCGCCGTTCCAGGAAAGAACCGAGCGTCTCGCTACCAGGTATCGCGGTTTCTGCGAGCGCGCGAATGCGCTCCTGGACGATCTCGTAGTAGGCACGGCTGGCTCCGAACCGGTAGAGGCTGAGCGCCGCATTCGCCTCGAGCTCCGCTGCCAGGCGCGTAATCTCGGACAGCATCTGATCCGCCTCGTCGCGGGCGTGCAACTTCATCCGCTGTGTAATCGCGGTCAGGCCGGATTCGATCTGACGTATTTCGGGCGAGAGCGACTGCGCAAGCGGCAGGCCCATCATTGCGAGCGTGCGATAGGTCTCGATATCGAGAAGGCGCTGGACCAGCGCGCCGCGCGCACTGTCGGACATGCCGCGATCGATCACCAAAAACTTCGTCAATCCGTCACCGTCTTGGCGGAAATCGGTCAGGATCGTCGCCTGGCCGTTTCTCAGCTCGCTTCGGCACAGGCTGGTCGGATCGAAGACGGCAATCTCCTGCGCTGTATCCGATGTATCGGGCCGGATCTCCAGACGGATCCCTGATATGAAGGGCCCCGGCGGCGAAAAACTGTCTCCGAAGGGATGAACGGCTATCGGCGCGCCAAACCTCTCGGGCGATGGACAGTCCCAAAAGTATGTTGAGAACTCGGTGTGCCGCTCCCAGCGCAGCGTTCCCTGCCCCCAACTTATCGCATGATGGCTGGTTTCGCGGGCAGGCGGTGCAACGCCGCTGGAGCGGGATAGGTCGGCGAGCATCTCATGGTCGTTATCCCCGGCGCTTTCCGTCAAAAAAGCGAGCTGGAATATGACGCGTGGCGCCTGAACAAGCGCATAGGGCCGGGCATGAATCTCACCCAAAGCGCGTCCTCGAAGATCCGCAGGCGGAAAGCCAAAGCTTCCTTGCGTCATCCATGCATTCCTTTCGGTGGCGGGTTTTCCGGTCATCGATACTGGTGCCGCGGGCAGGTTGAGATGAAGAGGGAACTGAACAGGCTGGATTGGTCGCTTGCGATCAGCGTCAACACCTTCGTACGCCCCTCGCCAACTCGCAAGGAGATTTCTGATGTCCATGATGATGTCCCCACATCGCCCCTCAGGCGAGGGCATGCAAGCATCTCGTCATATGCCTGTCCAGCGCGATCGGTTCGCGCGACCGTTTGCCACAGGCAAAGCATCAAAGAAGCAACTCATCTGCAGTGAGATTTAACGAACGAGGATTGCCCGGAAGTCGTTGACATTGGTACCCGTGGGTCCGGGTTTGACGGGAGCGATCATTTGATATTGCCCGCGTCCCTTGCGCTTTCCAAATTTCGACTTCTCGCTGAAGCTGCCAGAAGCGCCTGCGGTAGGGGCTCGGCAACTCGTCCATCTACTCCGGCAGACCCGCGAGTCGCAGACCTTCGATGTATTTGGCCATGAGTGTCTTATCGAGATAGGGAGCACGGGAGCTGTACCGTTTTATCGAGAAGTCAGGATTGACCTTCAGGAGTTCGCTGGCGGCATGGCGCGCTTCCTCCAGCCTCCCCAGTTGGGCATAGGTCGCTGCAAGCAGGCGGTAGGCAGGTCCAGGCTCGGCCATTTTCTCCAGAAGGGATAGCGCCTCGGAATATTTCCCCGAAAGAAATTTGGCTGCGGCGATATCCCAAAGGTACCAGTCGGGGCGGCTCGGATTGAGCCGAACGGCGAGTTCCCCCATCCTGATGGCATCTTCCAAGCGTCCAAGGTAACCAAGAGCATCACAATATTCTGCGAGGAGGTCACAGTTGTTGGGTGCTAGTTCTCGAGCACGCTCATAGCAGGCTACGGCTCGTTCAGCTTCCCCCCTCCAAAGATGGACAACGCCAAGAGCCCAATGGGTATCCGCATCGATTGGATTAAGCTTCAGGGCCTTGCTTAGCAGGGCCGACGCGGTCGCAAGGGCGGTGTCGATCTCGACGATTTCGTTCCATTTCAGCTTTCTTAGCTCGATCCAGGCCAACCCAATATATGGCCGTGAGTACTCCGGATCATCTTCGATTGCGGCAAGATACATCGCCTTCGCAAGTCGGACCTCGTCCGGGTTCGAGCCCTGATGAAGATGCCTGCCTCGCAGGTAAAGATCATACGCCTTCAGCGACGTCACGGGCTTGCTCAAGACACGCTGCCGCTCTGCCTCTTCGATCTTGACGCTCAGAGCAGCCGGTATGGAACAGGATAACTCGTCTTGGATGTGAAAGATGTCGACAAGGTCGAAGTCGTATTTCTCCGCCCAGATTTGTTCTCCGGCAACATTGGTCAAGTTGGCGTTCACTCTGACACGATTACCAAGCCATCTCACACTGCCGTCCAGCATGTAGTACGGCATCGGCTCGGCGTGCGCCGGTTCTAAGGGCGGTCGTTGAACGACGACAGTCAACCTGGAGAACCGTGCCAAACCGGCAACGACATCTTCTGTTATTCCAGCCGCGAAATATTCCTGGTCCGGATCGCCACTCAAATTGGAGAAGTTCGAAACGTACAGCAGTGTTCTATTCGGCGAAAACTCCCGCCCACGGTATGTTCCGACTGACTGCACTCTCGGCTCAAATGTCGACGTGCGCTCGGGACTCGACGCTTCTCCACTCTCGTCGACAATAATGTTGAAGATGCGAATTGGCCGCCCAATGTTCTTCAGCGCGTGCTCGCCTGCATCTTCGAAGCGAATGCCCAGGCGCTTGCCCAAAGTGTCACGCACCGATGCGGATATCGCTATGCCCCCCGGTCTCGCGATGTTTTCGATGCGTGCTGCCACATTGACGCCATCGCCATAGACATCGTCGTCCTCAAAGATGAGGTCGCCGATGTTTATCCCGATCCGAAATTCTATCCTTCGATCAGCGGGGACCTGCGCATTGCGTTTTCGCATCTCCAATTGTATCTCGAACGCGCATAGAACCGCCTCTTCAGCAGTCTGAAACTCGGTCAGCATCCCATCGCCAACAAGCTTGATTGTACGGCCCTGATACGATGCGATTTTCACGTCCCAAAGTTCGTGTCGGTGCAACTTTAGAGCCGAAAGTGTGCCCTTCTCGTCGATCCCCATCAGTCGACTGTAGCCGACCACGTCAGAGGCCATGATGACAGAAAGCCTTTGCTTCATTGTCGCCCCACCACCCGTCAAGCCCTCAACGGCTATTTAGATTAGCATATATGCAACCATGAGACACTTCCCGTCGCGCTCGCTAAAAAGGTCGACTGAGCCATGTTTCGCTCGCACCTAGACGGCAAGTCTTGGACTAGCAACAAACTATGCGCCCAAAAGCCGCCGTTCCACGTCCCACGCCTATTTGTCGGCGGGTGACTTCCGAAGCGTGACGTATAAATTGGCAACCTTTAAGATGAATGGAGGATGTGCTGATGCCCCGGTTTCTTGCCGTTTACACCATGAAGCCCGAGGACCTGGCGGCCTTTCGAAACCTGCCCAAAGCCGAGCAGGATGCAGTCGACGCCGTCGGCATAAAAGAGTGGTCGGCGTGGGAAGAAAGAAATGCTTCGTCCATCCTTGATCCTGGCGGAATGGTGGGCAAGACGACACGCATGACCAAGGAGGGCGTCGTCAACGCGGTGAACTCGTTCTGCGGCTACTTGGTGGTCGAAGCGGAGAGCGCTGATGCCGCTGCACGACTGTTCGAAGACCACCCGCACATCACCGTTTTTCCGGGGGACGGGGTGGATATAATGCCTTATTTGACGTGACCTCTTTGCGCGGGCATCACCACAGCCGATGATCTCACCTCAGCGACGAGGGAGTCCGCATTGGGCCGGAAGGCGACAACAGCCTCGTCCGCCAGAGCGCTACAAGCGGTCATCGTTCACAATATTGTTGTTACGGTGCCTGACCAAAGAGGAAGTAGGTCCGGTCGTCGAACGTTATCTTGATGATGGTAGCGGAAGGCCCACTAGCACAGTCTTCTTGGGAAAAATTGTGAGGCACGGCATCGGAAATTGCCGCCGGCAGCTTTCGATTGCCAAAGAAATCCAGTTTTTGTGATCGCTTGATCCGTTCTATTTCGATGCCTTGCTTTCTGACGAAAACAAAGGCGAAGTGTCCCTCATCGGAGGAATACTCGATCTTCGCGAGATGAACATTTACCCTTGCGGCGAGGTCGCCGCTTATGTCCAGTCGATCCTGATATGGGCGGAGAATACATACCGCCTCGAAATCTGGTGCCGTCAAAGTGCCCATTTTTCGAATGCTGCCCATGGGAGTACCTAGCAGCGACTCATGTAAAGAGGTCATGTACAACGGACTTGCTAGGCACACGGGCGGTGCCGCGAAGAGGGCTGCTAAAAGAAGAATACGTCTGAACAAGATCACATGCAGCATCCCTGGCAAAGTCCTTCTTTCCCTACTGAAGCGCGGTCAAGGATACTCGCGCTTGCACATCGCTACGAACGAAGGCACCGCCTCGGGCTTTGAAATGGCCATTTCCTCAATGATATCGGCAAAGTTTTGGGTGGCCTTGTGGGCTTGCTCCCTTGTGCCGCCTACTGCCAGAACATTTGCAACGCCCTGTTCATATAAGACCTTGAACTTGGCCATGTATCGATCGGAATTTGCTTCGTCCCCAGTGTCCTTACTAGCCCTTGCCAAGGCTCTGTAAAGCACTGCGCATGCCATCGGCCTATCATCATAGGCCGATTGCCGCTTCGGCTCCGCCATAGCGGAAAGCGAAATCAAGTAAATTCCCACCGTTGATACCAGAAGTGTAATCGCCCTCAAGACCGTTCCCTTTGGCTAGCAGTCCTGTTTATGATCGCTCTTTGGTTGCAATTCCTATCACGGCGCAATTTCCAAACGGTAAGGCAAATCACTACAAATTTCGATGTCTGCAAAGGGCCGATACTGTTGAAAAACTCGCCATTGCCGAGGCTTGGGACGCGTGATTCACTCCTCTGAGTGATTTGTGGGATCAGGCGAATGATGGGATGTCAGACAGTTCCGGCGCAACTCTTTTACGACTTCTGCCTCGATGATCACGTCCCTATAGACCATCTGCTGCGCGGGATTGACCGCCATCTCGACCTGGATAGCGTTCGAGCGCAGTTGAAGCCGTTCTACAGCTACCGGCCGTCCCTCAATTGATCCCGAGCTGATGATGATACGGATGCTGATCATCGGGTAGAGGTCCATCTCAATCTCGCCTATCGCTGGTTCTGCCGCCTTGGTCGGCAAGGTGCCGGACCATTCCAGCTTCTCGAAGAACCGTCATGGCCGGTTCCGGCAAAGCGACATCCTGCGGCATATGTTCGAGACGGTGGTGGAGCGCTGTCTGGCGCAGGGACTGGTCGGCGCGGAAGGCTTTGCCATCGATGCCAGCTTGATCGCGGCGGACGCCAACAAGCAGCGCTCGGTGCCTGGCGCGGAATGGGAATCCAACGAGGATGCCGGTCGATCGGTGCAGGAATATCTGGCGGTTCTCGATGACGCGGCTTTTGGTGCTCCCTCTGCCGTAACGCCGAAGTTCATCTCCCCATCCGATCCGGCAGCTCAATGGACCGGTGCTCACAAAGGCCATGCCTTCTTCGCCTCCGCCACCAACTATCTGATCGATACCGATCACGGCGTCATCCTCGATGTGGAGGCGACATGCGCCATCCGCCAGGCGGAGGTGGGAGCATCCCGCACGATGATCGATAGGACAGAGAACCGCTTCGGCTTGAAGCCGGACTATCTCGCTGCTGACAGCGCCTATGGTTCTGCCGACAATCTGGCTTGGCTGGTCAAGGAAAAGAAGATCGCGCCCCACATTCCTGTCTTCGACAAATCGAACCGGACCGACGGGACCTTCTCGCGCTCGGACTTCACCTGGGACAGTGAGAGTGATCGCTACATCTGCCCGGCGGCCAAGGAGCTGAAGCAGTTCCACCGAACCTATGCAACGCCCAGATCGGGGATCACGAGCGAAGGGACACGGCTCTATCGCGCCAGCAAGAAGGACTGCGACGCCTGTGAACTCAAACAGCGCTGCTGTCCGAATGCGGTTGCACGCAAGGTACCGCGTGATCTCAACGAAGATGCCCGCGATGTCGCCCGAGCGATTGCTGCCACGCCAGAATATGAGCAGTCCCGGCATCGTCGCAAGAAGGTCGAGATGCTCTTCGCACACTTGAAGCGCATTCTTCGGATGGCCCGCTTGAGGCTGCGAGGTCCGTGCGGGGCGCGAGACGAATTCCTGCTTGCAGCAACCGCCCAAAACCTCAGGAGACTGGCCAAACTCAGACCACAAAGGTCGCCGCACGGCGTCTTCGCCGTATAAGAGCGGCATAACTCGATACCTTGCGCACAGGCGCAGGGCAGATAACCGATAACTCCCTGCCCAAAACCCCTAAACGGCGGGCTAAGCGGCCAATCCATCGAGTTTTTCAACGATATCCGCCGAAGGCAGACGATCCGCCTCGGCGGCAAGAGACGTTCAGATACTGGACAATGCACCCTCCTAAGGAGACTATCCTCGATAGTCTTTGCGTCATAGGATCGTCACCCGCACGGGGTGAAACCGCTTGCGGTTTGGTGGCTTGCCATAGAGGGTGGTCGGGATTTCTCCCGAGACGCCCTGAACGATTTAAGAAATTCCGTTTTTGCAGCGATCGCCGCATTTCCGAAAAATTCTAAACGGCCTGCCGCGAATGAATTTATTACACTAGATTCGAGCCATAGTTTCACAGGCGAGCTGTGACTGGCACAGATCGGACCGATATAAAGCTAAAGATTGCTTTTCTCGCGCGAAATGCCTGCAATCGCGTTATAACTTGACTTTCTCGCAAATCATACACCACAATTGACATATGGCTTCGTTAACGCCCCCATCGGGCGCTCATGAGGTAGAGAGAGAAGGCATAACTTAATGGCACTGAGAAGCGCAGACATTTTGTTCAAGGATGAATCCGCCGGCACGTTGGTCGAAACGGCCAACGGCGGAACCCGCTTCGCCTATCGTTCAGACTGGAATAAAGGCAATATCGCCTGCTGCTTCCCCTCCACGCAACGCGAACATGAATGGAAGGTCGGCCTGCATCCGTTCTTCCAGCACCTCGGCCCGGAAGGATGGCTACGCGAACAACAGGCACGTTCGGCACATGTCGTTGAAGAAGACGACCTTGGGCTGCTCCTTCGTTACGGCGCAGACTGTATCGGGGCCGTCAGCATCCGGCCGCCGGTCGATGCCGCACAGCTCCCGGAAATCACCGAAGCCACGGCCAGCCCCGGACGCACGGTTTCAGGTGTGCAGAAGAAACTGCTTGTCACCAAGGACGATGAAAACAGGTTTGTTCCCGCGAGTGCGACGGGATCAGCGCCCTATATCGCTAAATTCAATTCCGACCGGATAGACAACCTCGTTCGGAATGAACTCCTGAGCCTGCGATGGACCGCCGCCGTCCTTGGCGAAAGGGAAGTGACCGCGTTCACGACCTCGCTCATCGCGGCTGTTGACGAAACGGCGCTCATTGTTACCCGCTTCGACCGGAAACCGAACGGCGAGAAACTGCGCCTCGAAGACTGTGCGCAGATACTCCGCAAGCCCAAGGGACAGGACTACGCAGGCAAGTATGATGCGACCTACGAGGATATTGCCGCGATCATTCGTCGGCACTCATCGCGCGCCCCAATCGACCTCTTGCGGTTTTTCAATCGCCTGATCGTCTTCACCCTGATCGGGAATTGCGATGCCCACCTGAAAAACTTCTCCCTTCTGGAAACGCCAACGGGCTTACGGCTATCCCCCGCCTATGATGTGGTCAACACCGCATTTTATGACGGGTTCGACCAGACATTGGCGCTGTCAATCGGCGGTGAGAAAATCCATCTGGAAGCGGCCAACCAGGCGATTTTCCGTGCCTTCGGCAAGGAAATCGGCCTGCCGGACAGGGCCATCGACCAGACATTCAGACAGCTAAAGCGGCAGGTGGAGAAGGCTGCATCCATTATCCGTCCGCCCGACGCGGAGCCGCCGGACGGCTTCGTTCATAGATTCAAAGAGATCGTGGACAATTCATGCCTGAGAATACTGGAAACATAGCCTCGCTCGCGTGGCAACGGTACGTGGAAGAAACCTTGCGCCGTCGCAAGGCGGAAGGTCTTACACAAAAAGATCATTCGGCTTTGGCGGGTGTCAGCCATCCGACAATGGCTGCGTTTGAGCGTGGTGAAACGACCCTGACACTGGCGAAAGCGCTCGATATCCTGCGCGTCGTGGGTTTGGTGGATGAGCCTACCGAGGGGGACACGCAAGCCCGGTTCGTGCGCGATGCATTTGAGCGTTGGCGTAATCTGGTTGCTCCGCTCCCCCAGGATTCGCCTGCGCGGTTTCCAAATGGCTGGTATCGGTTCGACTACTGGCTTGAGGGCGATCTCAAGATGCCGGAGCTGATCGCCTTTGAACGCATTCTTGAAAAGGCCGTAGTTCGCAAAACGGGCTGGCCGCCGTTCTGGCTTCCGACACGCGAGGCTATTCAGCCGCGTGAAGTTGATGGACTGATTGAATGTTGGCTTGCACCGCAAGGCGAGGAAGTCGAGCGCGGGTTTAATGATCCTGCGCATTGCGATTTCTGGCGTGCGGCACCTTCGGGGCGCATGTTCCTGATCCGCGGTTATCAGGAAGACGGTGCAGAGACATTCCCCGCCGGAACGATTCTCGACACGACGCTTCCCCTATGGCGGATGGGTGAGGTTCTGTTGCACGCGGAAAAGCTTGCATCGCTCCTTCGCAAAGATGCCGATACAGCCGTGACGGTTTATTTCCGCGCCATGTTCACGGGCCTGCGCGGTCGCGTGTTGCGCTCCTGGGCTAACCCGCTGAGTGATCTGCTTGTCGAAGGTCATGCGGCGCGAAGCGATGAAGCCGTGCTGGAGGCAAAGTTTTCTGCCAACGACATCGAGAGCCGATTGGCCGAATGCATGCTCCCGTTGTTGACGTCGCTCTATGAGAGGTTTGGCGTGGCAGGGCTTTCGCTCAATCGCGTCGAGGCGGAAGTGCAACGCTTGTTGAATAGCCCCATCAGCAAAGCACGTCATCCGCGCCGCTAGCGGTGACCGCAAACCGCCTGGGATGGCGCAAAGACCGCAGTCCACGGACTCGGCCACGTCAGCATGAAGGGCACCCATCAAGCGGAGAGGTACTTAATCTGGTACGCAAGGCGGCGTTTCACAAACGCCGGCTTTGAACCCTCAAGAATCTTCACGAAAGCGTCATTACGCGGATTTTCGATAGACCCGGATTCATAAGTAAACTTGTAGCCAGCCGCTTTGTCCAAAGTCATGTAAAGTACCTGCTCGGCATCTGCACCAACGGCCAGACTCGCCGTCACCTGCTCCGCAGTGCCGGTCGCTTGGCAGAAAGAAGTTCACCGGGGATTGGGTGCTTAGAGCGTCCTCTCCATGAAAATCGTGATGGGCTTCAAGCTTTGGGGAACGGCTCGGAAATGGCCACTGCGCTTGAAACCAAAGCCTTCGTACAGAGCTATGGCATCACTCATAAACGTGACAGTTTCCAACCTCACACTTGCGTATCCATCATCGCGCATTCTATCTAGGCAGGCGGTCATCAGGCCCTTCGCAACGCCTCTGCCTCTCGCCTCGGGGCGAACGTACATTTTCTGTAGTTCGGCGATACCGTCGTCTGACTTCGAATAGCCAGCGCACCCGGCAAGATATTTATCGACGCTGGCTAAGAAGAACCCCGCGCCGCGTTGTCTGAACTTTTCCATTAAAGTCTCTATGGTGTGTCCGTAGATGTAATCCATCAATACAACATCTGGCACTCGGAACTTGCGTGACTCTTCGGCGTCCCATTTGCCCATGGCCTTGATGAGCGCATGTGCCGCTTCGAAGTCAGACAAAGAAACAATTGCTCGGACTTCCATGAAGCACCCCCAAAGGTAGCAAATGCCTGGTGACAATTGCTACCTTATAGCGCAGAATCGCTGAACTGTCTTGCGACGTGTCGCAAGCGCGGGCATTAGGGCGGCAGAGTTCCGGCGCAATGAACCGAACATATGGCCGCAACATCTCTGAGATTGTAAACAAGTACCGGGTCAGCGATGCCAAGCGGCGGCCGATCACGACACGCGATCCGGGGACAGTCACCATGTTGGAATCAGGTTTTGGAACGAAGCCGAACTCCAATCGAAAGTTCTTACGCACCACAGGCATGACCTCGGGCAGAACCAGCTTGCCCTGCCGCGCCATCGTCCGGCAAGCGGACAGGTGATTGGCCTTCAATCCATAACGGTCTGCTACCTCATTCACCGTCACGCCGGGTCGCAAGCTCTCCGAAACGATCTGCGCTTTGACCTCATCCGGCCCTGCCGGCGAACCTCAACGCCCGTTCTTCGCGGTCGTGAGAACCTCCAACGTACTCTCCATGGAGAAACTCCCTTTGCTCGTCCATGGAAAGCCGATCACAGATCAAGGCGGACAGGACAACGTGGGAGCAAGACACCCGGTTGCCGCTCTTCGCCATTTTAGGAGAACCTGTGCTCCTTGCCTTTGAACGGTGAGGCGAACAGCGTTTCGCCCACCGAAATCGAACGATCGCCTTCCGTACGTACGACAAGCGACGGGAGTTCCGGTAAGTCAAGATGGACAACCGTGTCCGCGCCCAGCCTTTCAATGTGCCGCACGACGCCGCGCCACTTTCCATCCGTCGTGGAAAGCGAAATGTGCTCCGGACGGATGCCATAGGTCTTGCAGCTCTCACGTTTGGCCACCTCTCCCTCGAAGAGGTTCATCTTGGGCGAGCCGATGAAGCCTGCGACGAACGGCGTGGCCGGATTGTTGTAGAGCGCCATTGGTGTTCCGACTTGCTCGATCGTTCCGCCGTTGAGCACGACAATCTTGTCGGCCATGGTCATCGCCTCGACCTGATCGTGCGTTACATAGATCATCGTTGCGCCAAGTTTGGCGTGCAGCTCAGTCAGCTCGATACGCATCTGTGCTCGCAATGAAGCGTCGAGGTTCGACAAGGGCTCATCGAACAAGAAGACCTTTGGATTGCGGATGATGGCGCGACCGATTGCGACGCGCTGCCGTTGTCCGCCCGAAAGCGCCTTGGGCTTTCGATCCAACAGATGGGAAAGCTGAAGAATGTCGGCGGTCTGCTTGACCTTTTCCGCGATCTCAGCCTTGGGCCGTTTGGCAAGCGACAGGCCGAAGCCGATATTTTCCGCCACGGTCAGATGAGGATAAAGGGCATAGGACTGGAAGACCATGGCGATGCCGCGCTGGGAGGGTTCGGCATCGGTAACGTCCTTGCCGTCGATGAACACCTTTCCCGAGCTCGACGTCTCAAGTCCTGAAATGATCCTCAGCAAAGTCGATTTTCCGCAACCTGAAGGACCGACGAAGACGCAGAATTCCCCCGCCTCGATCGTAAGATCGACGCCCTTCATCACATCAAGGCTACCGAAGCTCTTGCGGACATTGTCAAGCACAACGCTGGTCATTGCCTATCCTTTCACTGCGCCGGCGGTCATGCCCGCCACGATCTGCCGGTTGAAGAACACAAAAACGATGAGGGGCGGAATGGTCACCAGCAGGATGTTCATGAACAGGAGGTTGAATTGGGTCTGGAACTGCCCCTGGAAATTATAGAGGGTGAGCTGTACCGTTACGTTTTCCCGGCCCGGCAGGTAGTACAGCGGATTCGTGAAGTCGTTGAAGATGGCGATGGACTGCACGACGATGACGGTGACGGTCACCGGCTTCAATAGCGGGAGGACGACCCGGAAAAAAATCTGGAGCGGTTTGGCGCCGTCAATGATCGCCGCTTCATCGAGATCGCGCGGTATCGTCGCGATGAAGCTCCTAAAGAGTAGCACCGTAAATGCGAGACCATAGGCGACCTGGATCAGGATCATACCTGAGATCGACTTGAAAAGGCCAAGCGACTGCAGCACCCAGATGGTTGGCACGACTGCGGGCGGGATCATCAGCCCCGCTAGAACGCAACCATAGATCACCGTATTCCAACGCGAGGGGCGGCGTTGCAGAACGTATCCCACCATTGCACCGAACAGCACGAGAAGCGTGACCGCAACCACCGTGATAACGGTTGAATTGAAGTAAGCCAGCAGCAGCATGTAGTTGCGGGCCTGGAGCACCTCGATGAAGTTTTCCCAGAGGCGCCACTCAACAGGCAGGCTGAACCTCAACGACGCCGCGTCCTGCTTTGTCTTGGCGGCTGTAATGAAGATGAACAGGAAGGGGAGGACGAAGACCACGCCCGAAGCGGCAAGTGCTACGACACCCGTGTAAAGTTGGCGACGCCTCACAGATCCACCTCTTTGCGATTGAACCAAGCTGTGAGGGGCAAAACGATCAGCCCGATAAGAACGAACAAGATGACGTTTCCGGCCGTCGACAGCCCATAGAAGCCCGCCTGGTACTGCTTGTAGATGACGCTCGCCAGAACATCTGAGGAAAAGCCAGGTCCGCCGCGGGTCATTGCCCAGATCAGATCGAAGCTGCGCAGGCCGCCGATCAGCGATAGCGTCACGACCGTAACCGTTGCGGGCTTCACCAATGGGATGGTCACGCGGAAGAACATCTGACGGCCGGTTGCGCCATCGATTCTGGCCGCCTCATAGTAGTCCGGACTGATGGATGCGAGCCCGGCTATGTAGATGACCGTGGCGAGCCCTATGCCTTTCCAGAGATCGACGAAGACGATGGAATAGAGCGCCAGTGCCGGATCCGTCAGCCAGCCCGGACCATGAATGCCCACGGCAGCAAGCGCCACATTGATAAGACCCCGGGTGGGGTGCATGAGCATGGAAAAGGTGATGCCGACGCCGATGGTCGACACAAGAACTGGAAAGAAAATGACTGTGCGCAGGAAGCCCTGTGCCCACAGACCCGATGTCAACAGCACTGCCAGAAGCAAGCCGAGTACGGTCTTGGCGCCTGATGTCAGCACCGCGTAGATGACGGTATTGACGAGGCCCTGGACCAGGAACGGTTCACGGAAAAACTGCCGGTAGTTGTCCAGACCAATGAACTGCGTGGTGAAGAGGTCCCACCGGGTGAGGCTGAACCAGAAAGAGGCAATCGTCGGCGCCAGAAAAAGGACGGTGAAAATCACCGCCGCTGGCAGGACGAACCAGTAGGGGTAAGGCGATCTGCGCGTAACCATGGGGGCTCCTTGAGCACCCCACCCGGACGAGCACCGGGTGGGGATCGGCTGGGAGGTTACTACCAGTTGGGCAGGCCGAGCTGCTTGGCCTGCTTTTCGACGTCCTGGTCGTAGAGAGCTGCTGCGTCCTTGGCGGACCGAATTCCCGTTCCGACTTCAACCGTGATCTGCTCGAGCGCTGGCCCCTTCACCGGCGAAAGAAACTCCAGCGCAGGCGCGGCACGTCCTTCAAGTTCGAAATAGGGCAACATGTCGGAAACGACCGGCGGAATGTCCTTCGGGAGCTCGCAACCCTTGACCAGATACGGGCCAGAGGGAACAGCCTTTGCCATGAGATCACAGGCCTCCTTGGTGCCGATCCAGTCGAGAAACTTCTTGGCTTCCTCGACATGCTCTGACTTTGCCGAAACATAAAGCGCAGAAGGCATCCACACCGTCAGCCCGTTCTTTGCCGCATCTGTGCCGGGTTGAGCGAAGAAGCCTAGATCTTTCAAATTGTCAGGAAAGTTCTGTTGAACGTTGCCGACGCCGAAGGTCAGATTGGGATAGTGTGCAGCCTCACCTGTGGCTACCATTCGCATTCCGTCGTCGAACGTCGCAGCACCGAAATCAGCATTGAGCAGGCCGGCTTTCGCAACCTCCTCAAGGTGCTCGAAGCCACGCATGGCAGCCGGCGTGTTCGCATATTTGACCTTGTTGGCGGTATAGTCGGAAGCAAAATTCGGAACCTCCGCCTGGACATTGAAGTAGTCGGCAAGGACGAAGAGCTGCGACGTCCAAGTGGTGCCATACGTCTGCGCTACGGCCACCTTGCCGGCGGCCTTGATTTTCTCATTGTTGGCCATGAACTCCGCCCATGTCTTAGGCGGGGTGAGGCCGAGCTCTGCATAGATCTTTCGGTTGTAGAAAATGCCACCCCCCATGGCCGGGCCAAACGGCGTTCCACGCACGTGTCCATCGGGACTGGTGACAACTTTTTTGAAGCTGTCGAGGATTCCAGCCTGCGACGGGAGGTCAGAGAGATCTGCCAGCGTCTCTTGCGGCTTCAGCGCCTGAAAAAGCGAACCGCCATTGTACTGAAAGATGTCGGCCATCTCGCCTGTGGCGAGACGTGTCTTGATGATGTTGTCGCCTTCCGATCCTCCAGCACGCTGCTCCACGTCAAAGCTCACATCCGGATGCTTTTCCGTATAGGCCTTCGAGACAACATCGAATGAGGCGATCGTTTCGGGATTGGTATCGATCAGGATGCTGAGCGTTACATCGGCGCGAGCAACGCCAGTGGCCAGCGACATGATGCTTGCGGCAAGGATGCTGCACTTCGTCATTCTCATAGTCATTTCCTCCTCCTGAAGACCGGAATGATTTGGGCTGCTGGCTTGCGGGCAAAGCCCGCAAGCTTCTCTATCAAATCGAAAACGTGATGGTGTGCTCTCCCTTGCCGAGCCTGACCTCCTGGCCCGGCGCGACCAGTTCACCGTGCGCAGTCAGCGCCTTGCGATCCTCCCTGCCCCCAAGACGCGCAGTCACGCCTTCTGGCAAGGAAAGGCGGCAGGTGACGGCGCTCCCCTCCACCCTCCATCCGGCCTCGATGCGTCCGAAGCGAGTGTCGTGCCAGGCCGACACCGGCGAGAGCGCCGGAAGAATTGCGGGATCGAAGGCTATCTCCTCGAAGCCAGGCTTGTCCTCCAGCGGCTTCATTCCGGCGACATCTTCGAAGAGCCATTGGCACACAGCGCCGTAGGCATAGTGGTTATAGCTGTTCATGTCCGGATCGTAGATCGTGCCGTCTTCGGCGAGTGCATCCCATCGCTCCCAAATCGAGGTTGCACCGTGCTCCACCTGATATAGCCAGCCGGGGACCTTGCGGTTCAGAAACATCTTCTGCGCCAGGTCCATCATCCCAAGACGCGTAAGGGCGGGCAGCACAGCGGGTGTTCCAATGAAACCCGTACCGATGACGCCATCGGTCTCTTCCGAGACCCGGCGGAAATATTCACGACCAGCCTCTTCATACTCCGGCGGTACGAGACCGTAGAGGAACGCCAAAGCCCAGGAGGTCTGATCGTTATGCGCTATGCGACCGGATGGCGAAAAGAATTCGTGCTTGAAGGCCGATCTGATTTCACCCGCGCGCGCATCAAGACGCGCCGCTTCGGTGCCCTTCCCGATTGTGCGGGCGATCTTTGCGGTCAATTGCGTCGAAATGAAATGGTAGAGGGTCGCGGCGCAATCGTCCGCCACCGTCGGACGCGGCTTGCGGTTGTCGCCGACCGGCTGCAGCCAGTCGCCAAAGGTGAAACCATGATCCCCCCAAACCGCGGGAGGACGGATAATCGGTCCGTCGGAAATGCCCCAGAGATAGTCCAGCCAACGCAGCATGGCCGGGAAGCATTCCTCGAGAACACAGGCATCGCCATAATGCAGGTAGAGTTGCCACGGGATGATGACGATTGCGTCGCCCCAGCCTGTCGACCCCGCCCAATCCCCGCGCCCGTCGATTGGGTGAAGCCGAGTTGGGTCAGGCGAAAAGTGAGAAACCGCGCCGTCGGCGCGCTGGTCGTGCATCACGTCGCGAAGATACTTGACGAGGAACGAACCGCTGTCGGCAAGCCAGCAAGCCGTGCCGGCAAAGACTTGCGCATCGCCCGTCCAGCCGAGCCGTTCGTCGCGCTGCGGGCAATCCGTCGGAACCTCGATGAAATTCGAGCGATGCGACCAGACGGTGTTCTCGACAAGGCGATTGACCGCAGCAATGCCTGAGGTAAAGCCGCCCGTGCTCACTGGCACGGATGTAACAGGGATCATGGTGATGGCCACCAGTTCCGCCCGACCTGTCACGGTGATGCGAGCATATCGGAAGCCCATGAAGGTAAAGAGCGGTGCATAGACCTCTTCGCCCACTCCCTTGAGCGTGTAGCGCAGCTCAGCACGTGCGCTGCGATAATTGCGATTGTCAAAAAACCTGTCGGGTCCGAGCACTTCTGAATGCTCGACACGAATCTGCGCGCCCGCCTCTCCCTTTACATGGATGCGGATGTAGGCGCCGGCGTTTTGGCCAAAATCATAAACAGTTCGCCCGTCGGTCTCGGTCCAACTTTCGACAGGGGAACGCCCATCAAGCTCCTTGACCGCCCTCGTCTCGTGCGGAACCAGCAATTGCTTGTCGAAGGCCAGCACCTCCACGCCGTAGGCATCTTTCGGTTCGATGCGTGCGTCATAATCCTCGCCGAAGTAGATGCCGTTGCGGATAACTGGCGTGTTGCCGCTCTTCCAGCTCTCATCCGTAGCAACCAGCGGCGTTCCGGCTGCGCTCAATTCTGCAATCGCCCCCGTTCGCTCGCCCCAGCAGTTAAATATCGGATTGGACGCCCACATGAGCTGGCTCCGGTACCAACCGTCACCCAGCCAGATCTCGATGCGATTGCGGCCCGACTTGAGCAGATCCGTGACGTCATAGGCCTGAAATGCGATCCGGTCGTCGTAGCAGGTCCAACCAGGCGTCAGGAGATCGTCCCCCACGCGGTGTCCATTGATGAAGGCACGGTAAAGCCCAAGCGCGGAAATGCGCAATGTCGCTCCGGCCGGTACAGCTTCCAGCGAAAACTCTCTGGAAATGAAGGTGCCTGCGGTCCCCTGCCCGCCATCGCATGAGGGCGCGATCATCGATGCGGTGAACTGGAACTGAGAGCCCGCAAGGCTGTTGGCCGCGGCGACGCCGTGGTCCGAGACAATCTTCATCATGCAACCTCCTCAACCGCCTGTCCTCCGGCGGGACTAAATACCTTGTGTATATCGTTCTATGTATATCATTCTACACTCTCGATTGCCGTGCAAGAGTTTTTATGCCTATAATTTCGGAAAAGCAGAAAACGAGACACTTTATAATGACAAATCAGTTAGTTGACGCGCCGCACGAGAGGATCACCATCCGCCATGTGGCAAAGGATGCGGGCGTTTCCGTCGCGGCGGTCTCCAAAGTGCTCCGCAACGCCTATGGCGTCAGCGACATTCTGCGGCACAAGGTCGAGACGTCGATCGAGAAGCTGAATTACCGCCCCTCTGTGGCCGCTCGGGGAATGCGCGGTCGCACCTACACGATCGGCGTTCTCGTGATAGAACTGTCCAACACGTTCCTGGCCGGCGTCATTGAAAGCGCCAACACCGCATTGTCGGAAAGCAGCTACAAATCGCTCATCGGGCTCGGGCGCTCAGCAAGCCCGATCGAGGCTTCGATGATCGAATCCATGATCGACAATCGGATGGATGGGGTGTTGATAATAGCCCCGCGGATTTCTGGAAAGGTCCTGGAGCGCTACGCTCGTCAAATCCCCATCGTTGTGATCGCGCATCACGAGCCCCAGGCTGAGACCTACGACACTGTCAACTCCGACGATCGGAAGGGTGGGTGCCTGGCAGTCGAAGCTGCACTGCGCCAAGGTTATCGCGACATAGCCATGGTGAGCTATGATCTCCTGGACTCGCCTGCGTCGGTCGTCGCCGTTCAGCGCGAAATGGGCTATGTCGAAGCAATGAAGCAAGCCGGTCTGCAAAGCCGGATCATTCGGTTGCCGCCTGTTGCGACGGACCGAAAGGTCGCGATTGATAATTTCCTGTCAGCGCAAGATCGCCCCCGCGCGGTATTCGTCTGGTCGGATCTTGATGCCGTCCCACTCCTCAACGCGGCCAGAACCAATGGCATACGCGTTCCCGAAGACCTCGCCATCGTCGGCTACGACAATTCTCCGTTCGCAGCCATACCTCTCGTCGGGCTGACCAGCGTAGACCAAAATGCCGCTCAACTGGGTCGCACGGCTGCGGAGACGCTCCTGAGCCGTATCGACGGCCGCGAAGATGTTCGACACCTGCTGATCGAACCTCACGTGGAGATACGCGGCAGTCTATGATGATTGGCAAATCCACACCAAGAGCCGTCGGTCGAGCCGGCCACAATTTCTCGCCGAGAAAGAACGCACTTTTGTGTGGTTCACTTGGACGGTGCACACTCGAGACGAGACGGTAGCGGACAAACCGGCGTGCGACTTAGCCTCACGACTATTGCAGGGTGCTTCCACCGCGCATCCGGTTCTCGAAGGAAGCAACGAGCGAGATCCCTTGTTCCAGGAGAATGGTCGCCGCCCTCAGCTCACGTGGCGAGAGATCGCTGACAAGTCCGCGGATCGTGTGCGCAAGACAGCTCGAATTGGCGGCATAGCGGATGTCACCAATTTCTTGTGCCTGTCCTGCAGTCTCTTCCAGCGCTTCCGCGACCATCGACATAATGTTCGATCGTTCGTGCAGCGTCATTTCGTCAAGTGTCTTGCCAGGTTCCTGCATCGAGAGCTCCCAAACGCACATAGCCGCCAAGCGGCCTTGCAGCCGCTACATAATCTTTCTCATTGGCGGGCATGTAAGGCGAGGATCGCCTCACCCTTAAATGGACACCGAGGCGCGTCGAGACAAGGCATGGCTTTCATGCAGCCGGCGCATGTCAAAAAACCGCGGTCACCGGCGAGACCGCCGCCATCGATGGCTGGCCGCCTCCAGAAGCAGGTGAACGCGAGGAAATTCGGCAGGGCGAACCTTCGTTTCGATGCGAACCGCCGCCTGTACGCAAGCGTATCGTTTGGCTTTCGAAAGCTCATTTAGACGCTATGCTGTCATCGAGGCGCCAGCGCGAGACTTTCATGATGGAACAGCATCAAAGCCACCTGCAGGAACGGATAACGATCGTCGGCGACCTTGAGGCCGCTTCCTTCATTCCCTGGATTCGCCGTCACGCGGCAAAGCTTGGCCTGTCGCAGGCCATATCTCACACCAGTGCCAATCGGGTCGAACTGGAAGTCGCCGGGCCGGTGGAATTGATCGATATGATGGAGATGGGGTGCTCGCTCGGGCCCATTGATGTCTGGGTGGAAACGATACTCCGCACGCCGGTCGTGAACGACGAAAATCAGGGATAGCGACGACCGTTCGATTTTCCACTGCCCCTTATTTAATCAGCGTTGCCAATGCGAAATTATTATGCAAACGTGATGGTCGCCTGCAACAAGCCAGGGATCTTGGCGTCGTGCCTGACGCAGGCAATATATTGATAATGCTAAGAAAGTTTAGCTATGCAATCCGATACGACGGGCATTTGGACGCCAGTCGCCCTTTCCGCGGATTTGCCGTCAGGAACGGTAATGCCGGCGCGCACGTCAGCCGGATCGATCGCCCTCTGGAGAAGTGATTCGGGGCGCCCTGCAGCTTCGGCAGATCGCTGTCCTCATCGTGGCATGCGTCTCTCACATGGCTTTGTCCGCGGCGAGGCTCTGTCCTGCATCTATCATGGCTGGAGTTACGCACAGGCCGGAAACTGTCTGCGTATTCCGGCGCATCCCGGCCTTACGCCGCCGGAAACGATCCGCGTCGCAACACAACAGATCGAGGAAGCCGACGGGGTGATCTGGGTGGCCGTTGGAGAACCCACGGATCAACCGCCACGATTTGACGGCTTCGTTCCCCTACGCTCGTTGACAGCTCAGGCCGGCATTGCTGCTATCGAGGCTGCGGCCGGCACAAAGAAGAATGCCAACGGCTTTCTTCGCCAGTCGCTTCATTCGAAAGAGATCGGTTTTTTGCTCGTCGAACAGGAGCCTGATCAGACGCTCGTTCATGTCTTTATCGAGGGCAATGCTACTCCCTTGAACCGCATCCTAGCGTCACGCGCCGCGGAAGCCTTGCGCCGGAAAGCCGAGGGTCTCCAGGCGAAAGGGATCAGCGCATGACACAGGGAG
Source organism: Rhizobium sp. BK538 (assembly GCF_014197575.1). NCBI lineage: Bacteria > Pseudomonadati > Pseudomonadota > Alphaproteobacteria > Hyphomicrobiales > Rhizobiaceae > Rhizobium > Rhizobium sp. BK538. Next base: position 270,164 of record NZ_JACIFT010000004.1, read on the forward strand.
CTATGCTCAACGAGTGGTACCCCGTCGCCCTCTTCAGCCAACTAAGCAAGAGTGCATACAAAACCGCCTTGATGGGCGAACCGATCGAGGTCTCGATCGCAGCCGACGGAAATGCAAAGGTGACGTCTCACACGGGGCGCGAGTTGCCTGTCCGCGTTCGCTACGGACACGTTTGGTCGTCTCTTGGCGCTCCCCAGAAGGAGCTCTTCGCCATCCCCGAGGCCGACCAGCCGGGTCGCCGGTTTGTCGATGTCGGCGTCGTGCGGGTGCGCTGCTCACCGCTTCGCGCGGTCGAGAACTTTCTCGACATTGCGCATTTCCCGTTCGTGCACACGGATATCCTTGGCGCAGAGCCGCACACGGAGGTTCAGAACTACAAGGTCGAAATCCGGGACGTCGAAGACGAGGTTTGGGCAACCCAGGTGAAGTTCTATCAGCCGCAGGCAGCGAAGTCGGCAAGCGGCGGCATCACTACGGAATACATGTATCGTGTGCCAGCCCCGACCTGCTCGGTGCTCTACAAGACCTGCCCGCCCCGCCCCAGCGAGTGGGATGTCATCACCCTCTTTGTGCAACCGTTGGCAGAAGATCTATGCGACGTTTGGCCGTGGATGGCACTGTTTGACGACGACACGTCGATGACCGACCTCATTCACTTTCAGCAGACGATCTTCCTGCAGGACCGATCGATCCTGGAAAACCAGATCCCGCGTCTTCTACCGCTCGATCCCGGGATGGAGATTCCCACACGTGCCGACCTGACGTCGGTCGCGTATCGACGCTGGCTGAAACGGCACAACTACACCTATGGCGCGCAGCTGGTGGCGCAATGAAGCTCTACGACTACATCCTTTCTCCCAGTTGCTACAAAGTGCGCCTGATGGCGGCACTCACAGGCGTTAAGCTCGATATCAGACCGGTGGATTTTCATCCGGGCGGCGAGCACCGCGGCCCCGAACTCATGGCGCTCAACCCTGCCGGCTCCATCCCGATCCTGGAAGACGGTAATCTTCTTCTGACAGAATCATCGGCGATGCTGGTTTATCTCGCCGCAAAAAGCGCGCCTGAATGGTTGGGTGGCGCAACAGCCGACGAAGCCGCCCGAGTGCAGCAGTGGCTTTCCTTCTCGCATCGGCTGACCGCGAGCCTTGGTGGCGCACGTCTTCATGAGATGTTGCGACGCCCGGGAAATATCGCGACGCTTCAGGCGCAGGGCATCGCGGCGCTGCGCGAACTGGAAGCGGGGCTCGTCGAACAGAGCCTGTGCGGCAAGCGGTTCCTCGCATCAGATCGCCCGACAGTGGCCGACATCGCCTGCTTTCCCTATGTCGCGCTCGCGCCGGACGGTGGCGTTTCGCTCGATCCCTATCCCGCGATACGCCTCTGGTCCCGTGCCGTACGCGCGCTCGACGCGTTCATCGAGATGCCAGGCATACACCGGCTGCACGAGTTGAAGCCCGAGCCACAGATCGCACCGGGCGAGGAATAAGATGGCCGGCTACCTCTTAAAGAACTGTGCAGCCGTCATCGTCAACGACAACAGGGGGCCGACGGTCCATCGCAATGTCGATATTCTGACGACTGGCCCGGCGATAAAGGCCATCGGCGAAAATCTCGACCAGAGCGAACTGCCGTTCGGCACCACGGTTCAAGACGCCACGGGCTGGTTCGTCTATCCAGGGCTCGTCAATACGCACCATCACTTCTTCCAGTGCTTCGTGCGCAACCGCGCAGATCTCGATTGGACAAAGCTTTCCGTCATCGAGTGGCTTGACCGCATCTATCCGATCTTTTCGCGGCTGAACGAGGATTGCTTCTATCATTCCTCGGTGACCGCGATGGCCGAGATGATCAAGCATGGCTGTACCACGGCCTTCGATCACCAGTATTGCTTCCCACGGCATGCCGGCAAGCGGCTGATCGACCGTCAGTTCGAGGCAGCAGATCTCCTGGGCATGCGTTTCCATGCCGGTCGTGGCGGCAACACCTTGCCAAAGTCCGAAGGCTCGACCATTCCGGATGCCATGCTGGAGACGACGGACGAGTTCATTGGTGATTGCGCACGCCTGATCGACACCTACCACGACGCCAGCCCCTTCAGCATGCGCCAGGTGGTGGTGGCACCCTGCCAGCCGGTCAATTGCTACCGTGAGACGTTCGTCGAGTCGGTCGCATTGGCACGCGATCGCGGCGTCCAGATGCATACGCATGTTGGCGAGGGCGAAAGTGCGGTCATCGCGGCCCGCCATGGAATGCGCACCGTCGATTATTGCGCGGAACTCGGCTTTGCCGGTCCGGATGCCTTCTACGCCCATTGCTGGGAGTTGACGCACGACGAACTTCGCAAGATGGCAACAAGCGGCACCGGCGTCTCGCATTGCCCTGAGCCGGTCTATCTGGTCGGTGCCGAGGTGACCGATATCCCCGCCATGGCGGCATTCGGCATGCGCGTCGGACTCGGTTGCGACGGAGCAGCCTCGAACGACAATTCAAACCTGATGCATTGCGTGCACTCTGCCTACATGCTGCAGTGCCTGACCGCATCAACGCGCCAGCATCCCGTTCCGCCTCCGGTCGATTTCCTCGGTTACGCAACAACTGGCGGGGCTGCCCTGCTCGGCCGTCGCGACATTGGCCGACTTGCGCCAGGTATGGCCGCTGACCTCTTTGCTATCGACACCCGGCGGATGGACTACGTCGGAACACGACACGATCCGCTGAGCCTGATTGCCAAGGTCGGCATCGGTATGCCGGCGGATCTGACGATGATCAACGGCCGCATCGTCTGGGAGAAAGGCGAATTCGTGGGCCTTGATGAAGCTCGGCTGTTTGCCGAGGCCGAAGCAGCTCTCGCAACCGTGGAATTCTAGAACACCAAAAAGGGGAACCAAACCATGACACAGATCACTCGCAGAACATTGATGCAGGGAGCAGCAGCTGTCGGCCTCGCCGGTGCCTTTGGAGGTCGTTCGGCGCTGGCAGCCGATGAACCGCTCGGCATCACGCTTGTCGTCCCTTCGCCGATCGGCGACGTGGGCTGGGGGCACGCGCTTGCTGCCGGCCTTGAGCCGATCAAGGCCGCCTATGGCGACAAGGTCAAGGTGACTGTCGTTGAGAATATTCCGGAGGGCCCGGATGCCGACCGGATCATGAACAAGACGGTCGCAGACGGGAACAAATTCCTGATCGCAGGCTCCTTCGGATATCAGAACGGTGCCTTGCAGATCGCTCGTCGCAATCCTCAGGTCACCGTACTGCATGCATCGGGCTTCCAGGTGGCTCCCAACTTCTCACCCTTCGCGGCCAAGTATTTCCAAGGAACCTATCTGCTCGGCATGGCTGCTGCTGCGCTTTCCAAGACCGGCAAGCTCGGTTCGGTTTCCGCCTTCGCCATCCCCGAGTTGATCACCTCCATCAACGCGTTCACGCTGGGTGCTCAGGCAGTAAACCCCGATATCGAGGTTTCCGTCGTCTGGGTGAACTCCTGGTTCGACCCGGCCAAGGAGCAGGAAGCGGCCAAGGCCCTGATCGCACAAAAATGTGACGTGATCTTCTCCAATGCGCAGGACACACCTTCTGTTATTTCGGCATGTGAGGAAGCCGGCGTCTATTCCTTCAACCTCAACTCGTCGATGAAGAGCTACGCCCCGAAGACCTACCTCGGATGCGTTTCGACCGACTGGTCGCCCTTCTTCAAGGCCTCAGTCGATGCTCATCTCGCCGGCACATTCAAGGGCGCCAATACCTTCCTTGGTGTCGGGGACAAGGTTGTCGAGGTCGTTGACTGGAGCCCCTCGATCCCGGCCGATACGATGACCAAGATCAAGGCCGCAGAGACAAAGATCGCCGATGGAAGCCTTTCGCCTTTCACCGGGCCGATCACCAAGGCCGACGGCAGCGAAGGCGTGGCCTCCGGCAAAACCATGACGGAGGCCGAAATCGTCGCCATGGATTGGCACGTCAAGGGCGTGACCACGCCTCTGCCGAAGTAAGCCATGACGGCCCCACTCCTATCGCTTCGCGGCATCTCGAAGAGCTATGGCCAGATTCATGCCAACCAGGGCATCGATCTGGACGTAGCACCGCGGTCGATCCATGCAGTTCTCGGGGAAAACGGGGCCGGCAAATCGACGCTGATGAAGATGATCTACGGCGTCGAGCAGCCAGACAGCGGAACCGTTGTCTGGGAGGGCGAGCCTTTGACCTTCGCCTCGCCTGCAGAGGCAAGGCGCAAGGGGATCGGCATGGTCTTCCAGCACTTTTCGCTGTTCGAGACGCTGACTGTCGTGGAAAACATTCAGCTGGTCGTTGCAGGCAAGAAAGCCGACCTCATACAACGCATCCGCGCGTTGGGCCGTGACTTCGGCCTTCAGGTCGATCCACTCGCCCATGTGCACGTACTTTCCGTGGGCGAGCGGCAGCGCGTGGAGATCATCCGCAGCCTGATGACCAATCCACGGCTGCTGATCCTCGACGAGCCCACGTCCGTTTTACCTCCACAGTTGGTCGAAAAGCTCTTCGATACCTTGCGCCGGCTGCGCGACGGCGGCGTGTCGATCCTCTTCATTTCGCACAAACTCGAGGAAATCCGCGCCATCTGCGACAGGGCGACGATCCTGCGCGGCGGGCGTGTCACCGGACATGTCGATCCGCGCGAACACGACGCCCATGATCTTGCCCGGATGATGATCGGTCGCGACATGCCCGAACCGATGCCAGCGGTGCCGCTGTCTGGCGGCGAGAAGCGACTTGAGATCATTGGCCTGGACCATCGCCCCGACGATCCCTTCGCCGTGCCCCTGTCCGACATCACGCTTACGGTGCGTGCCGGCGAGATCATCGGCATTGCGGGCGTCTCGGGCAACGGGCAGAGCGAGCTCGCCTCGCTGATCTCCGGCGAGGCCGTTCTACCGAAAGAACAGCGCGACAGAATCTATATGATGGGGCAGGACGTGGGCAGGCTCGATGCAGCTGCCCGGCGCCAGCTCGGATTTGCATTCGTTCCGGAGGATCGGCTGGGGCGCGGTGCGGTCCCTGAAATGTCGCTCGTTCTCAACAGCTTGCTGACGGCTCACCCTTTGAACCTCTTGCGGCACGGTTTGATCGACAAGGAGAAGGCAACCGCCTTCACCAGTGATTGCATTCGCCAGTACGATGTCCGCACTCTCGGCCCGGATGCCGAAGCGGGTGCCCTTTCGGGCGGCAATCTGCAGAAGTTCATCGTCGGTCGGGAAATCATGCTGGCGCCCAAGCTGCTCTTCGTCGCGCAACCGACCTGGGGCGTCGATATCGGTGCCGCCTCCGCCGTGCGCCGGCGACTGGTCGCATTGCGCAACGAGGGTACGGCCATTCTCGTCATTTCCGAGGAACTTGAGGAGCTCTTCGAGCTCTGTGACTTCATCCAGGTTCTGTACCACGGCACGCTGAGCCCGCCGCTCGTAACGCGCGATACCCGGCCCGAGGACATTGGCCGCTACATGATCGGCGCACGGCCCGCCGCCGAGAAAGTCATCGCATGAGCGCCCTGTCCGCTACCTTTTTGCCCACGCTTGTCCGCCGGGAGCGCGCTTCGCTTGCGGCAACCTTGGCTGCACCCTTCATCGCCTTGTCGGTGACCACCGTGCTCAATCTCGGCCTCTACGTGCTGATGGGCCGCAATCCGGTCGATGTGTTTTATGCAATGCTTCTCGAACCGTTCCTCTCCTGGGCGTCGTTTTCGGAAGTGCTGTTGAAAGCCGGCCCACTTCTGCTCATCGCCCAGGGTCTGGCGATCGGCTTTCGCGCCAAGGTCTTCAACATCGGCGCCGAGGGCCAGTTCATTCTGGGCGCCATTTTCGCCTCCGCAATCCCCATCTGGTTTCCTGAGGCAACCGGGCAGTGGATATGGCCGCTGATGCTGATCCTCGGCGTGCTCGGCGGTGCCTTGTGGGCTTCTTTGACGGCATTCTGGCGCGTGAGGCTCAATGCAAACGAGATCCTCGTTTCGCTGATGCTCAGTCTCGTCGCCGCGCAGCTTCTGAATTACCTGCTTCTGGGACCCTGGAAGGACCCAAACGGCTTCAACTTCCCTCAATCCGTGATGTTCCAGTATGACGCGATGGTGCCGATCCTGGTTTCCGGGACGCGCGTCAATGTTTCCCTCTTGATCGCCATCGCCCTTTCATTGGCTGCCTGGGTCTTCATGCAGAAGAGCTTTGCCGGATACAAGCTCCAGGTCGGCGGCCTGGCGCCGCGCGCCGCCGGCTATGCCGGGTTCAAGGAGAGCCGAGCAATATGGTTATCCCTGTTGATCGGCGGCTGCGCAGCCGGCCTTGCCGGCGCAGCCGAGGTCGCGGGCCCCCTAGGGCAGCTGCAACGATCGATCTCGACCGGCTACGGCTATTCCGCCATCATCGTTGCCTACCTCGGCGGCCTGCATCCGATCGGCATTGTCGTCTCCGCCTTGTTCATGGCCGCGCTCTATATCGGCGGCGACAACGCCATGGTGTCGGCAAACCTGCCGATCGCTGCTGTGCGTGTTTTCCAGGGCAGTCTCCTGCTCGCCTATCTGGTTGCCATCGCCTTCGTTCGGTATCGTTTCGAGTGGCGGCGGGCCGCCTATCGGGGTCAGCCATGAACGCCATCGAGTTCATTCTTGCCGGCATGCTGGCGGCTGCGACGCCGTTTCTCCTGGCCGCGCTCGGCGAGTTGGTGGTCGAGCGTGCCGGGGTCCTCAACCTTGGCGTGGAAGGACTGATGGCTCTCGGGGCAGCGCTCGCGTTCATCGTCGTCTATCACGGTGGAGGGCATTTTCTGGGGTTCGTGGCTGCGGGACTTGGCAGCGCTGTCCTCGCCCTGATCTTCGCGGCCATCACTCTTGGCTTTCGCGCCAACCAGGTGGCAACGGGTCTGGCGATCGGCATCCTTGGCCAGGGTCTCTCCGCGCTGTTCGGAAAGACCTATGAGAGCCTGACGGTCAAAGGGCTCCCGAAACTCTCAATCCCTGGGCTGTCGGACATTCCAATTGTCGGCGGGCTCTTCGTTCAGGACATCGTCGTGTGGCTGTCGATTGCAGCAACAGTCACCATCTGGGCGATGTTTGCCTATTCGAAGATCGGCCTCGTTGTGCGCGCCGTCGGTGAAAATCCCAAGGCCGCCCACGCCATTGGCTATCACGTCATCGCCGTTCGATTTGCTGCCGTCGCCTTTGGCGGCGCGATGGCCGGCTTTGCTGGCGCCTATGCGGCAATTGTCTACACCCCGCTCTGGGCTGACGGGATGATCGCCGGACGTGGCTGGATCGCTATCGCACTCGTCGTCTTCGGAACCTGGCTTACCGGTCGGATTTTCCTCGGAGCATGCCTCTTTGGGGCCGTATCACTCATGAGCCTGGCGGCCCAGGCGACGGGGCTGAATGTTCCATCGCAGCTGTTGGCGAGCCTGCCCTATCTCGTCACCATCATCGTGCTCGGCATCATTTCGGCAGATCGTCGCCTGCTGAAGCTGAACGGCGTCGCCTCGCTCGGCGAACCCTTCGAACGTTAGGCAAAACGCAAAGCGGATCGCATTCCAGCCCTAGCGGGACTGCTCGGCGCGAGGACAGCCTGCCACCGTTCCTTGATTTGCCGCGAAGCGTCGATCCTACTTTCAGCCGGTGCCACTCGATCGGGGCAGCGGCATCGTTGGCGTTCGTGACCGACGGCAACAAGGGTGAACTACCGAAGCCGACGTATAACATCCAAAGAGTGCATGGATCCTGTTGGCGCGATTGCAGCCGATTTGAGGATCCGGTCGCGCGAAATCTCATCCTTAGATGCCGAACCTAACCGAAGCAGGCACATGCTCAATAACCGCCGAGCGACAGCATATAATTTGAGCACATCGATTACTTGACACTTTTTTGGCCTCCTCCTATGGTTTTTACCAAATGATCAAAAACCAGGGGAACGCAAAATGTCCAATGAAATCATATTGTCACGCCGAGCAGTCATTGCTTCCGGCCTTGCGCTCGGTGTCAGCGCTTTCGCATCGGTTGCGCGCGCCGCGGCACCACTCAAAGTCGCTGGCATTCACGCATCCCCGGTCGAAAACGCCTGGAACTCCTGTCTTCATAAGGCGCTTCAGGACGCGGCCAAGGAAGGTCTCATAGAGTACGTCTTTTCCGAAGGCGTCTCGGGCACGGACTATCCGCGCGCGATGCGCGAATATGCCGAACAGGGCAACAAGCTCATTATAGGCGAGGCCTATGCCGTGGAAAAGGAAGCACGCCAAGTTGCGGCCGACTATCCGGACACAGCCTTCGTTCTTGGATCCAGCGGCGAAGCAGCGGGCAGCAATTTTGGCGTCTTCGGCACTTGGAATTATGACGGCGCCTATCTCGCCGGCATGCTGGCGGGCAAGATGACCAAGTCCAATATCGTCGGCTCCGTTGGCGCCATTCCGATCCCCGAAGTCAATATGCTGATCAATGCCTTCGCCGCAGGCGTGAAGGCGGTCAACCCGGACTGCAAGCATCTGGTCTCTTTCATCGGCACCTTCTTCGATCCGCCGAAGGCGCGCGAGGCGGGCCTCGCACAGATCGATGCCGGTGCCGACGTTCTCTTCGGTGAGCGCATCGGCACTGCCGACGCTGCCAAGGAGCGCAATATCAAATCCGTGGGATCACTCATCGATTACACGCCGCGCTATCCCGATACGGTCTTTGCCAATGCCATGTGGTACTTCCGTCCCATTCTCGACGCAGCGATCGCCAATGTCGTCGCCGGCAAACCGGTTGGCCGCAACTACACGGCCTATGGCCTAATGAAGGAAGGCGGAAGCGACATCGTCTACAGCAAGGGTGTTGCGCCCGCGGAAGCCGAAGCCGCTATGGAGAAGGTTCGCGCCGATATCAAAGCAGGCGCCTTCGAAGTACCGAAGATTACAGATCAACCGAAGTAGCCAATCGGCTCTGTCATGAGCAGCCCGTTATCCGCCGATGCCACAGAGCTGGCCGGCGCCATCAAATCCGGCAAGCTTGCCTGCATGGATGCCATGCAGGCATCCCTTGCCGCTTGTGCGACGTATGAAGCCATCGGCGCCATAGCCTATCTCGATCCCGAAATGGGACGCCGCGCCGCGCAGGCCATGGACCGGGAAGCGCTGGAACAACCGGAGCACTTTGCAACGCGGCGGTTCGCCGGCGTGCCGACGATTGCCAAGGATCTCGGTGGTCCCTTTGCGGGACTGCCGGTGGCGGCCGGGTCACGTCTGTTCAGGCGTAAAGGCAAAGGTGTAGACAGCGATCTTGCCAGCCGATTTCGCAGCGCCGGTCTCTGCCCGTTCGGATTGAGCACCAGCCCGGAATTCGGCCTTTCGCTCGCTTGCGAGCCGGCGATAGGTCCGATCTGTCGCAATCCATTGGATCCGACCCGCACTGCGGGCGGCTCCTCCGGCGGCGCGGCAGCAGCCACCGCCGCCGGCATCGTTGCGATCGCACATGCGACGGACGCGGGCGGCTCGATCCGTGTGCCAGCCGCATGTTGTGGTCTGGTCGGCCTGAAACCGACCCGCGGCGCTGTACCTGCCGGCCCCTCCTTCGGCAATCATCTCGGCGGCATTGCCAGCGAACTCGCCGTCACACGTTCCGTGCGCGACACGGCCCGGATTTTCGACGCCGTCTCCGGCAACGCGAGGGGACCGTTCGCCGACATTCCACAACCCGACGCGCAAGCCGCCCCCCTTCGGATCGGTCTGCTGACAGATGCGGGCGATCGCTATCCGATCGCAAACGATCGGCTGCAGGCCGTGGAAGCGGCTGCGAAGCATCTTGAAAGGCAGCGACATCGGCTCATCGCACTCGGCTGGGTTCAATTCCAGGAAGCAGTAACAGCCAGCACTCGAGCGTTCGGCGACATTGTTTCTGTCAATATCGCCGGCTTGGTAAACGGCCTCGAACTGGATATTGTGGCAGCCGAAGCAATGACGCAGGCTTTCGTCACGCGTGGACGCGCCATGCCGGCAACGGCTCTTTGGAACTCCCTCAATGGTGCGGTACAGGCAAGTCGCGTCTTGTGGGAGGCCTTCGACACGGTCGATGTCATTGTCATGCCCATGCTGTCGGCGGCTCCACCACCGATTGGCTCCTTCCCGACAAATCACTTCGATACCGATCTGCATCTCGAGCGCATGGCAACTTTCGCTCCCTTGGCATCGCTGGCCAATGTTTCGGGCTTTCCGGCCATAACCCTTCCCTTCGGCACGGACGCCGACAACCTGCCCTTGCCAGTCCAGATCATGGCGCCAATGGGCAAGGAGGCGCTCTTGTTGTCGCTTGCGGCAAATCTTGAAGCGGATGGCCGTTGGCAGCACCGCTACCCGATCGCAGGGCTTGTCGCATGAACACACTCGTCCTCATGATCGACGGCGTCAGCAAACGGTTCGGCCGCACCGTTGCCAACGACAATATTTCGCTGACCTTGGCGAGGGGCGAAATCGTCGCCTTGCTCGGCGAGAATGGCGCCGGCAAGACGACGCTGATGAGCATTCTCTTTGGCCACTATGTGCCCGATACCGGCCGCATACTCATCGACAATGTGGAGCTGCCGCAGGGCAAGCCCCGCGCCGCGATCCGGGCCGGCGTCGGCATGGTCCACCAGCATTTTTCCCTCGCCCCCAATTTGACCGTTCTTGAAAACGTAATGACCGGCACGCAGACGCTCTGGTCGCTCCGATCGCAGACGAATACGGCCCGTAAGAAGCTGTTGGCAATCGCCGAGCGTTTCGGCCTTAAAGTCGATCCCGACGCACGCCTCGGCGACCTCTCGGTTGGCGAGCAACAGCGCGTGGAAATCCTCAAGGCACTCTATACCGATGCACGCATCCTGATCCTCGACGAGCCGACCGCCGTTCTCACACAGATTGAAACCGAAACGCTCTTCTCGACGCTGAAACAGATGGCCGCACAAGGCCTGTCATTGATCTTCATCTCCCACAAGCTCGATGAGGTCATGGCGACCGCTGACCGTATCGTTGTCCTGCGTGGCGGGAAAGTTGCAGCCGAGCGACAAGCATCACAGACCAGCAAGGCCGAGCTTGCGGAACTCATGGTTGGCCATCGTGTGACGCGGCCTACCCGCGAAGCGAACGTACCGGGCGAGATTGCGCTGGAGGCACGCGACCTCACAGTGAAGATTGGTGGTGTCGAGCGACTGAAAAGAGTGAGCTTCCACCTGCACGCGGGCGAGGTTCTTGGTATCATCGGCGTATCGGGCAACGGTCAGGCGGCATTGGGTAAAATCCTCTCCGGCACCCTATCTCATTCGGCAGGCGAGCTGCTGCTGTTCGGCAAGCCCATGGACGATCTGGATGTAGCCGCCATCGTCGGCGCTGGCATCGGGCGCATTCCCGAGGACCGCAACCGGGACGGAGCAATCGGCGAGATGGCGATCTGGGAAAACGCCATTCTGGAGCGTCTGTCATCCTTTTCGAAAAGCGGACTGGTCGACCGCAAGGCCGGCATGGCCTTTGCACAGCAGATCATCGACACGTTCGATGTGCGCGGAGGAAATCCCGCCAGCCGTACCCGGCTTCTGTCCGGCGGCAACATGCAGAAGCTGATCCTCGGTCGCAATCTTTACGAGCCCCCGCGCATCCTGATCGCCGCCCAGCCGGCGCGAGGGCTTGATGAGGGGGCTGTTGCCGCAGTTCACAGCCGTATCCTGGAAGCGCGCCGCCAGGGTACCGCCGTGCTGTTGATTTCGGAGGACCTGGATGAAGTCATTGCCTTGGCCGATCGCATACAGGCGATTGTTGGCGGTCGCCTTTCGGCACCGATCAACGCGGATCAGACAAATGCACGCCTTTTGGGGCTTATGATGTCTGGGGAATGGAAAGACGAGAGCGGGGCCGAGCATGCGATTTGAACCGCGCGAATACCGCCCGCTCTATATGATGGTCCTTGCCCCCCTGCTTGCGATCGTGGCGGCCCTGGTATTGGCAGGCATCCTGATCGCCATTGCAGGTGCGCCGGTCTTCGAAGCCTACCGGCGCATCTTGCTGGGCGCCTTCGGCTCGCGACTTTCAGCCACGGAAACGCTGACCCGCGCAACACCACTGATCCTGACGGGACTGGCAGCGGCAGTCGCCTTTCGCGCCCGCGTCTGGAATATCGGCGCCGAGGGGCAATTTTATTTCGGCGCGGTCGCAGTCGCAGCTTGCGGCTCGAAAATGCTCGGCAGCCTGCCTGCCCTGATCCTGATCCCGCTGTTATTGATCATCGGCGCCATCGCCGGAATGATACTGATCCTTGTTCCGCTCTGGTTGCGGCTTCGCTTTTCCGTCGACGAAGTCGTCACAAGCCTCATCCTCAATTTCATCGCCGTGCTATTCGTCTCCATGCTGATCGATGGTGTACTGAAGGATCCCATGGCGTTCGGCTGGCCGCAATCTCAAGGCGTTGTCGATCACGCCATGCTACCGAAGCTGATTGCCCGCTCGCGCCTTCATATCGGCTTTGCAATTGCGGTGGCGCTTGCTGCGATCGTCTATTTCATCCAATCGCGCACGGTCTTCGGCATGCAATCGCGGGCAGCCGGGCTCAATCCTTCGGGCGCTGCCTTTGCCGGCGTTCAACTCGCAGCGACGCTCGTAAAAGTCGCCTGCCTCTCAGGCGGGCTGGCAGGCCTTGCTGGTGCAATCGAGGTGATGGGCGTCAAGGGCTATGTCACGACGGACCTGTCACCGGGCTTCGGCTACGCCGGCATTGTCGTCGCCATGCTTGCTAACCTTAATCCGCTTGGTGTCGTGCTCGCGGCAATCTTCACTGCAACGATGTTCGTTGGCGCCGACGGCATGAGCCGCAGCCTCGGCATTCCCACCTATATCGCAGATGTCACGGTTGCCTTGTCGCTGCTGACCATGCTGATCGCGTTGTTTTTCACGCAATACAGGATCCGCCGATGGGCACACTGATCGACATCATCGCTTCCGCCGGCCTGTGGGCCGCCGTGTTGCGCATCGCCACGCCGCTGATCTTCGGCACGCTCGGGGCGCTTCTGTGCGAGCGGGCAGGCGTTCTCAATCTCGGCATCGAAGGCATCATGACGTTCGGCGCGATGATCGGTTGGCTTTCAGTCTATCACGGCGCCGATCTGTGGACGGGACTTCTGATTGCGGCGCTTGCCGGTGGCATCTTCGGCCTCCTGCATTCGGCATTGACGGTGACGCTGGGATTGTCTCAGCATGTCTCGGGCCTAGGCGTGACGCTTTTCGCATCGAGCTTCAGCTACTATATCTTCCGGCTGATCGTTCCCGTCGCGGGAACGCCGCCGACGATCGTGCCCTTCCAGCCAGTTGCCATTCCCGGATTTTCGACCCTGCCCTTCGCCGGCCCTGCCTTGTTCACACAAACGGCACCGACCTACCTAGCGATCCTGGTGGCGCTCATCATGGCCTATATCCTCATGCGCACACCGGTCGGGCTTGCGATTCGCATGACCGGCGAAAATCCGCATGCCGCCGAGGCCCAGGGGCTCAATCCGATGAGGGTTCGTTATGGCTCCGTGATCGCCGGCAGCGCGCTGATGGGCATGGGCGGCGCCTTCCTGACACTTTCGGCCTTCAACAGTTTCTTTCCGACCATGGTACAGGGTCGCGGCTGGATCTGCATCGCGCTTGTCGTCTTTGCGTCGTGGCGGCCGGGCCGCGCTCTATTCGGAGCACTGCTCTTTGCCTTTTTCGACGCCTTCCAACTGCGCCTACAAACAGCGGTGCAAGGCGTGCCCTACCAGATTTTCTTGATGACGCCCTACATCCTGTCCATCGTTGCACTCGCCGTCATGAGCAGGCGGGCTCGCGTACCACAAGCACTCATGCAACCCTACCGCCGCGGCGAAAGATAATTTGAGGAGCCTTTCATGTTCGACCTGATCGTTCGCAATGGCAATCTGCCCAATGGGCGCAAAGGTATCGATATCGCGATCAAGGACGGCAAAATCACTACCGTGGAAGCTTCGATTGTGGCCGAGGCGAAAGAGGAGATCGACGCAACCAACCGGCTGGTGAGCCCGCCCTTCGTCGATCCGCATTTCCATATGGATGCCACGCTTTCACTCGGCCTGCCGCGAATGAATGTCTCCGGCACACTTCTGGAAGGCATCGCGCTTTGGGCAGAGTTGCGCCCTATCGTGACGAAGGCGGAGCTCGTCGAGCGAGCCCTGCGCTATTGCGACCTTGCCGTGACGCAAGGGCTGCTGTTCATCCGCAGCCATGTCGACACCTCCGACCCGAAGCTCGTAACGGTCGATGCGCTGCTCGAAGTGAAGGAAAAGGTCAAACCCTACATCGATCTGCAACTCGTCGCCTTCCCTCAGGACGGTTATTTTCGTGCAAAGGACGGGGTGGCCTCGCTCACGCGCGCGCTGGACATGGGCATCGATATCGTCGGCGGCATCCCGCATTTCGAGCGCACCATGGATGAAGGCAGGGCCTCGGTCGAAGCGCTTTGCAGGATAGCAGCCGATCGCGGCCTGCCCGTCGATATGCATTGCGACGAGACCGACGATCCGATGTCGCGACACGTCGAGACCTTGGCAGCAGAAACGATCCGGTTCGGACTACAGAACCGCGTTGCCGGCTCGCACCTGACTTCGATGCATTCGATGGATAATTACTATGTCTCCAAGCTCATCCCCTTGATGGCGGAAGCAAAGATCAACATCATTCCCAACCCACTGATCAACATTATGCTGCAGGGCCGGCACGATACGTACCCGAAACGTCGTGGCATGACGCGCGTGCGTGAACTGATGGACGCGGGGCTCAACGTTTCGTTCGGTCATGATTGCGTAATGGATCCCTGGTATTCCATGGGGTCGGGCGACATGCTCGAAGTTGGCCATATGGCGATCCATATCGCCCAGATGGCCAGCATCGAAGACAGGAAGAGGATCTTCGATGCGCTGACGGTCAACTCCGCCAAGACGCTCGGCCTTGAGGGCTACGGCCTGGAGAAGGGCTGCAACGCCGATCTCGTGGTACTGCAAGCCGCCGACACACTTGAGGCTCTCCGTCTGAAGCCTAATCGCTTGGCCGTCATCAAACGTGGCAAAGTCATTGCCCGCTCCGCGCCACGCATTGGCGAGCTGTTCCTCGATAGCAGGCCCTCACGGATCGACGGTGGGGTCGACTTCGTCCCCATCCAGAGGTAATACGGCTCCTCACTGAATTTGACGCACGGGCTTCCCAAATGTGATGAATCTCAACCGATCGTGCAAACCGGAGGTTTGCGATGGGTTCAGCGATTTCATTACGAGGAGATTTTGACGGGGAGCGTTGGCGGCGTCTGGCACGCCAGACATAGGATGCCGGCTAGGCACGGCGTCTCTTGGCCCTTGCCTTGATCTATGACGGCGGTTCGCGCTCGGATGCGGCGCGGGGTGGCAGCGTTACTCTTCAGATCGTGCGGGATTGGGTCATGCGCTTCAACGCGCATGGCCCCGAAGGGCTGATCAATGGCAAGGGTCCCGGCTCGCAGTCACGATTGAACGATGGCCAGCGGGCAGCCTTGGCGCAGGCTATCGGAATGCGCCGCCTATATCCCGTTGATTGCGTGTGTTTCTGAATTTTGAGGTTTCTGCCTGAAGGTTTTCGGCAAGAGCTGGAGACTTGGCGTGGCGGATGGCAAGGATTGTTGGGCGATGCGAAGTTGTCGAGCCTCGTCGTGGAAACCGGCGATTGACATCGAACCATGCTGAATCGTCCTATAATCGGATTATTGACGAAATCTCGTCAAAGATGTTATTTTAGCCGTAAACGAGGTATCCTATGCTCTACAAGCTAGAGGTCGAAAACTTCTTCTCCATCCGCGATCCGCAGGTACTCGACCTGACCGTGGATGGAAAAGTGCCTGATCCTGAAGGCCGTTATGCCCCCATCTTCGAGGGCGCGGACGTGCGCGCGCCGAAGGTCGTCGCGCTCTATGGCGCGAACGCGTCCGGTAAAACCACGGTGTTGCGCGCGCTCGAATTCGTCGTGACGATGATCCGCGACAGCGTAGCGCGGACGGCGCCAGGCTTCGCCGGCATCGAGCGTTTCAACGACGTGGAATCCGCAAATCGGCCGATCCGGTTCGCGATCGAGCTTGGCGGGATCATGAACCTGACGCCGGAAGTCTTTCGGCGCGCCATGACCGGCGAAAAGGTCGAGCAAGGCATTTACCGCTACGAACTGGAAATCGAACTTAAGGAAGGGCTCGCGGTGCGGATCGCGTCCGAGGCGCTACGCCAGAAGCCGAACGGCCAAGGGAAATGGCAGCGCGTCTATGAGCGCGATGGCGAGGGCAAGGTGAAGGACTCCAAAGTCTTCAGCCTCTCGGGCTTCCAGCACCTCATGAAGACGCTCGCCGGCAATCATACGGTGCTGTCGTCGTTCGCGAAATTCCAGCACCCGACTGCGCAGCTTCTCGTGGATACTGCGCGTAAGGCCTTTTTCCAGATTGAGCCTGTGCACTCCTTCGTCGATCGCGACGTGATCGACTATCTGAAAAACCAGCCCAACGTCGTCTCGCGACTGAAGGATGAGCTAAGCCGCATCGACGTGGGCGTGGAAGGGATGCGCTTTCAGCATACGGACGACGGGCCACTGCTGCTGTTCAAACACGCGGGGCTTGCGGTCGAAATGCCTTGGCTGATGGAAAGTCACGGCACGCGGGCCTTTATTAAGATGTTCCCGTTCATCATGAGCGCGTTCGATACGGGTGGTATCGCCGTGATCGACGAAATGGATGCGGCCATTCATCCGAACATGCTGCCCGAACTGGTGCGTTGGTTCTATGTGGCTTCGGGGCGCAACAAGCTCAACGCACAGCTTTGGCTTTCCTGCCATTCGGCCTCGCTGCTCGATGATCTCAACAAGGAGGAAATCGTGATCTGCGAGAAGGACCGCCAGGGTCGCAGCCACTTTTACAGCCTCATGGACGTGAAGGTGCGCCGCGACGAGAACCACTATCGCAAATATCTCAGTGGTGCTTACGGCGGGGTTCCACACCTCGGATGAGCCGTCGTCGCCCGCCGTATATTGAGCTTCGCCGTCCAGTATATATCGGCTGCGAGGGCGCGTCAGAAGTCGGTTATGCCGGTTTTCTGCAAGACCTGATCCGCGACGCCAATTTGCCGGTGCACCTGCATATTGACGAATTGGGGCCGGGGACCGGCGATCCCCTGTCGCGTATCGAAATGGCGGTGCTTCGCCTGAAGCTGCTCCAGAGGAAACGCAGTGCCCCCGCGGAACGCTTCGCGCTTTTGGATTTTGACCAGGCCGAGCGCGAGCCGCAGCGCGCCGAGCGAACGCGAAAGCTCGCGGCCGACAACGGGATCACGATCCTCTGGCAACGCCCCTGTTTTGAGGCAGTACTGCTGCGCCATCTTGAGGGCAAGTCGGCCAACCGCCCGCCCGATACACCGGGGGCGATTAAGGCGCTCGAAAAGGAGTGGCCGGAATACAAAAAACCCATGACGCGCGCCAATCTGGCGCGCCGGATTGATCGTGATGCCGTCCTGCGGGCGGCAGGTGTCGAGGCCGAACTGCAGGCGCTGCTGCGCTGTATCGGGGTGCTCTAGCAATCGGAATACGCGCGACTTCCGCTCAATGAGCGTCGGCAGGTGTCAGTCGGAAGCAACGGCAGTTTCACCACATGCACCTCCCGAATCGGACATTCCGGAATCGGCCCATTGCGGCGGACATGGCTCCCCACTTATTATGTGTGGCTCCCATGAACACTTGCCGTCCAAGTAATCGAATTAGAGTGAAAGCCATCGGTCTGCACTGGCGCGACGGCCGTCTTCTTGCTGCCGAGGTTCGTGACGATAGCGGTCGAGTCACGGGACGTCCGCTTGGCGGAAGTGTCGAATTCGGAGAGCGAGCCGAAGCTGCCGTTCGACGTGAATTCAAAGAAGAGCTTGGCGTCGAGATCCGCCTTGTCAGTGGCCCGCTCGTCATTGAGAACCTATACACCCCATGCGGGTGAGGATGGGCCACGAAGTCGTTTCTGTGTTTGAGGTGGAGTTTCCTTCCGGAGAATTCCAACACTGCGACCACATAGACTTTCACGAGAGCGACGGCACCCCGGAGATCGCACGCTGGTACGCACTGGGGGAACTCGATATCGAAGGGTTCACTAAACCTTACCCGATGGGTCTTAAAATCGGCTTTGTAGGATATCCGCAATTGGCGGTGTCGGCCTATTGCGGCGTTGACACGCACGGTACTTTGAAGCCTTTCATGCGACATGACCAAGATTGAGAAAGCTTGCGCCATTGTCACTCGGGCAACTGACGGCGGGATCGAAGTTCTCGCCTTCAAGCATCCATTGGCGGGAAACCAGTTTGTCAAAGTGACAATCGAGAAGGCCGAGCATCCGCGAGATGCCGCCGAACGCGAACTTCGTGAAGAGAGCGGGTTGGTCAGCCTATCAGCGATGGAACTCTGGGAAGCAAGAAAGTAGGGGCAGACGGTACCGTTTGGCATTTCTTCGTGTGGCATGCGTCGGATTTGCCCGACAGATGGAACCATGCTGCCGAGGATGACCACGGGCATACGTTCTCGTTCTTCTGGCATCCGCTGAGCCTGCCGGGCTTACTCAGCGATGAGTGCGAACGCCTTGCAGATACGATGCTCCGTATAACCAGGGCACACGATGAGGGATCTCGCGCCGAGGCACTCACACAAACGGCGATTATGTGTCCGGCAGCCAAGAGCAGCTCATGAAACTGTGGGGCTCTTAGGCCCTGGCGTCGCCGGCTTTGGCAAGGTTGCCCGCACTGAGAGGCAATTTCGCAAAGGAGCTGCCCGTTTCAGTTCGAAACAGGTGAAAGCGCGCAGGTTCGACGACGAGAGCAAGCGATGAACGGTCTTTGATCGCAACATGATCCGGCAGGTGGACGATTGTGGCCGTCCTGCTACCCTCGACCATTCCATACACATAGGTGTCGGTGCCGATGCTTTCTGCATAATCGACGTCCAAGCGGATCGGATATCCGACTGCGCCCTTGCCTTTAGCGAGTTCGAAATGACTCGGCCGGACGCCGAGGATCACAGCCTCGCCGACTGTCGCCGCCCCGAGCTCGGCTGGAATTTCCAGACGGCCAAAGCCCGGAACGTCGACTACGAGATGCCCCGAACCTGCGCCGACAAGCGTTCCTTCGAAGAAATTCATCTGCGGCGAACCGATGAAGCCTGCGACGAACTTGTTGGCAGGAGCGTCGAAGAGCTCCAGCGGAGTGCCGACCTGCTCGACCCGTCCTGCGTTGAGGACGACGATGCGGTCCGCCATGGTCATCGCTTCGATCTGATCATGCGTGACATAGACCATTGTTGCGCCGAGCCGCTTGTGAAGGCGGCTGATCTCCCCTCGTGTCTGCACACGAAGCGCGGCATCCAAGTTGGACAGCGGCTCGTCGAAAAGAAACAACTTGGGGTTCCTGACAATCGCCCGACCGATCGCCACCCGTTGCCGCTGGCCGCCTGAGAGCTGCTTCGGCCGTCGGTCGAGAAGAGGCTCGATTGCCAGCATTCTTGCCGCTTCGATCACGCGTTGGTCGATTTCGGCCCGACTCATCTTGAGGTTCTCGAGACCGAAGGAAAGGTTCTTCGCAACGGTCATGTGCGGGTAAAGAGCATAGGATTGAAATACCATCGCGATCCCGCGATCCCCGGGTGATGCCGCCGTCACATCGTTGTCGCCAATGATGACCTGGCCCGCGGACACGCTTTCGAGGCCGGCAATGAGGCGAAGCAACGTTGACTTGCCGCAACCGGAAGGACCGACGAGCACGACGAATTCGCCCTCGCCTACATCGAGATCCACACCATGAAGGATTGCGTGATGGCCGAAGCTCTTCTTGACGTCCTTCAACTTGAGACCGGCCATGAATTCATTCCTTTGTGCTGCATCTGGAGGCAACCACGGGCGCACCGAGCGGTCGAATGCCGTCCCTTTCGGTGGTGCCAGTTTGCGTGGAAGCAATTAGTTCGTCAAGATGACGAACGTAATTTTCTACGATACGGTCAGATCGGCTCTTCCCCCCGCAGATAGGATTTTCTCGGCGAAGCCTCATCCTGGACGGCTTGCGCCCGCTCCATCTGATCGTGGGGAGGTGTCGACTACCTTCATGTTCGTCGGCGCTGGCATCGTCATCACGCCGGTCTCGTCAGCTGGTACAACGAGTGTTTCCGACTGGCACGGAAGGGGCCTGAAAATCAGAGTGGCGGCGGTGGGAGACGCCGCTGCTCCGGCAGGGTCTGCGGCGAGAAGAGCAGATTGTGGACATGGTTTAGACCAATCGCCAACGCGCCCAGCAGTGTTGCCCTGCCACCGAGAACACTGGCCTTGACGTCGATGGCACGACGGCTGGCTTTCGTAATGCCTTGCCGAACACGTTCGGCAATCAGCGGATGGCGCCCGATGCTGCCGCCGAGAACGACGGTCTTCGGGTCGACGATCGCATTGACGGAAACGACGAGGAGGGCAGCGATGTCCGATACCTTGCCGATCACCTCGACCGCGCGCGGATCGTCTTCTTCGGCAAGCGCCAGAATATCGCGCACCGAAGTATCCTTCGCGCCTCCCAAGCGGGCGTAGAGCGCGCTGATCCCTTGGGCCGCGATCGCGCATTCCAAGGCGCCGCGCTCAAGGCTGTCTTCGGCATATGGGTCTGCGCCGAACGGTATGTAGGAGATTTCGCCTGCCGCGCCGCTCGCACCGCGCATCAGCTTGCCGTCCTGCAGCACGCCCAGTCCGATACCTGTCCCCAGCGATATGAAAGCGACGGAATCGATTGCGGTCGCGCATCCCTGCCAGGACTCCCCGATGACAGCTGCGTTGACATCGTTTTCAAGGACGACAGGACAGCCCAGCCTGTCGCTCAGCGTCCGGCCGATATCGATTCCACCGATATCGACCAGATTTGGCGCCATGGAGAGCGCGCCGGTGACCGGGTCGACAACGCCCGGCGTCGCAATTGCCGTTACGAGCACACGCTCCCGGGCGATACCCATGTCCGCAAGCATTTTCGACAGCATCGCGTCCACCTGATCGATCAGGTAATAACCACCGCGGCGATCGGATGGGTAGTCGATTTCGCCGACAACGCTTCCGCCAATATTACCGAGCACGATACGCGTTGTTGTCGCCCCCATGTCGATACCGACGGCATATCCGGCGTCGCCATTGACCTCATAGGTAATGGCGGTGCGGCCAATGCGCCCGCTTGTGACGCCCTTTTCCCGGACCCACCCGCCTTCCTCCAGCGTCCGGATAACCTCGGACATCGTCTGCTTCGAGAGACCCGTAATCTTGGAGAGCTCCGCACGCGACGTGGGGCCGGCGTGAAGCAGAACATCCATAACGGCGCGGACAGAAATCTGCCGCAATACGGGAGGCGCGTTTTCGGTTAGTGCCATCGTCGAGCTATCCCGCCAGATCCGTCTTCATCGTTGTACCGGTGATTTGCTTCTTCCATGAAAGCCCGCCGATTTCAAACTGCTTGTTGACAGTCCTCCGACGCGGCAATAATAAATTCGTCAACCTGCCGAACAAATATCGCAGAGGACTGAGTTTGTCAAATATTTCAACCATTGCGTCTGGCTTGCGACAGGCACATCAGCCCTGCCGGGCAGGCGGTGCGGGCGTCGTTGCTGGTGTCGATCTGGGTGGAACGAAAATCCTGGTGGGTCTAGCCGATCTTGAAGGGCGGATTTTGGCAAAGGCCGAAGAACCGACGGAACATGGTTCCGAGGCACCAGTCTTGAGGCAAATTCCACGGATGATCCTGTCTCTGCTGCAACAGCATCGGGAACCAGGCCCTCTGCTTAAGGCCGTGGTCGGCGTACCGAGCGCGGTATCGCCGTCGACAGGGCTCGCTTCCCTTTCTCCCCATCTAGCAATTCCATCGGATCGGCCACTTGCCGCGTTCCTCGCACAGGCACTGCCCTGCCCTGTCGTGGTCGAGAACGACGTCAACCTCGCAGCTTACGCTGAGGCCACTCTCGGCAAGGGACGCAATCGCGATTCCCTCGCATTCGTCGCCTTCGGAACCGGTGTCGGCATGGGGCTCGTCGTCGGTGGAATGCTTTTCCGCGGCCAACATGGACGGGCGGGGGAACTTGGCTTGCTGCCACTCGGTGCCAATCCGCACCAGACGGCACCGTACGCCCGCGCGGGCCTCTTTGAGGACCAGGTCGATTCGCCCGCGGTGCGCAGCCTCTATGGCGATGGCACCTTGCCGGTGGCCGAGATCTTCGCTCGCGCCACAGACGGAGATGCGCAAGCTGCCGCGGTTATCGAGACGCTCGCGAAATCCGCTTCGGTTGGCATAGCTTCCGTGCAAGCTCTCTTCGATCCCGCCCTCATCGTGCTGGGTGGCGGCATTGGCTCGCGACGGGAATTTGTCAACGCTGTTACACGGCATGTATCGGTGTTGCTGCCATTTGCGACGCAGATAGAGGCAACTGGCATTGGCCCGGAGGCCGGCATGCTCGGAGCTCTCATGCTTGGTCTCAACGACCTTGCAAGCATTGAAAATCTTGGACAACGGGAGGCCGTCCAATGAGCGCGCCACAACAAGTGAAGCACCAAGTTCTGGCGCCGCTCGCGGACGGACAGCTTCGTTCCACTGCGCCTGTGCTCGTCCCCTTCATGGCTCCGCGTCTGCAGGGCGATTGCCGCCCGGAAGGCAAGCTCGAGCTTTCACTTTGGGGCGCCGGCAAACTGGCAAATCTGACTTTTACCGGATGGAGCGCCCCCTTTACCTATGCCCCGAACCGCGTTGAAACGCATGATGGGGGACTCTATGTGGCCCAATCGGCGCCAGCACTTTTCTTGAAGGGCGCAAAGCTGCGGACCTTTATTCCCGCCCGGCGCTGCGCCTGGTGGGGCAGTGTGGCAAAACGCGAACCGGTGGAGCGGACAGGCAGTCGCCGTATTGCCCGTACCGGTTGGGGCGTCGCCATCGCCGAGCAGAGATCCAGCGGGATATTCGTGACCGCCGGCGCGACGATGGAGGAGGCACTGGCAGCTCTCAAGCTGGAAGAGACACAACTGATCGCCGAGGCGAATGCCTATGTAACGCGTTGCGATGCTATGCCGGAAACGGATCCTTTGATGCGCAGCATGATCTCGCAGAGCCTGCATGCCGCCCTCTCCAGTATACGGCAGGACGAGCATGGCGCCTTTGCCGGCCTTGCCGCTGGCCAGGCCTATAGCGCGCCGGCTCGCACATACTATCGTGACGGTTATTGGACGCTCCAGGCCCTCCTCGACCGGGAACCTCAGGCGGTCCGCGCTCAGATCGACCTTCTTGCACGGGGCGTCCAGCCGAACGGAGAAGCGCCGAGCGGCGTCATCCTGACAGGTCCCGGACAGGCCGAAGAATGGGAGAAAGTACGGCAAACGCATCCAAGGATCAAAGAGGAGCACCTTCGGCCTGGCGATTGGTGGAGCGATCACTTCGACAGCCCGCTCTTCTTTGTCTTGGCGATCGGCGACTATATCAGGACAACCGGTGACAGTTCCCCCCTTACGCTCTATTGGGACAAGGTGGTGACGATCTTCGATCGCTATTGCGGGTTCGACGCGGCAGGAAACGGCTTGCCGATAAAGCCACGCCACGATCGCGACTGGGCCGACAACGTTTATCGCCATGGCTATGTTGCCTATGATCTCGGCCTTTGGATCGGCGCGCTCGACGTCATCGCGCAGCATGGCGTGTCGCTTGATGAGGCGGTTGCATCGAGGGCGGCTGCCATGGCGCAAAAAGCACGCGCTTCGCTAGACCAGGCACTGTTGCAGCCCAGCGGCACCTACGCAGACTACGGGACAAAAACGGATTTCGTCGAAGATCACCTGACGCTTGACAGCCTGACGCTGCTTCGCTTCAAAGCGGTCTCTCCCGAAAGAGCAAAGAGCGTACTTGCCCGCGTCCAGCAGACCCTGGAAAGTCGCAATAACAACAAACAGCCCTACGGCGATTGGGGCGTGCTTTGCGCCTTCCCGCCATTCAAGCGTCCGAAAGATACGCGCGAGAAGTCCTATTTCGCTTACCGCTATCACAATGGTTCGGACTGGCCCTATCTTTCAGGCCTCTATGCGGAGCAACTCCTGGCCCATGGCTTGGACGGCGCCGACTACCCGCTCTTGCGGTGGTGGAAGACCTGCCTTGAGGAGGGTTGGATGGGCGCCGTCGAATATTTCTCGCCTCCTTGGGGTCGCGGCTCGCTGCTTCAGGGATGGAGCAGCATGCCGGCGGCCGCTGCACTTTTCTACAAGCACAAATGACCGGCGACAGCCGGTTAGGTTCCCCAACTGGCCGCCCTCACGGGCGGCCTTTTTTGCTGTGGGAAGCATCATACAGAAAAGCCGCCTTGAGGCGGCTTTTGAAGTTCAGTTGGTGGGTGCAACCTTATTCCTTTGTCGCGCCTGCCATCAGGCCGCTCATCAGCATGCGCTGCAACGCCGTAAACATCACAAGCACGGGCAGCACCGACAGCACCGACATGGACAGCAGCCGCGGCCAGTTGATGCCGAAGCGCCCGACAGTGTTGGCAAGCGCAACCTGAACGGTCCATTTATCCTGATCGCTGATGATGAGGAATGGCCAGAGATAGTCGTTCCAACGCCACACCAGATTGAAGGCAAGCAACGTGCCGATCGCGGGTATGGCAAGCGGTACGATGATCCGCCACAGGATTCGCCACTCCGGCGTACCGTCAAGACGTGCCGCCTCCAGAAGGCTGTCAGGAATGTTGGTGATGTATTGCCGCATGAGGAAGACCCCGGTCGGGGTTGCCGCCGGCGCGATAATAATGCCTGCCAGCGTGTCGAGAAGATTGAGATCCCGCAGCACCAGAAAGACCGGGATCATGACGATCTGCAACGGCACCATCAACGACGACATGATGAGCAGGAAGAAAAGCGTATCTCCCTTAAATCTGAACTTCGCGAGCGCGTAGCCGGCCATCACGCTGATGGTGACGGAGAGAAACGCCGAGAGCACTGAGACAACAGCCGAATTGCGGAAGAAGACAAGAAACTTCGCGCGCGACACCGTGTCGATGAAGTTCTGCAGCGTCGGCTGCGCCGGAAAAATGGTCGGCGGCCACTGGAAGATCTCCTGCTGCGACTTCAACGACGACAGGAACAGCCAGGCCGGCGGCATCACGAAGACGAACAGCGTCAGTGTGACGAAGATCAATCGCCAGGGAGTGTAGATGCGCGTCATTTTTCACCCCGCGATACACGTAGCTGGAAGATCGTCAAAAGCAACAGGATGATGAACAGCACCACTGATTGGGCGGCCGCGACGCCGGCCTGCATGGGCTTCTGGAAGGCAGTGTCGTAGATTGTCTGAATGAGGTAGACCGTCGCCTTGCCCGGACCGCCGCCGGTCAGGGACACCACGAGTTCATAGACCTTGAAGGCCTCGATCGAGGACAGCACCAAGACGACTGCCAGCGTCGGCTTGAGGAGTGGGAGCGTGATATGGGTGAACTGCCGCCACTTGCTGGTGCCGTCGATCGAGGCGGCTTCGTAGTAGTCGATGGAAATTGCCGTCAAGCCGGCTATGAAAATCATCATGTTGAAGCCGGCTTGCGCCCACACCCAGGCTATGACGACAGCGACCTGGGCCATCGTGTCCTGCTCCAGCCATGGCACCGGCGCAATTCCGACCAGAGAGAGCAGGTAGTTGACCAGGCCGTTGTTGAGGCCGAAGAGCCACCGCCAGGCAACGCCGATGATCAGCAGGCTGATCATGGAAGGGAAAAAGACAATCGTGCGGACAACCGCAAACAGCTTGGTCTGAGGCGACAGAAGAAGAGCCAGCGCCAGCGAGACGACAATGTTCAGCGGAACTGCAATGACAACGAAAAGGACCGTCTTGAGCAATGAATTCTGAAAATCGGCATTGCTTAAGAGCCCAACGAAGTTTTCCAAGCCGATGTACTGCGGCAAGGTGCTTGGCACCTGTGGGACAACCACCACGCCCCGCTTGAAAAAGGCCATGAACAGGCCCTGGACCAGCGGATAGAGCGTAAAGGTGATGAGGAGTGCCATTGTGGGCAGCATGAGCAGGTAAGGCCAGCCGAGGCTGGCCAGACTGCCCCGCAGGCCTTTCGGCACCGGGTGGGGACCCAGTGCCGAACGACCATCTTCTAGGGTGACCGCCGTCACTTTCCGGCCTCAAGCGAGGCATCGGCTGCCTTCTTGATCTGCGAAATGGCCTCTGCGGATGAGATCTGGCCGGCAACAGCCTGAGTGACAGCCGTCTTCACGGTACCCCAGACAGCCTGCATTTGCGGCCAGGCCTGATCGGTTGCCGCGTAGGCCGGGCTGGCGTTCAGCTCGTTCTGCATTGCCTTGATCGCTTCGGTCGCCGCCGGATTGTCGTACTTGACTGCTGGCGCCTTCAGATTGGCCGGGATCATGCCGAAGGTCTTGGCATACTGCGCCTGGATGTCCGGCGAGGTGATCCATTTGATGAATTCAACCGCTTCCGGAAGATGCTGGCTCGTGTTGAAGGCCACGATATAGTCGCCCCCGTAGATTGACGACGCAACGGTGCCCCGTGGCGTCGGGCCGGCCTGCCATGCAAAATGTGCATTGTCGGCCAATCCGGCGATTTGCCAGCTCCCCGACATATAGGCGACAGCCTGACCGGCGGTGAAGATTTCCTTCGGATTATCCGAGCTCGCGCCGGACCAAAGGCCAGGGGGCATTGCGGCCTTGGTGATGTCGATGAACTTGTCGAGCGTGCTCGTCCACGCTGCCTCGTCCATGACGACCTTCACAGGCTCCTTTTCCGTATAGATGTGGTTGCCATACTGATACTCGTGAACGATCCAGCGGCTCGCCGAAACGTCCCATACCAGAGGATAGCGGGTACCCGACTTTTCGGCGACTTCCTTGATCTTCGGAATGAATTCATCCCAGGTCCACCCGGTCGCCTGATCCGGGATCGCAACGCCGGCCTTCTTGAAGGCATCGGCGTTCAGAAAGATGCCCGTCGAGGTCACGCGCAGCGGCGCGGCGATCACCTTGTCGCCGAGCTTGGCGCCGTCGCCCCAGCCCTTGACGAAGTCATTGATCCATTCAGGGCCGATCTCTTTGTTGAGATCGACCAGGAAAGGACGGATGACCGGTTCCATCGATGACGTAAGTGACAAGTCCGGCATGATGCCGGAGGCCGCATACTGCTGGAATTTCTGGATCATCCCGTCATAAGGGGTGATTTCGAGATCGAACGTCGTGTCGGGATGCAGCTTCGTGTACTGCTCGAGCAGGGCGCGCGTGTTCGCCTCTTCCTGATCGTTGTCAACGTACCAGACGATCTTTAGTTCGGATGCTGCCGCCAGCGAAATCGTCATCGCCATGGCAGCTGCTGTCATCATCAATGTCCTGAGCGGTTTCATAGGGTTCCCCTTCTTGGCTCCTCATTTTTCAAGAACTCTGCGAACGATCGACCCACTATACACTCCCTTGAAGTGGGCGTTTGTTCGTAACCATGACGAATTAAATACGAGTTTTCGGCGGTGTCAACATAAACAAGATCAACCGTATCCAATTAGTTCGTCCTGTTGACGAATAAATTGACGTGGCATAGTTGTTGGGAAAGATGAGAGGAAACGCAATGGACATTTCCGTCGAACCAAATGGCGCCGATCTACAGCATTTCATCGACAGGCTGGCTGCCGTCGGCGGGGGAACTCTTCTGTTGCAGGCGGGACGGCACATATCGGGGCCGATCCGGCTTTGTAGCGGTGTAACTCTATCGATCGAGATAGGTGCGACGCTGGAATTCGTTCCCGACTACGAGCTTTATGCGAGAAATTCGGTGAGTGTGATCGCCGAGGGATCCAATCGCGCCTACATCGTGGCACAGGACGCACATGACGTCGCGATATCAGGCAAAGGTAAAATTGTTGCTTCAGGTGGCGCCTTCAACACCGGCTTCGATGGGACCGTCGGCACCTACACACCGAGCGAGAGGCGCCCGAGAGTCATTGTGTTCGAGGACTGCAGCAACGTCAGGCTCGAAGGCTTTGTCATCGAGGATTCCCCGATGTGGACGGTTCACCTCGTCCGCTGCAACGCTGTGATGATCAACGGCATGAAAGTGTTCAACAATCGGCAGCTTCCGAACACGGACGGAATTGTCATCGATAGCTGCGTAGACGTTGCGGTGAGCGAAGTCGTCATCAGCACCGCTGACGACGGCATCTGCCTCAAAACCAGCCGGAGCGAACACGGCATCGGACATTGCCAGAATATCGACGTTTCAGATTGCGTCGTCGAGAGCAACAGCTGTGCTTTGAAGATAGGCACAGAGAGTTTTGGCGACATCCGCGACGTTCGGTTCATGCGCTCCAAAGTGCGGCGCTCGAATCGAGCCCTCGGTATTTTCTCGCGCGATGGCGGAGCCATCGAAAATGTCGTCTTCTCGGATATCGAGATCGACTGCCACGAGACAGCCGACGGCTTCTGGGGTTCGGGTGAACCGCTAACGATAACGCAGCTTGATCGTCGCCCGGAGGTGCCCGCTGGCCTCGTCAGCAATGTCCGCGTCGAGAACGTCACCGGCCGCTGCCACGGCCCTATCAATCTCTTCGCAGAGCGAAGCGGTGGGATTGCCCGAACAACCCTTTGCAACGTCCAATTGACGATGCAGGAGGGGCCCTTAGGAACAGCCAAGCAATATGACCTGCGCCCCACAAACGTCGACCTATCCCCACCCAAGGACGTCGAGGGTCGCGGTAATGCCTGGCTGCGCGGCGCCGATGGAAGGATTATCGGTCTTGTCGACTATCCGGGAGGCATGCCGGCCGTCTTTGCGCGCAACACTGCCGACCTCATACTTGACAATGTTGAAGTCCAGCGTCCGGATCCCCTTCCGCCCGGCTGGAACCGCATAGCCCTTTGCATTGAGGACTGATCGCCTGTCGCCGGTCACTAGAAATGCACAATGTTCATAGGGAGTGATGGCGAGGTGGTGCGGTCGTGGCGGTAGAAGGACTTGGCGTCATCGAACATTCTGAATGGAGCCTCCTTGAAGACATCCGTGCGGGCCGACTGATCCGGCTGCTTGAAGACTGGTCGCTTCCTGACGTCGACGTGGTCGCCATCCTCAATCCCAAGTCCATTCGCACCGCCCGCGTCGACGCATTCCTGAGCCATTTGGCGATCGTGCGAGAGATCTATGTGACGAGCGCTGAAGCTCGAAGTTGTCAAGCCTCCGCAGCGTAGCGCTCGATGTTCCGGCTCAGGAGATCAATCAGTGTGTCTCTGGTGGGATCCCGCACAGCCTTCATCCACGCTGCTGCCAACGGCAACTTCTCCATCGGCACATCGGAAGTTGGTGCCAACGGAACGTAGCAGACGCCGGCAACCGCGAGCTTGGACGTCCAGCGTGGTACGATCGCGGAGCCGATCCCGGCAGCCACCAGATTTATAATCGTCTGCTTCTCGTCAGCAATCTGCGCAATCCTCGGACGCATGCCCACGTCGGAGAACAGGGTCATGGTCAGATCGTGACTGTGGGGGCGTGACCGCCGCTCGGGTACGATCAGAGGTTCGTTTGAGAGATCGCTGATTGTCACCGTCTCGTTCGAGGCAAGTCGGCTGTCGCCGGGAACAGCGACGACGGCGGTCTCGTGAAAAAGCGGCTGCACCACCAGACTCCTGCTGATCCCTTCTCTCGGTCGTATGACTATGAGGTCAAGCCGTCCTGCGAGCAGTTTCGGGATCAACCGGACTGACTTGTCTTCGACGAGTTGGGTTACGGTTTCCGGCTCGATCTCCCGGAAATCCTGTAGCAGCAAGGGGATGAGCCCGGCCGCCGCACTGTCGATCGCGCCGATCCGAAGAATGGCTGCGGGCTTGTGCCGCGCTTCCAGAAACGTCTCGGCGACATGCTCCAATCGGGCCAGGATCGGCTTGACTTCCTGCAAGAGCAGCACGCCATCCTCGGTAAGGCTAACACTGCGCGTCGTTCTGTTGAGAAGCTGTGCGCCCAGCGACTCTTCCAACAACCTGACGTGTCGCCCGAGCGACGCCGGCAGCATCCCCGTCTTTTGGGCAGCTCTTCCGAAGTGAAGTTCCTCCGCCACAGCGACGAAACACCTTAGCTGTTCGAGTTCCACGACAGCCTCCAATATTATATCAAATAATTATATAATTATCCGATTGTTAATTCCAGGGAAAGGGAGAACTAGAGTCCCGGATCAGCGCGAGAGGACGCGCATGTCTCGAACATAGGGAGGAGCTTGCTGTGACAAGCGATCTGGAAACGCGCGTACTACGCAAGATCACATGGCGCATCGTGCCATTCATCATGGTTCTTTATCTCATCGCGTTCATCGACCGTGTGAACATCGGCTTCGCGTCGCTTACGATGAACCAAGACCTCGGTTTTACATCGACAGTCTTCGGCGTCGGCGCTGGTATCTTCTTTCTGGGCTACTTCCTGTTTGAGGTCCCATCCAACTTGATCCTCAACAAGGTCGGGGCTCGTATCTGGATCGCCCGCGTCATGATCACGTGGGGCCTTGTTTCCGGAGCCATGGCGCTCGTCCAGGGGACGACAAGCTTCTACGTCCTACGATTTCTGCTCGGCGTGGCCGAAGCGGGCTTCTTCCCCGGCATCATCCTTTACCTGAGCTACTGGTTTCCGGCCCGCCGCCGGGCGGCTGTAACGGCGATGTTCATGGCTGCAGCACCGCTTGCGACCGCCATTGGCTCTCCGATTTCCGGCGTGCTTCTGGAAATGCATGGGATCTGGGGCTTGGCCGGCTGGCAGTGGATGTTCGTGATCGAAGCAATCCCGGCGTTGGTGCTGGGCGTCGTTGTGCTGTTCGTCCTGACGGACCGCCCGGAAAAGGCGAAGTGGCTCTGCGATGACGAACGCGCATGGCTCGTTAAGACGATGGAGCAAGAACAAGCTGGTAAACCCAAGGCAAGTCATAGCATCTGGGCGGGTCTGATCGACGTTCGCGTCCTTGCCTTGTCCCTGGTCTATTTCGGCACCTCTGCGGGCCTCTATACTCTCGGAATTTGGGCTCCCCAAATCATCAAAAGCTTTGGCCTTTCTTCGTTGCAGGTTGGCTTCGTGAATGCGATCCCGGCTGTCTTCGCGGTCGTAGGAATGATCCTTTGGGCGCGAAACTCCGACAAGAAGGCTGAGCGTACGTGGCACGTCGTGGGAGCATGTCTGCTCGCCGCCGCCGGACTCGCCTTCGCAAGCGGTGCCACCACAGTTTTCGCAGTCCTATTGGCACTGACGCTCGTCAACATCGGGATCAGCGCCTCCAAGCCACCGCTGTGGAGCATGCCAACACTCTTCCTGTCAGGCCCAGCGGCCGCCGCAGGGATCGCGACGATCAACTCGATCGGCAACCTCGGCGGCTTCGTGGGGCCCTCCATGATCGGCTGGATAAAAGACGTTACCGGCAGTTTCGCAGGTGGCCTGTATTTCGTCGCTGCACTCCTCGTAGTCTCGGCCCTGACCACCCTGCTCCTGGCCAGGAGCGCAGCGCGCCAGCCCGGGCAAGCAACCTCGGTCCAACACTAATATTCCAAGCTGGAGAGAAACAAATGCGTGAATACAAGATTGCCGCCATTCCCGCCGATGGTATCGGTCCGGAAGTGATCGCAGCTGGCCTGCAGGTTCTGGAGGCGCTCGAGAAGCGCAGCGGAGACTTCAAGATCCAGTCGGAAACGTTCGATTGGGGTTCGGATTACTACAAGAAGCATGGTGTGATGATGCCAGCGGACGGTCTGGAGACGCTGAAGAAATTCGACGCAATCTACTTCGGCGCAGTTGGAGCGCCCGACGTTCCTGACCACATCACCCTCTGGGGCCTTCGCCTCCCCATCTGCCAGGGCTTCGACCAGTACGCGAACGTACGACCGACAAAGATTCTCCCTGGCATCACTCCGCCGCTGCGCAACTGCGGTCCTGGAGATCTCGATTGGGTCATCGTTCGTGAGAATTCGGAAGGCGAATATTCCGGCCATGGAGGCCGCGCCCACAAGGGCCTTCCAGAAGAGGTAGGAACCGAGGTCGCCATTTTCACACGGGTCGGAGTGACACGCATCATGCGCTACGCGTTCAAGCTCGCACAATCTCGTCCACGCAAGCTGCTCACCGTCGTCACTAAGTCCAACGCGCAGCGACATGGCATGGTCATGTGGGACGAGATCGCAGCAGAAGTCTCCAAGGAATTTCCGGACGTGACCTGGGACAAGATGCTGGTCGACGCCATGACTGTCCGCATGACACTGAAGCCACAGAGCCTCGATACGATCGTCGCGACGAACCTGCATGCCGACATCCTCTCGGATCTTGCTGGCGCACTTGCGGGCTCGCTCGGCGTCGCTCCGACCGGAAACATTGATCCGGAGCGTCGCTTTCCGTCGATGTTCGAACCGATCCACGGCTCGGCTTTCGACATCACGGGAAAGGGCATCGCAAACCCGATCGCCACTTTCTGGACGGCAGCGCAGATGCTCGAACATCTTGGAGAACCCGAGGCGGCGGCACGGTTGATGAGCGCGGTCGAACGTGTGACCGACGCGGGCATCCTCACACCTGACGTCGGCGGCACGGCCACCACGAAGCAGGTGACCGACGCGGTCTGCGAAGCCATCGCCGGATCCAACATCCTGAAGATGGCAGCGGCCGAATGAGCTGGAACGACGCTTCAGCCCGCCGGGTGCTGCGCCGCATGTTCGACGCAGCAGTAGCAAGTGCGGATCCGAGCAAGGTGGTCGCCCAGCATCTTCCGGATCGCCCTAGCGGCCGATGCGTCGTAGTCGGAGCGGGCAAGGCATCCGCCGCCATGGCGGCTGCCTTGGAAGCCGCCTGGAGCGACGTCGAACTGAGTGGCGTGGTAGTGACGCGTTATGGCCACGCGGTGCCCGCCGGGCGTATCGAGATCATCGAGGCGGCACATCCGGTTCCTGACGAAATGAGCGTGAGGGCAGCCGATCGTATTCTGACGAGCCTTCGTGGGCTCGGTCCCGACGATCTTGTCGTGGCCCTGATATCGGGCGGCGGGTCCTCGCTCCTCGTCTCGCCCGCAGACGGCATGACGCTCGCAGACAAGCAGGCCGTCAACCGGATGCTCCTCGCAAGCGGCGCGACGATCTCGGAAATGAATATCGTCCGGAAGCAACTTTCCGGAATCAAAGGAGGACGCCTTGCTGCTGCCGCCTGCCCGGCGCGAGTTGTCACCTTGGTCATTTCGGATGTTCCTGGCGACGAACCGTCGCAGATCGCTTCCGGCCCGACCGTGGCGGACGGGACCACCGTCGACGATGCGAGGGAGATCATTTCGCGTTACCGGCTCACTTTGCCGCCGGCTGCTCGAGCGGTTCTGGACAGGGGTGGCTCTGCCCTTCTCAAAATGCCCACCGACCTGGAGGTCAGACTTATCGCGTCGCCGTCCATGGCGCTGGATGCTGCCACGCAGGTTGCCCGCGAAGAAGGAATCGCGCCCATCATCCTGGGCGACGCACTTCAGGGCGAGGCAAGAGAAGTCGGCACGGTTCTCTCCGGCATTGCGATCTCGGCGAAGACAAAAGGACATCCGATCAACGGTCCGGCGGTCATTCTGTCCGGCGGAGAAACATCGGTCTCACTTCCAAAGGATTCGACCGGGCGCGGCGGCAGGAACACCGAGTTCCTTTTGAGCCTTGCGATAGGACTGGACGGCGTAGAGGGCGTCTGGGCGATCGCCGGCGATACCGACGGAATCGACGGAGCAGAGGATGCCGCTGGCGCAATCGTCACGCCCGACACTCTCGCACGCATCGCGGCTTCGGGCGTCGCTCCTCGTTCGGTTCTTGCCAGGCACGACAGCTACAGCGCCTTTTCGGCGATCGGTGACCTCGTGGTCACAGGTCCAACCCTCACCAATGTCAACGACATCCGCGCAATCCTTATAGGGTAAAGGCATCATGTTTATCCGAAGCAATCGCCGAGCGAAGATAGTCGCGGCGGCATGGTATCGTGCCGACGCCGTGATGCTCTCGGCCGAATCTGCAACCGGCTCTTATCCGATATGGAAACAGTGGCGATGATGGATCGTATTATCGAAAAGACGGAGAAGCACAAACTTTATCGTCCGATTCTGGAAGCGACCGAGCCTCGTGTCGACGCGACGCCGTCCCACGCGGTGGCTGCTGCAGCCGCTAGTGTTGCGGCCTCGATCGGAGCACCGGTCATTGTTCCGTTCGTTGGAGCCGCTGCACGCATGCATGGGATCAGGGTCTGGAGAACGAGGGCGAAACGTCCGCTCCTACCGGGCCCGTGGAAGAACCTCACACGCCTCGATCTGTTCGCCCACAAAGGAGCCAACGGGATATCGCCACACAGCTCCTCGATTGTTGCGACCCGAGGTATCTAGAGAAGGGGTGGTCCAGAGGCCCGAAGTTGAGTTGGCGTTTGGCCGAATATGCGCTTGAAAGTGCGAGTGAAGTGGGAGGCGTTCTCGTATCCAACATCGAGCGCGACTTCGATCAGCGACGCCTTCGATTGCAGAAGCAGGGCCTTTGCCCTCTCCATCCTCACGCGCGTGTAGGCTTTTGCGGGAGACATGCCCGCCTTTTCCAAAAACAACCGTTCGAGTTGACGCCGCGACAGGCGAACGGAAGCCGCGAGCTTGAGAATGGTCATGCCGCCTTCGACATGCTGCTCCATCAGGATCATCGCCGCTTTGACCCGGTTATCTTCGTATTCGTCGTGCAAAGGGCGCCGTGGCTGAATGTCGCCGGCGGAGCGCGCCTTTTCGATCTGTAGAACTTCCAAGGCATTTCTCTCAGCCTCGCGGCTGATATACCGCCGCACAAGGACCGCCGCGATATCGGCTGCGCTGCTGCCGCCGGCACAGGAACCGCGTTGCCGGTCCAGGTTGAATATCCTGTCCGATCGTACAGAAAGATCAGGAAAGCGCTCGCGAAACTCCTTGTAGTGTAGCCAGCTAACGCATGTCTCATGGTTTCTCATTAAGCCAGCATCGGCAAGGATGAACGAGCCTGTACAAAGACCAATCAAGGGTACCCTGGCGGCATCCGCGCGCTTGAGAAATGTGATCGTGTCGTGATCGACAGGGTTTTCCGCTGTGAGAAGGCCTCCGACAACGACAATGTAATCGAACCTCGTCGGATCCACGAAATCCGACGTCGGTGCCACCTGGATCCCACAGCTTGACGCAATCAGATGCCGCGTACTTCCGAGCACTTGCCAGTCCGCCAGTACGCGTCCGGAACGATCATGCTCGTCGCTCGCAAGCCGCAACGTATCCGCGAAAAGCGCGAATGCTGAAAGCGTGAAGGATCGAGCAAGCACAAATCCGACCTTTAGACGGCCGGCGGATTTGCCGACGGCGTCTCCTTGCCGATAGTCTTCTGGTCGCATCTCAATCTCCTTGATACTGGACGTTTGCAGCCCTCACTCACCTTATCTGAAAGCCGTGTGCCAGCGGGTCTCGATCATCCACGAAGATCGTGTTGTGGCCGATGACGCGCGCCCAGCCGCCTATGCTCGGAAGGATGCCCTTATACTCACCAAGGTCGGCATTAGCCTCCACCCTGCCCTGAAACACCGTCCCGATCAGGCTCTCATGCCGGTAAGAAGAGCCGACAGCAAGCCTTCCCTTTCCGTGCAATTGCGCCATACGTGCCGAGGTGCCGGTTCCGCCGGGCGACCGATCTATCGCCTTGTCTCCGTAAAACACGGCACATCGGCCATCCGACTGGTCGTTGATCGGATGGTCGCACCAAATCGCATGATGGACACCGCGAATTCTTCCATCGTCTGGATGGACCGGGTCGCACAGGTCCGCCAGAGCCTCTCGGAGTCCCCGGCTGAAGCCGACAATCTCGGCCGCGTTCATACCGGCAAGTCCGGCCCAGTTCTCCTGTGGCTCGACAACGGCGTAGTAGTTGCCACCATAGGAAATATCGACAATCAGGCGCCCCATTCCAGGCACATCCACGGCGACGTCCGCTTCGTGCAGATAGCTGGGCACATTGTAGAGGCGAACGGAGTCCACATACCCATCCTTTTCCTCGTAGGCGACGTCGACCCGTCCCGCCGGCGTTTCGATGGAAACACGCCCCGGCCTGCGTGGGGTCACCAGCCCCTCCTCGATCGCGGCCGTCACGACGCCGATCGTTCCAGCACCGCACATCGGAAGGCAACCACTTACCTCGATGAAGAGGACGGCAAAATCACAGTCGTCACGATAGGCGGGATAGATAATTGCTCCCGACATGATGTCGTGTCCTCTGGGCTCGAACATCAAGGCTTGTCGGATCCAGTCATGGTCGCGGACGAAGAGTTCGCGCCTCTCGCCGACGGGAACATGTGGCAGGAGCGGCCCGCCGCCGGCAACGACACGCACCGGATTTCCACAGGTGTGGGCGTCGACGCAGAAGAAGCTTTTTCTCATATCTTTCCTCGAGTCACGCTGCCCGAGGCGTGCTGTCGCGATCGAGAAGACCGCGGCTTAACCGGTCAAGCAGCAGCGCGACTGCCACGATTGCGAGGCCTGCGCGCAAACCCAGCCCCATTTCCATGCGGGTCAGACCGCGCGTCACCTCGGCGCCAAGACCGCCTGCTCCAACAAGGCCCGCCAGGACGACCATGGCCAGCGAGAGGAGGATGCATTGGTTCAGGCCGACCAACAGCGTCTGCTTGGCCAACGGAATTTCGATCTTCCAGAGCACTGAACGAGGATGGGCACCAATCGCACTGCCAAGCTCCACGAACTCGCGCGGCACCTGGTTGAACGCCAAAGTGGTCAGTCGCAGCATCGGCGGAATGCCGTACACGATCGTGGCAATGATGGCTGGTACGCGCCCCAGGCTGAAGATCATTACCGCGGGGATCAGGTAAACCCACGGCGGCACGGTTTGCATGACGTCGAGGACTGGTCGCACGATCGCTTCAAGGGTCTTGTAACGCGAGCAGAGGACGCCAATGGGAAACGCGACGAGCACGGAGATCAGGACGGAGACGGTCACAAGTGCAACCGTCTGCATTGACGCCGTCCAGAACCCGACGATCAGGCAGAACCCCAGGCAGAGACCTGCCAGGATTGCCGCTCGCACATTCACAGCAAGAAAGGCTGCGACGACGACGATAGCAATAAGGGCAACAGGCGGCACGAATAGAAGTGCGGCCTCGATTGCCGACAGCACGGCCTCCACCAAATAGCTGATCGCGGCAAACAGCGGATGCAGGTTGGTGTTCAGCCAGTCAACCGCCGGAGCTAGAAAAGCGCCCGGCGAAAACTGCAAAACCGACGGGTTCATGACTGCCTCCCTGTTCCAAGCCGGGCCGCGCTCTGTGTTATGCGGTCGAGCACCATAGTCAGGACGACGATCGCGATTGCCCCGTTGATGGACGTCGCGATGTCGAGCGTTCGGATCGCGCCGTAGATCGTCTCTCCAAGACCGCCGGAGCCGACGATGCCGGCGATCACGACCATGCCAAATGCCATCATCAGGCTCTGGTTGATCCCAGCCATGATGCTGGGAAGAGCAAACGGCAGGCGGATTTTGAAGAACATCTGGGCCGGCCTCATTCCGCTTGCCTCTCCAAGTTCGACGAACTCGCTTGGCGTCATGCGGATGCCAAGCGCGGTCAGCCGGATTGCCGGCGGCATGGCAACGACAATGGTGGCGATAAGCGCCGTCGCTGGACCGTAGCCCAGCAGGGCAATCGCCGGCAGCAGATAGATGTATGGCGGAAGCGTCTGGATCAGATCGAGGCCCGGCTCCATGAACCGGTTGAGAGCCGTAAAGAAACCTGCCGCGATCCCGACAGGGATACCGATCGCCAGCGCGAGCGCCGTCGCCGTCAAGACCAGTGCCAAGGTGCTCATCGTTTCGGACCAGAGTCCCATGGAAAAGCACAGGAGAAGCGCAACGCCGCCAAGGATCGCGAACCAGGCGTTCACCAGGCGCCATCCCACCAGCGCGACCATGATTGCGACGACATAGAATGGTGAAAGCACGAGCAGCCAGAGGATCCCATCGTAGAGCCCCTCGAGGACCCATCTGACGTAGTCGAAAAGGGTCTCTCCATTGTCGCTTACCCATTCGAGCGCGGTGTCTGTCCATTCGTCGAAGGTGTCAGTGAAGCTTGAAATGTCCATGTCACTCAGCTCCCGTTCAGCGGTCAGGCCGCCGCGCGATCGTTGTTGGAGGTACCCTTGACGCCCATGAGGAGACTGCGCGGCGTGACCACGCCGACGACCTCATCGTTGTCGACGACGGCAATGGCGTCACGGTCCGTCTGCATGGTCAGCGTGATCAGCTCGTCGATGTCGGCATCCGGACTGGTGCGCAGCAGCGACGAGATATCGGAATGTGGCTCGCTGCGCTGAAACTCGCTAACGCTGTGCATCACGGAATGCGCCTTGATCAGATGGAGTCGCGATATGCCTGCCACGAACTCGGCGACATAATCATCCGCTGGATTGAGGATGATCTCCTCGGCAGTACCAGTCTGGATAATGACGCCGTCCTTCATGATGGCGATGCGATCACCGATGCGGATCGCCTCGTCGAGATCGTGCGTGATGAACACGGCAGACTTGCCGAGCGACTTCGTGAGCTGGCGGAACTCGTCCTGAAGCTGGCGGCGGATCAGCGGATCGAGCGCGCTGAAGGGCTCGTCCATCAGGATGATTTCCGGATCGGAGGCAAGCGCGCGGGCAAGGCCGACACGCTGCTGCATGCCGCCCGACAATTCCTTCGGGTAGCGGTCAACCCAGTCTGCCAGGCCCACTGTTTCCA
Source organism: Rhizobium sp. BK538 (assembly GCF_014197575.1). Lineage (NCBI taxonomy): Bacteria > Pseudomonadati > Pseudomonadota > Alphaproteobacteria > Hyphomicrobiales > Rhizobiaceae > Rhizobium > Rhizobium sp. BK538. The sequence goes on from NZ_JACIFT010000004.1 coordinate 308,976, forward strand.
ATGCGGCCTTGGCGATCTTGTTGCGCTCGAGCTTGGGGATGCCCTGGACTTCCAGTCCGAAGCCGGCGTTTTCGAGCACCGTGCGGTGCGGAAGCAGCGCAACGCTTTGGAACACCATGCCGATGTTCGTGGCACGCATCTGGCGGAGCTCGACGGGGGAGAGCGCGGCAATGTCCCTGCCCTTGACAAGCACCTTTCCGGCGCTTGGTGTAATCAGCTTGTTGAGCAGCCGGATAAGCGTCGACTTTCCACTGCCAGACAGGCCCATGATACAGAAGATCTCGCCGCGCCGTACCTGCAGGCTGGCGTTCGAGACGCCAACGACGCAGTTGAACTCCTTCAGCACGTCCTTCTTGCCCAGTCCCTGCTCGGCAATCGATCTCATGGCGGCGGCGGATTTGTCTCCAAAGACCTTCCAGAGGGATTGGCAGTCGATCAGGACTTCATTGGTATCGGCATTTGCGGCTTTCATAGCGATCCCCTTGAGCCAATTGGTGCTGGCTTTTCTCATTGGGCTTCAAGGGCCATCCGACCGGATCGGACGGCCCTGCACGGTTAGTTCTTCTTGATGTTTTCCCAACGCTTGACCAGGTCGGCATGCGCCGCAATCCAGCCCTGCACAGCCTGATCCATCGTCTTGCCGTCCTTGACCTCGCCGTTGATGGCGGTGATGTCGGCGATCGGAACATAGACGCTGGCCATCACTTCACGGGCGTGCGGGTTTTCTTCGGAGAAGCCTTTCTTGCCGATCCAGTAGTAGCTCTGCGGCGGCGGGAAGACGCCCTTCGGGTCCTTGAGGTACTTTACCTCGTATTTCTGGACCATCCACGACGGCTCCCAGATCGTAACGGCGATCCACTCCTTGCGGTCATAGGCCGACTTGAGGGCCGCCGTCATCGCAGCCGTGCTGCCTTCGACGAGTTGCAGCTTGATATCGTAGTCCTTGACGGCGTTGGAAGAGTCACGCATCAGCCCGGCGCCCGGTTCAATGCCGATGATCTTGCCGCCGAACTTGTCCGCGTTTTCATTGAGCTGTTCCAGAGAGTCGATCGGAACGTACTTCGGAACCGCGATGCCCTGGTAGAGGCCGTGCGAAACCGGCGAAATCTTCTCGAGGCGGTTCTTGTTCTTGTTCCAGTAGTCCTGGGCGACATAATCTGTCTGCGATGTGAGAACCTGGATGTCGCCCTTGGCAAGAGCGGCATAGGCGATGCCCCATTCGGAGAACTCGGTCACCTTGACGGTGTAGCCGGCGTCTTCGAGAACCTTCTTGGTGATACCGGTGATGGGCGTCAGGTCTTCCCATGACATCGTGCCCATGGTGATCGTCTTTTCTTCCGCGCGAGCAGGAAGCATGCTGATCCCGACCATGGCGGCGGCGCAGAGCGCTTTCCACAAAGTCTTCATTGTTCTTACTCCTAGTTTTCGTTCCCATTCTCGTTGAAGACTTGGCGGTGGGCTCAGTCTTCACATTGCGCGGCAAGGGATCATCCCTCGCGGCCTGCACGCAATTCCTGCAACCGGATCACCGAATTGATCCCCAGCCACGCAAACGGCTCTGGCGGCAGTCTCGTGGGCATCGGATGATCCATGTATTTGTCGAGTTGTTCTGAGCCGGTTCCGGTCGCCAACTCGGCGGCCAGCACACCGGCAAGCGTGCTCTTCACGGTCCCGAGGCCATTTTCGCAGCACGCCGAGAACAAGCCTTCGTCGATTTCGCCAAAGGCCGGCACGTGATTGCGACTGAGGCAAAGGCGGCCGGCCCAACTGTATTGGAACGGCAAATCCGTCAATTTCGGAAAGCGTGCATCAAGCGACCGGCGATGAGCGGCCGCCAGCTTTTCCAGGCGTTTGTCGGTGACAGTGATCGTCCTGCCGTAGGTGTATCTTGTGCGAAGGACGATGCGTGAAAGGCCGTTCGACGTGATCTTGCGAACCGTTGCACCCATGGCATCGGCCGGGAGCAGCGCCCACCGGTCCTGCCCGGAGACTGCGTGGGCGACATCATCCGCCGGAAAGGGAGCCGTCATCGATGCGTAGGCGAATATATGGATCAGCCGACCGCGAAAATGACCGAAGTCCTCTATATGCCCGTTGACCCCCAGGATGACCTTCGGGGCGGTTACTGCACCCCGTGTCGATTTGGCCGTCCAAGTCCCACCCTCACGCCGCAGCTCCGTGACAGGCGAGCGCTCGAAGATGGTCACAGTCTGCCCAACCCCTGCCGCAAGGCCTCGGACATAGTCCGCAGGTTGGATCATCACCGCACCGGGCGTATATAAGCCGCCGAGGTAATAGTCCGTTCCTGTCAGCTCGCGCATTTGCGATCTATCGAGGAAAACATGCTTTTCGCCGATGCGCCGAAGCGACTCGCCATAGCTGACGTTCAGCTTCATTCCGCGCGCCGTTGCAGCCGCATTGATCTTGCCTGACGGATCGAATGTCTCCCGGGACATTCCGTATTCGTCCGCAGCGCTTTTCGCGAAATCGATCGCAAAGCGGTTTTGTGCAATCTCAAGGGCGGTTGCCGCTTCACTGGCGCCTGAATACTCGCCCGCCGAGAGATTGTGGGGAACATCGATCATGTAGCCGGAGTTTCGGCCAGCCGTGCTCTTGGCTACCTCTCCGGCTTCCATGACGACGATCTTGTCGCCCGGCCGGATCTGCGAGAGCCGTCGGGCTGCAGACAATCCCGCAAACCCGGCACCGACGATCAGCCAGTCGGCCGCCACGCTGCCTTCCAGCGTACGAATGGGGGCGACGCGTCTGCTGATCGCCTCCCAGCCTGAGACGCCAGATTCAGCGGGAAGCCGCTTGACGACGGTCCTGGTCAACGGATCGTCTCGTCGACCGAGCGATCGGAGACATCGATCCAGATCGTCTTCAGCTCGCAGTAGTTGTCGTGGGCAAAGATGGACTTGTCTCGACCGCCGAAGCCGGACTCCTTGTAGCCGCCGAACGGCGTGCTGGCGTCACCCTCACCAAAGCAGTTGACGGTCACGAGGCCCGCCCGGATGTCGCGCGACAGCCGGATGGCGTTGCGCAGGCTGCCCGTGTACACGGAGGCGGTCAAGCCGTAGTTGGTGTCGTTGGCAAGGGCGACGGCTTCGGGAAGGTTCTCGAATGTGGTTACCGAAAGGATCGGTCCAAAGATCTCCTCTTGGAACAGCCGGCTCTTCGTCGTGACCCCATCGACCACGGTCGGCTCAATGAAGGCACCTTTATGCGTCGCGCCGCCGTGGGCGAGCGAAAGGTTCTCCGTCTTGATGTCGTCGAGAAACGACTTCACCTTCTCGAAATGGCTCTGACTGACGAGGGCGCCAATGCGGTTTTCCGGATCGAGCGGGTCGCCTGTCTTCCATTCCCGCATATATGCGCCGATCCGCTTCAGCAGTTCTTCCTTGATGCTGGAGTGAACGATCAGGCGGGATGTGGCCGAACAATTCTCGCCCATATTCCAGAAGGCGCCGTTGACCACCTGTTCGGCAACGAGGTCGAGATCTTCCGCGTCCGGAAGCACGACCGCGGGATTCTTGCCGCCACATTCGAGGACCACCTTCTTCAAATTGGAATCCGCCGCGTAGCGTAGGAAGCGGCGTCCCGTTGGCGTCGAGCCGGTAAATGCAACCATATCAACGTCCATGTGGAGACCAATCGGCTCACCGACGTCCCTGCCGCTGCCGGTCACGACGTTGAACACACCTGCTGGAATACCTGCCTCATGGGCGAGTTCGGCGACACGTAGCGTCGTCAACGTCGTTTCCTGTGCGGGCTTGACGATGACCGAGCATCCGGCAGCCAGAGCCGGGCCGATTTTCCAGGCCAGCATCAGCAATGGGAAGTTCCACGGCAGCACGCAGCCGACGACGCCGATAGGTTCGCGGACCACCATGGCCAAGGCATTCGGTCCGACATTGTTGGTATTGTCGTAAAGCTTGTCGATCAGTTCCGCATGCCAGCGGATCGTATGGATCGTGTCAGGAATATCGACGGTCTGGCATTCACGGACCGGCTTGCCGCTGTCGAGGCTCTCCATGACCGCAAGTTCGTGCCGGTTGCGTTCGATGAGCTTGGCGAGCTTGAGGAGGATCTCCTTTCGCTCACCAGGCGAACGCAAACGCCAGCGACCGTCGTCAAAGGCCTCCTTTGCCTTGGCCACCGCATAGTCGACATCACTTGTATCGCATGCGGCAATCTTGGTGAGCGTTTCGCCCGTCGCCGGATTCGTAGACTTGAACGTGTTGCCGGAGATTGCCGGACGAAACGAGCCATCGATGAATGCATTTGTCGGCAACTGAATATCAGCAGCGATCGCCTTGTATTCGGCAGCGGTCAAGGGTTCATGCATGGTTGGCTCCCGACGTGATGTTGGCGACAGTGCGCTTCAAGGTGGCAACGACGGTCTGCAGGGTTCGCTTTTCTTCGGAATTGAGGGGCCGCAGCGGCGCGCGCACGGATCCGGTTTTGAGCCCGATGATCTCGCAGCCGTGTTTGATCGACTGGACGAACTTGCCGCATTCGAGGAAGTCCATCAGCGGCAGCATCGCGCTCATGATCGCGCGGCCCTTGTCGAAGTTCTTCTCGCGAACGCATGCCTCGTACAGGGCGACGTGTTCGCGCGGGAGAAAGTTGGATCCGGCGCAAACCCAGCTTTTGGCGCCCCATGCGAAGAACTCGAGTGCCTGGTCGTCCCAGCCACAGGAAAGCGCAATGTGCGGGAACTTCCTGGCGAGCAGATGAAGGTTGCCCATGTCGCCGGAACTTTCCTTGATGGCGACGACATTCTTCGACTTGCCGACGCGCGAGAAATATTCCTCGCCCATCATCACACCCATGCGGGCCGGGTAGTTGTAGAGCATGATCGGCAGATTGGCCGCGCGGTCGACGGTGAGCGCGTGAACCGCATTTTCCCGCCCCGTCGGAAGCGCATAAGGAGGTGTGGAAACGAGGATCGCATCAGCGCCGATTTCCTTGGCAGCCTTCGCGTATTCGACCGAATCCTCAGTCCGTGTGGCGCCCGTTCCGATGATAAGCGGCAAGCGGCTCCCGATGACGTCCTTCGCATAAGAAGCGAGGTCAAAACGCTCCTGGCTTGTCTGAGCGTAATACTCGCCCGTTGACCCGCCAACGATAATGCCGTGGACCCCCGCCTCGATCAGCGATTCCAGCACGGCAGCGAATGCCTTCCGATCGATCTGTCCACTCTCATCAAGCGGAGTGACGGCCGGGGTATAGATCCCCTCGAATTTCACTATGATTTCTCCAATGTTTTGGCAGCCGGACCGCCGATGAAGACGTCCGCCTTCAGTCCCTGCGGCGCGATGAACATCTCCATGTTCTCGCGGGACAATTCCCAATGTTCAAAGACGAGATCGACGACGGCATCCTCGTCATGCGCTGCCAGCGCTTCGATGAAGGCGTCATGGTGTTCGACGGCCAACTGCAAGCGCCGCTTCATGTCGTCGTTTCGCGGCCGGAAGAAAGTGTGGCCGATCCGGGCATGGTCGATGAGCAGACGGCCGAGGCTGGGCTGCAAATAGACGTTTGCCGACATCTCGCCGAAGATCTCATGGAAGCGGTTGTTCTGAAGGACCATGTCCAGCGCATTCTGGCTTTCGCTGGCCCTGCGAAAGCGCTCCTGCGTCTGCTTCAAGTCCGCAAGTTGTGATGATTTGAAGTTCTGGACCGCCAATCGACCGACGGCGGCATAGATCATCGGCGCGACCAGAAAGAAATTTCGCAGCGTGGCATGGTTCATCGGGATGACGCGCGCGCCGCGGTTCTCGCGAATATCGACATAGCCCTCGCCTGCCAATCGACGAAAGATGTCTCGGACCGGCGTTCGGGAGAGGCCATAGCGCTCACTCAGGCTGGCTTCGTCTAGATCGGCGTCGGGGTCGAGCTCCATTGTCAGAATTTGACGTTTCAAGTCTTCGTACAGGTTGCTCTTCACGGTCTTGGCCATGCGTCACTCCATGCCGTTGGTTGCGCCACGGCTGAAACATGGCATGCATCTAATATGCTGTCAATAAATTGTGTACTTTGCGTACACAATAAAAGTTCTTACAGAATACAATTTGAGGATACTATCATCTAACATACGGAAATAACGAGCGAATCATTCACGACGATTTCGCTTCACGTCACTGCGGATCAGGGTTGGATAAGGAAGATCGGAGGCAGAACTCGGCATTGGACGCGCTGAGTAGTCACAAGCGCTGGCCACAGGCGGCTATCGGCCAAGGTAGCAAGTTTGGGTGGCAAACGGTTGGCGCACCCCTCATACGGATGGAACTTGCTCCGGGCACGGTTCTGGACGAAGTGGCGCTGGGCGAACTGCACGGTATACCCGAACGACTTTGCTCTTCGCTGGAGATCGGCGAGGACGTGTCGACGGCAAGTCTCCTCGTAGTGGGAGGCTCCCGGATCGCTGTATTTAATACCGTGCCGCAGGGTCTTGTAGAACAAGACGGCGATTTTGCGGGCCGTGGCAGTGACCGCCTTGGCCTTGCCGACGCGTGCCGACAGACGCCGATAGAATGCCCTCAACGCGGCCTGAGTGCGCCCGACCGCAACCGCGGCAAGTCGCAATAGTGCCCCGGCTGAATGTGTCTTAGGAATTGCGAAGTTTCCGGTGGCGCCCTCTGACTTCCGGTCATCGATTTAGCGGTGGCGTAACGAACATTTTGCTTCACTTCTAACATACATTCCGCTGGGACGACCGACACTATGCAATCCAACTCCATCGACAGAGCCGGAGGTAGCAATTCTTGCGGTCAAAATCCTGTGACATTTGCTTATATCAGCAGGGTCAAGACGGAACTTTCGTCAGGGTGACATTTCGCACTCCGCCCTACCGAATTCCGCAGTTTCCCGAAGGGAAGACGATCATTTGTGAAGCGCGGCAGTGAGCCATGACGAAGCCCGGTCGATAGCCACCGTCCTTCTGGATTTCAACGGCAGTAAAACGTTGTATCGGCCTTCCGGCGATAGTCTGGTCTCATCGAGAGCAACCAGCGTGCCGTCATCGAGGAACGTCTGAACAAGGGTGCCCCAGCCCAGGGCAACTCCCTGACCCGCGCGTGCGGCGAATATGGTCTCAGTGTAATGGCTGAAGCGAAGAGAGGGCGTGACCTCAAAGTGCACGCCAAGTTCTGCGAGCCATTGGCCCCAGGAAAGCCACAATCGGTCCTCGGCGTCAGTCTCGATGAACTCGTCGGCCGTGGACAATGGACCCTTGTCGCGCCGGTTGAGGTATTCTGGCGAGCAGACGAGCATTATCTCGTCCCCGCGGGAGGCAATAACCGTTCCGTCGCTGAAGGGAGGCAGCCCGAACCGGATCGCAAGATCGACCGCCCCGCTGTCCAAATCGATCTTCTGATCCTGGGACACGACGCGGATCTGAATGCCGGGATTCTGGGCGCGAAAATCGGCGAGGCGGGGAAGCAGCCAGAAAGACGAAAAAGCCACGGTCGCGCCGATGGTGACCACATCCTGGGCGGCCCCCTTGATGGCATCGATTGCGTCGGAAATGTTGGAGAAGCTCTGCGCCAGGGAGGCGCCCAGCACCAGACATGCGGCAGTCGGCTCGATTGCGCGGTGCTTGCGCACGAACATCGGCTGACCGAGCTCTTCCTCCAGCAACGCAATTTGCCGGCTCACCGCCGCCTGGGTAACCCCGAGCTCGCCCGCAGCGATGGTGAAGCTCTTACGACGAAGGACCGCCTCCAGCATGATCAGAGCCGTCATCGACGGCAAGCGCCTGCGAAACTGCATTCCATGCCCCCTCACATTACTCGCCGTTATGCGAGCGTGATAATTAATGCCGTTGAAGAGGCTCAGTAGCAAGGGCAGTCTATGCGAATACAGGCATAAGGGGCTCTCATGCTAAACAAACTTCCCTCCTCCATCTCCGCCCTTCTCGACTCTCGCACGAACGGACACTCGCTGCCCGCCGGCCTCTATACGCGTGAAGACGTCTTCGACGCGGACATCGATGTTTTCTTCCACAAACACTGGATATGCATCGGTCTCGACTGCGATGTTCCGGAAGCTGGCGATGCCACCGTCATCGACATTGGCAAGACAAGCCTCATCCTGCTGCGAGATGACGACGGCGAAATTCGTGTGCTGCACAACGTCTGTCGCCACCGCGGCGCTCGCCTGCTGGACGAAGGAAAAACGATCGTCTCAAAGCTTGTCTGTCCCTATCACACCTGGACCTATGATCTTACCGGAGAACTCAGTTACGCTCCTCATATGGGCAAGGACTTTGACAAGGATTGTCACGGACTGAAACCCGTGACCTTCAAGTCGATTGGTGGGCTGATCTATGCCTGTCTCTCTGATAACCCTCCCCACGACATTGACGTCCTCGAGCACACAATGGTTGAACGCCTTGCTCCCTACGACATCCGTAATGCGAAGGTCGCCCATCAGACGGATGTGATCGAGGATGGCAACTGGAAGCTGACGATGGAGAACAATCGTGAGTGCTACCACTGTTCCGCGAACCATCCCGAGCTCTGTGTATCCTTCGTCGATCTCGACTTCGGCTTCGATCCGGAAACCTTGAGCCCGGAGGACCGAGCGCAGGCGCAAGAGCATTTTCGGCTCTATGAAGACAAGACCAAGGCTTGGGAGGCCGACGGCTTCCCATCGGCCGCCGTCGAGCAACTCTCCGACTGCGCCACGAACTTCCGTACGCAAAGACTGATCATCGCTGGCGCGGGCGAATCCCAGACGCATGACGCCACGGCCGCATCATCTAAGCTGCTCGGCCACATGACGCGGAAGGACTTAGGCGATACCCATCTTTGGGGCCACAACTCCTGGAACCACTTCATGGGCGACCATGCTGTGGTCGCCATCGTCATCCCCCTGTCGGCAGGCAAGACCCTGGTCCGGACGAAGTGGCTGGTGCACAAGGATGCGGTTGAGGGTGTCGACTACGATTACGACAAGCTGACGGACGTCTGGATTGCGACGACCGACCAGGACGCTGACCTGGTGGCACGCTCCCATGCAGGTGCGCTCGATCCTGCCTACCGGCCCGGCCCCTACTCGCAATTCTCGGAGACCAACCTCGACAAGTTTGCCACGTGGTACATCGATCGGATGCGCGCAAATGGATATTGATTTCGCACAGAAGCAGGGCGGCTCAGCGCTGCGCGACACATGGGATCCCGAGCAAGACGACACCTTGGTGTGCTTGGACGTTCATCAGGAAACCCACGACGTCAAGAGCTTCACCTTTGCGTCACCGCAAGGCAAGCGCTTCACCTTCGAGGGCGGACAATATTTCCTCTTCGACTTCCCGATTGGCGATGATGCCGAGGCACGCTGCTACAGCATCTCCTCGTCACCGCACCGTGCAAACGCCTTCACCGTGACGGTCAAGCGGGTCGTGAACGGAAGAATATCGAATTGGCTTCATGACAACATGCAAAGCGGCATGACCGTGAAGGCTCAGGGGCCGCTCGGCCGTTTTGTCTGTCCGCGCGTCGCCGCCCCGAAGCTTCTGCTTCTTTCTGGCGGCTCCGGCATTACGCCCGTGATGTCTATTCTGCGTGGCCTGGCGGATCGCTGCGAGCCCGCAGATGTCGTATTTCTTCATGCGGCTCGCTCGCCGGTCGACCTGATTTTTCGCAACGAGCTGGCCTGTCTTGCCGCACGAATGAAAGGCCTTCGCCTGCAGTTTCTGCCTGAGAGCGTCGATGGGGAGCCATCCTGGCCCGGGCTGACAGGCCGGATTTCGCCCGAGTTCCTGAAGCTCGCCGTGCCCGACATTGCGAAGAGAACCGTCATGTGCTGCGGCCCGGCGCCATTCATGGCCGCGGCACGCTCGATCACCGCGCAGCTCGGAGTGCCCGCGAACAGCTACATCGAGGAAAGCTTCGATGCAGCGATTATCGAGGAACCAGCCGTCACCGGCGAGGCCTCGATACCAAACAAGGCTTTTCAGGTCGAATTCGCCAAGCAATCCAGAAAGATAGAGGTCGCCGACGACCAGACGGTGCTTGCCTGCGCGAAGAAGTCGGGCGTGCGCATCCCCTCCTCCTGCTCCAATGGCGTATGCGGCACATGCAAGTCGAAGCTGGTTTCTGGTGCGGTCGACATGAACCACAATGGCGGGATACGGCAACGAGAGATCGACGCTGGATTATTCCTGCCTTGCTGCTCCAGGCCTCTCAGCGACCTGGTGATTGATCGCTAACGGCTGGGCACGCGCCCGCACGACCTATCCTTTGGCGACAATAGGGATCGACCATGCTGCTTAGAGACAGGATCTCCGACCAAGGCTCCACGGTGTTCAAGGACGAGCGCAAGCAGGCCTATCTCAATCCGGCAGGAGCCGATCGGCCGCTCATAAGTCCTCTTCCCTTGCAAACCCTCGATTCCGTGCGGCGGTATCGGCTGGACCGCCTTCGGTTGCAAATGAAGGAATGGAACTGTTCGGCGTTGCTGTTGTACGATCCGGTCAACATACGCTACGCGTTCGACTCGTCGAACATGGCCATCTGGACGATGCATAATCCCTCTCGATATGCGCTCGTTGTCGCTGACGGTCCCGCCATCATGTTTGAATTCGAGGGATCGGAGCACGTCAATGACGGGCTTCCCGGTATCGATGAAATCCGCACGTCAAAATCTTACCTGTTCTTCACCTCCGGTAACCTTGTCGAGCACCGAATGAGGGACTGGGCCGATGAGATCGCAGACGTCATGAAGTCCCACGGGCGCAACAAGAGACTTGCCGTCGACAGGCTCGAGCCGGCGCCGGCATCGGAGCTTTTAAAGCGCGGCCTGGAACTGCTGGACGGCCAGGAGCTGGCCGAACGAGCACGCTCGATCAAGAGTTCCGAAGAAATCGAACTCATGCGGTGGACGATCCGGGTGTGCGAAGCCGGGATGGCCCGCATGTACGAGGTTTCCGAGCCCGGACGAACGGAGCGCGAAATTTGGGCTGAGCTGCATTTTGAGAACGCCCGCAGTGGCGGCGAATGGCTTGAGACGAAGCTTTTGACGGCCGGCCCACGAACCAATCCCTGGTATCAGGAGTGCTCTGACTACGTCATAAAGCGCGGCGAGATGATCTCCTTCGATACGGACATGATCGGGCCCTATGGATATTGCGCCGACCTGTCGCGCTCATGGACCTGCGGTCATGTGGCAATGAGCGACAAGCAAAGCGAGCTCTATTCGGCGGCGTTGGATCAGATCGAGCACAACCTGTCGATCATTCGTCCTGGCATGACATTCGTTGACTTCAACGAAAAGAGCTGGCGCATCCCTGAAAAGTACCTGCCTTATCGCTATACTCTGGCAGTGCATGGGACGGGAATGGCCGACGAATGGCCCGGCATTCTGCTCCACCCCGATTTCGACCAGAACTTCAGCGGCGTCATTGAAGAGAACATGGTTCTAAATGTTGAAAGTTTGATTGCGCAGGCAGGGTCGGAGAGCATCAAGCTGGAAACGCAAGTTCTTGTTACGTCTCGAGGAGCGGAGCGCCTGGACACTTTCCCATGGGAGGAGATCTGAAACGCCTCTGGACGCGCGAAAGCCCGCAACGCGTTAGGATTGGCCGGTGAATGGAGACGGCGGATGAGCGACTTCACCCTGTCTTCTGCACTATTTTCAAGATGTAACTGCTATCGATACCTGCTGGAGCGACAGTGGGATCCCTCAAGGGAGACTGTCGCGTTCCTGATGCTCAATCCATCCACTGCGGACGCCTTCAGCACCGATCCAACGCTGCGTCGATGCATCGCCTTTGCGAGGTCGTGGGGGTTCGGCGGTCTCGTCGTTGGGAATCTCTTCGCCCTTCGATCGTCCAGTCCAGGACGGCTCTATGAGCAAGCGGACCCGGTTGGGCCTGAAAACGATCGGTACTTACGCAAGATGTCCGAAAGCTGCGACAGGATCGTGTGTGGCTGGGGTAGGCATGGTGCCTATCGTGATCGAGCTTTTGAGGTTTGTCGAATGCTCGCAACGTCAAAGCTCTACGCACTCAAATTCACGTCGGATGGCCACCCCTGTCACCCGCTCTATATTTCAGGCACAGCCGAGCCGAAGCTATTCCAATGGTGAACTCGCTATCGCCGGTGCCGCGTCCGGTCGCAAGGCCCCGAGGCGCTGCGCAGCCTCGGTTTTTCGCTGGTTTCATGTGTGGCTAGAGAGACCGCTCTAGTTCCGGCAGGACATCGAAGAGGTCGGCGACGAGACCGTAGTCGGCGACCTGGAAGATCGGCGCCTCCTCGTCCTTGTTGATGGCGACGATGACCT